>JAFVWO010000043.1 GCA_017501625.1 Alistipes sp.
CCGTATCGAAGGCTACGGCGGCAATCATCAAATCCTTCTCCCACTCGCCACGGAAGTATGCTGGCGTCCAGTAGGCACCCACCTCATAGAGGGTATCGAGCAGAATATCGTCGCCATACGTCGCCTCATCCTCAAGGCCCTCGACGTAGTTGAAGATGGTGTACAAGAAGCGCGAGTACTCGCCCTCGATAGTTACGTACATAGGCAGCACGGCACAACCCTGGAAGCTACTCAAATAGTCGGGCTCGAGGGCATACACCTCGTCGCCATCGTAGTAGGCGTCGAAGCCCGCCGTAATATCGATATCGGCCAGCACAGCCTCCTCGGTGGTAAACTCTCCGACGTAGCGCACCGAGCCTGTGTACTCAAACTTATTCGGATTCATAGGCACTACCACCACCTTGTAGTTTGTCGCTGGGCGTAGCTGCAAGATGTAGCTATTCACGCCACCCTGCGTAACCTCGTAGTAGCTAAACTCCCAGTAGTCGGCGTAGTAGTATGTGTTATATAGGTCGAGGATATACTCCTTAATCTGCTCCTCGGTGGTCGTAGCCTCGAACACATTCCAGTAGTACCATACGCTGTAGTCCGACGGCGTAATCGACACGTGTGCCTCGCGATCGCCAATCTCCGTAACCTCAACCGTATATAGGCAAGCCTCAACATCGCCCGCTACGGCTGTATGTATCTTCTGGCGCACCATAGACGTAGTGGCAACGCCCGCCTCGTAGCCAAAGAGCAGCACGACATAATCGGTATCCTGCTCCAGGCCGCTAAATGTACCCTTCACAGGGCCCTCACACTGGTTAACCTCAAGCTCCGAAACGCCATAGTTTGCGATAAGATAGCTGAGTATCTGCGCATCGGTAGTCATCTTCGCAATCTCCAACGTAGGCACTGCAAAGATGGTGTAAGGGTCGTTATTCGTGGTGGTCACCTCGATATCGAACGTGGTCTGTGTGACGTTGGTAATCGTCATCGCGAGCTTGTTGTCCGATGGTGGGATATCGTCGACCTTAAACCACGCATAAGAGACCTCGCTAAGCGGCTCAAGACGCTCGTCCCACTTAAAGGCAAAGACTACATACTCGGTGTTAGCGATACCCTCAAACTCATAGACATCGGCACGATACGAAGTGTTGTAATTAAAGAACTCCTCCTCGGTATACTCCCAGTAGAGATAGTTATCCAGAGCCGCAGCCACCACATCCTTCGCCAGCGCGTCGATATCGCTGCCGCACCTCTCGAAGTGCTCGCGTGTGGTGATATTGTGGTAGTAGGCCACACCCTCGTGCGAAGGCTTAATCGAGATATTTGCCAGCGCGCGGTCTAACTCGACACTTATATCGAACGTAACGTCGTTGCCCGCGTATGGAGGCGTCGTAGTAAACGCCTCGTAGTAGAGCGACGTGGTCTTCTGGCCCGACGTATCCATACCGTAGATATATACGACATACTCCGACTCGACGTCGAGGCCAGCCATACGTATACCCTTGTGCGAGCCGCGACTAAGAATCTGCGAGAGATACTCCTCGAGCTCTATCTCCGCCTCGGCAGCCTGAGACGAGTAGTAGGCATAGTCCTCGTTGAAGATCTGCTCCTCGTCGTAGGCCTCGAACCACTCGCGACCCACAATCTGACCAATCCACGTAGTCGCCTCGTCGCGCGCCGTAACGGCAATGGTCACCGACGTAGCATCTACCGACTCAATCACTAAGCTGAGGGGCTCGAGAAACGGCTTCTGCACAACGGTCACCGTCCTGCGCTCGTCGCCATAGCTCAGCGTAAGCTCCGTAGAGCGCTCCTGGCCCGACGAGTTCTTGGCAACATCGAAGAGCACAAAGTTGTCCGTCGAGCGTATGTTCG
>JAFVWO010000044.1 GCA_017501625.1 Alistipes sp.
GGTTGTCCACGTAAAGTATATCGTCTATCGTAAACATTCTTGAAGCGCTCTATAACTTAAAGGTAAAGGGTAATAACTTCTCTGCACTATCGACCACCGACGCCGAGCCCGCACCACTCATAATCACGCGTATCGGGCTCTGCTGTCTGCGCTCCACATCCACTATAACCTGGCGGCACTGACCACAAGGATAACACTCCCTGATAGATGGTTGCGAGGCAATGGCGAGTGCCTCGATGGGGTCGTCGGCGTAGTTGGCCTCGACATAGAAGAGCAGCGAACGCTCGGCACACAGACCTGCGGGATATACCTCGCTCTCGAAGTTCGAGGCGCGCAACACAAGACCGCTGCGCAGACGTACGGCAGCTCCTACACGGAAGTGCGAGTAGGGGGCATGGGCCGTAGCCGTGGCACTACGGGCTTCGGCCACAAGCCGAGCATCGAGAGTGTCGAGGTGTTCGAGCGACTCGAAGTGCTCGTATGAGATATCCAATACTTGTTTCATATCACGTCACTGTATGTTTGACGTACAAAGATACTATTTTTTTTGCAAATTAATAAATAATTAGTAACTTTGCGCTACCTAGAACACTACTTATGAACACGCAGATACATATCACAACGGTCAATGTCATCGCCTCGACCCATGGGGCAGGCATCATCATCGGAGGTATGCACATGCGAATGTGCCGTTAGGCGCATCTTACTTCACTTGGCGGTTACGTACCGCTATATCCCGACAGATTTTCATATTCGGCGACACCTCCCAAGGGGTGCAGGCCACACTATTTACTTATATTGGAACATAACGCAATAACCATACAACTATGGCAGATAGAAAACTCCATTTCGAAACACTTCAAATACACGGCGGCTATCACGTCGATGCGTCGCAGTCACGAGGCATAGCCATACACCCCACGGCAGCCTATCACTTTCCCACGTGCGAGTATGCCGCAAACCTCTTCACGCTAAGCGAGGCGGGATACATCTACACACGTCTGCACAACCCTACCACGGCAGCCTACGAGGAGCGCATAGCGGCTCTCTATGGCGGTGTGGGGGCACTGGCAACAGCATCGGGAATGTCGGCAATACTGCTCACCGTAACAGCCCTCGCCAATGCGGGACAGAACATCGTGGCCTCGCCATATCTCTACGGCGGCACACACAACCAATTTGTCATATCGCTGCGCAACGTCGGCATAGAGTGTCGTTTGGCGGCCAGCGACTCGGCCGAGGATATGAAGGCTCTTATCGACGAGAATACACGCGCTCTGTTTGTCGAGTCGATGGGTAACCCCACCTGTCGTGTTGCCGACATCGAGGCTCTGGCAGAGGTGGCACACTCACACAACATACCCCTCATCGTAGATAACACGTTTGGTGCAGGCGGCTATCTGTGTAATCCCTTTGAGTGGGGTGCCGACATCATCACCGACTCGGCCACAAAGTGGATTAACGGCCACGGCACGGCTATGGGAGGTGTTATCGTCGATGGCGGTAAATTCGACTGGGGATGTGGTAAGTTCCCGGCCATAGATGGCCCTTCGGAGGGTTACCACGGACTAAACCTATACGAGGCCTTTGGCAAGCAGGCATTCATCGTCAAGTGCCGTGTGGACGGTATGCGCGACTTCGGATGCTGCCCCTCGCCCTTCGATGCCTATCTTATGATGCTCGGCTTGGAGACCCTGTCGCTACGTGTAAAGCACGAAGTGGAGTCGACATATAAGCTTGCCGAGTATTGCCGCAACCACCCCAAGGTGGAGCGTGTCAGCTTCGTAGGTTTCGACGACCATCCCAGCCATAAGCTCGCACAGAAGTATTTCCGCCACGGAGCATCGGCCGTGCTTACCATCGAGCTGAAAGGCACGCTCGAAAGCACCATAAAGTTTGTCGAGAGCCTGCGTCTGTCGGGTAATATGACGATGATTGGCGACTCCATATCGGTGGTAACACATCCGGCATCGACCACACACAAGCAGCTGTCGGACGAGGCGAAGCGCGCTGCGGGCATAACACCTACGCTGCTACGCATATCGCTCGGCTTGGAGAATGTCGAGGATATCATCGCCGACTACGAACAGGCATTGGAGGCGATATAGTATGCGAGGGCTATACAAACATAACGCACCGCTAGTGCTCGAATCGGGTGAGGTGCTACCCTCGGTGGAGATTGCATACGACACCTTTGGGGAGCTAAACCAGAGGCGCGATAATGTCATATGGGTGTGTCACGCTCTTACGGCCAACTCCGATGTTGCCGACTGGTGGCCACATACCGTCGAAAGCGGCAAGTTCTTAGACCCCGACCGCTA
>JAFVWO010000045.1 GCA_017501625.1 Alistipes sp.
ACCACAAACATAGCTCGATATCCATAGCTCATGGATGAAAACTCCTTAAACTCGGCATCGCGGCTCGGTGTGACCTCGCCCTTAAAGTGAGTCCTTGAGTGTCGTATATTCCCCGGATTGTGGTTTCTTAGGCCTCTACTCATCGCCCACCTCCTCTCCTACGCGGCGCTTAATCCATCTTCCGAGCCACTCAAAGAGTGGTGCACGGCTGATAGTTGCGGCATTTTCCAAGAACGACCACAACTCCACGCCACAGACAAAGCCTGTGAATATGTTGGCGAGGTTGAGGTGCATGAAGCCGAGGATGTAGCTGTCGACAATCCACATCATGACGATGGCGATGGCTACAAAGCCGGCCTTGGCCACCGTGCGCCATGCCTTGCGGCTCTCCAGCCACCACTCCCGCCCCTCGCGCCGAGCCACAGCACGTGAGGCGGCGATGCCCGTGCAGAAGTCGATGGCGACGAAGAGCAGGGCCGTAGCGACGAGGGGTGCTACGGGGCAGAGTGTAGCCACGATAGCGGCGAGCGTGGCACTAATATACTTGAACAATATTTCCATCTATAGAACAACGATTTAAGGGGTTTTTGTCGGGGTTGTACTCGGGGTAGTCTGTAGCCCGAGTGTTGAGATGCTCGGCGAGAGCGCGTGAGAGTGTTCGAGCCCTGAGGCGTAGCGAGCGACAACGCTCCGTGGTAGCCTCGTTATCGGCTGAGGAGTTACTTGTTGCCATACATACGTCGCAGCGCGATGCCAAGAGGGGCTCGACGATATAGCGTGTCCATGCTGCGACCTGTGGTGCGATGTAGTCATCCCTCAGGCTCGGATAGTTGCCGGCAAGGAGCTTATCGTAGAGCTCGTGACCCACGATGGGGCATAGGTAGCGCTCCTCCGTAGTAGCAATATCGAGGTCGGTGATAACGGCTATGTTATACACCTCATCGGTGCTAAACGCAAGCCTCATAACCTCTTCAGGTGTGATTAACGTCTTCATAGTCTACTCGATTGAACGTATGTTATACTTCGTTATCTCGGCAAGGAAGTGCTGCTGTTCGGGGTCGCTCTCGTCGTAGTCGAGACCATCGGCACGGCGAGCCTCCCATATACGCATATATAGGGGCTTTGAGCGCGAAGGCGGGCGGTTGACGATGTCGAGCGACGAGGCATCTATGCCAAGCAGAGAGGATATTATGGCTCGTATGGGCTCTAACAATTGTGCCTGAATGGGTAAGATTACGGTGTTCAGGGCCACCTCATACTCCTGAAGTATACGGTCTGTTGAGAAGCCCGAGGCATAATCTAAGCCGCTGAGCGAGCGAAACCACGAGTGTGCGACGACCAAGTCCGATTCGGCTACGGTGTGCAACGTGTGCCAGTCGCCATCGGTCGAGGTGTTGATGGGGATGAAGCGCGAGTTGTCACCCTCGGCATTGTCGCGCAGCACGAAGAGCACCTGCCCCGGATTGCCGGCAAACTTCTCCTCCGCAAGGCGCACAACGCGGTCGGCCTCCTCTTCGTTGTCTACCGCACCATCGAGCATCATCACGCCCGAGAGTTGAAAGGCGTTGTCTATGCGCGATATGTTCCAGCGGTCGGTCTTGTAGACAATAGCTGCGGCATCTAATGCGGCGATGTATGGTGCCACGCCGTAGTGCGAAAACATAGGCTCGTAGCTCTTGTAGTGTACGACGGAGCGTAGTGTGCCATCCTCCATAGGCTCAAAAAGCGGATATAGCGGGAGTGTTACAGCCTCGGTGCTATTAAACTGCGCCCAGTTGTGATGGAGGACAACGTGCGACGAGTCACACGCCACGCGACACCGTGAGGCATCGATATGGTAGAAGGCGAGGAAGGAGTGCTTAGCATCGGTCACAACCTCCATGAAGGCGTTGCCGAACATCGCTTCGTCCATGGCTATGCGGCGTAGCACCCCGTGCAACGACTCACCGCTGCCATTGGCATGCTCTACCATATACTTCAACTCGGCCGAGCCCTCGGCGTAGGTAAATCCCTTGCCTGAGATATAGTCCGCCTTGTCGTTGATGATGCGGCGATGTGCTACCGAGCGGCGTGCCAAGAGCGAGAGGGCATACGGCAGCATGTTGTCGCCGCCCCATCGCCATACCTTGTTTGTGGCCGTAGCACCACCCGCACCGGAGCCCAAAAGGGGCTCCGAGCGGTTCTGTGTGGCAACCACACGTGTTGATACTTTAGACATAGCTGATAGTTTTAAGGGTGTAACGGCCTGTGTTAGAACGTAGAGAGAACCAATAAGTTCTCGTCAAGAATCTCTGCGCCAACGAGGAACGTAGCACGCTGGCGATTCTCCATCTCGTCGGGGTTGTACCACATGCGGACCTCCGAGCCGGGCATATCGGCCGTGTTCACCGCCAAGGCGAGGTTGCGGCTGTCGGTGAGGATGCAGTGTGTCGATGACCCATTGCAGTGTAGGGGCATGTGGTGCGAGATGCCCATGTCTACAATCTTTATACCGTGGTACGAGAGTTCGCGACGTCCCGACACAAGATCGGTATATGCGCCATCGCTACCGCAGCTATCGAGGTACTCCTCGTAGGCGTTGCATATATCCGATGTCACGTAGAAGGCCAAGTGTCCCTCAGGCTTGAGCGCCTTAAGTTCGGGCGAGGCGGCATCCCACATATCGCGGAATATGCCGAGGATGGTGCTACTCGAGAGTGTTGTCTCCGAGAAATCGACACACGGGAACTCCGTCTCGTCGTAGTAGCGGTAGGCAAGCGTAAGGAAGCCATCGATGTTGGAGTATACGGGGGCCTGCTTGTCGCCCATCCACATCAGCACGCGAAGATTCTCGGCGATAGCCTTACGGAACATCTCTGTTTCGGCCTGCTCAAGCTCGGTGCCTGTTAGGTCGTCGAGGCTCACGTCGGCACGACCTACGATAAGCTCGTATACCTGCTGAAAGTAGTTCTGAGCCGAGAAGGCAACCTCTGCCTTAACCTTGCTCATCTCGATAGTCTTCTGCATGCGCTCCGATGCGCTGCCACCGGTCCATCCTGAGCTATACTTCTGGAGGATGTTCGATCGCGGGCTCCATAGCTGGATTGTGGTTGGCACGGGCATGTTGTAGAGTACGCGAATGCCGAGCTCTTCGGCGCTGGCGCCCGAAAACATAGGGCGGAAAAAGATTGTCTCGAGGTCGCGACCTGTGTAGGTCTTAGGATTTTCAATAAGTCCCATAATAGTTAAATTTAGATGTTAATAAATGATTTGTTATCAGGCTTTTGAGGCCTGTTTTTAGGTTGTGTTCTCATCTTTTGCGATGCTCCTATCGCATCTTCATCCTGCGGGCATCGCTGTCGTAAGCCTTGGCGCGTGGATTGGCCGTAAAGTCTACGGGATCGGGGTCCTCCACAGCCTTGACCGTCGAAGGCTTCACGGCACGCTGGTGCTCCTCGAAATCGATGGCTACATCCTCGCTCTTAGGTTGTGGGGCAATGTCGCATGTCGTTTGGCGCGAGATGTAGTTGATGTCATCCTCCGCAGCAGGTGTCTTATCACCCGTACCTACCCCTATGGCCTTAAGAAGAGCCTTTACGCCATGCTTGGTGCGTTCAGCAATGCTCTGCTCGTGCTCATCGGTTGTCACATCGCCCTCGATTTTGTCGACAAGTCCTGCCTCGACACTTTCGGTCGGTGAGAGCCATCTTCCTCGACCCCCATTTTCGGACATCAGCGCCTCGATGGTCTCCACCTCACGGCCGGAGCGCGATGCGTATATCTCGGCGATGCGACGGTCTGTCTGTCTAAGCATCTCAACCTCCGCCTGAAGTTCCTCGGCATTACCCTCCGTTGCGCATAGCGAGTTGTGGATGAGATATAGCGACGATGGTGCTATGAGCCTACATCCCTCGCTTGCGGCCTGTGCTACGATGGTTGCTGCCGAGGCAGTGTAGCCATAACAACATGTGGTTATGTGTGCTCCGGTGGCACGTAGCGCCTCGTATATGAGGATGGCATCGTTGACATCGCCCCCCGTGGAGCGAATGTTCACTCGTATGTGCGTGTTGCGAATGTCGGCAATCTCCGACACACACTCGCGGAAGCGTTCATAGGTAGCAACGCGACTCTCGGGGTTGTCGAACTGCCACGTCTCGCTGAGGCCGATAGTTCCCTCGATGTCAATGGTGGTGTGGTCCACCTCGTTCTTAATCTTGATAGTTCGGTTCATCTCTTTGTTTTTAGTCTGTTTATCCACGATGTATACCGCCTTACGTACCTTCTCGTAGGAGCAGTTGAAGCGTTCAGCGGTGACATACATCGCACGGCAGCGGCCATGGCAAAGCTTCGTGAGCCTATTAACCATGCGGTGCAAGGCTTGTTGCTCGTACCTTCGCATATCGAGCATATCGTATTCGAGCAGTTGTCCAATGAGGCGTTCATATCGACGCGAAGGGCGAGGCGCGGGCGTTTTGTGCCCCTGCCAATGTGATGTTGTCATACGTAAAAAATGTTTGTTATTCTATTTAGCTTAATCCTCCAACAGGCGCTGGAAGCGACATGTCGCGATGTGGCTTTCGACATCGTAATCGACTATCTCGTCGAGCCTGAATAGCGAGCTGTCGTTGCCAATACGCAGCCTAAAGCGTGAGCGTATCGTTGCGCCCTCGTTCGTAGGGTCGAAGAGCGTGATATACTCCTCGGGGTGGAGCGTGACCTTCGTCGTAAGCCACTGGCGTGTAGCCCCTTGGCGTAGCTCGCTATCGAAGTATCGGTGCAGACCCTCGCAGCCGTCGCGGTCGTCGTAGCATAGCGTTTGGCCATGTGTTGGAGAGTGGAAGGAGGCCATCGGATAACTATCTCCTTCACCTGCGGGCCATCGTTCCTCTGAGGGTAGACTCTGCATGCCGAAGTAGAGGACTATGCGGGGTGCTATGTAGTCGTCGTCGCCCACCGCATCCCTATCTCCAACCGTAAGCACCTCGGCTGAGGGGGCCATCGAGAGCGCTCCACTGAACGATGCCGTAGGCATGAAGAGGGGGTTGCGACGTGTGTCGGTGGCGTGCTTTGCGGCATAGCTGTTGTTCACAAAGCTCCACATGCCCAACTCTTTGCCCTCGCTCATGCGTGCTGCGGCTCCATCGGAGGGTTGATATCCCAACTTCGTGCACTCGAAGCTCTCCGTGGCGCACTCGTCGTAGGCGAGGCTCTCCCCTGTCTGTCGCTCGCGCCAGTCGCACACGTCGCCATTGAAGAATGTGTCGTAGGGCTCGATGTAGAGCGTGTGCGAAGGCTTGTGGGAGTAGATGCAGAGGTTGAACATCTGTGCTACGGCCTCCATGAGCGCAGCCTGCGATATGTCGTGGTTGGCGACATCCTCGAATGTGAGCTCCTCGCCATACCCTGCAGCGCCACCGAAAACGGGTGTTATGCTGCATCGCGAAAGGAGTGTTATGCTCTGTCCTACCTCGGCACCCTCGATAGCGAGGTCGTTGAAACGTCGCGGTGATGTCGGCGTACACACCTCGAAGGGTGTGCGTATCGTCAGCTCCACGGTACGTTGACCACGCTCAGCTACATACCCCTCGTAGAGCGCCCAGTCGTTCAAATAGGGAACGTATAAGGCATCGTCGGAGAGTTTGTAGTATAGCTTGGGCGTGCCGCTATACTCCGCATCGAAGGTTATGGTCGATATCGCCTCGGAGACCTCGCCGACACCTGAGAGATAGTACTTTACATCGGGGTCGAAGTCGAAGATGAAGAGCTTATACTGCACGCCCCCAACTATACTGTTGCGCATATCCTTAAACGGATTTTGCAACACCATATCGACATAGCAATTGTTGCCCACGTATACGCGGTCGAAGCCCTTAAGGCGCTTGGACGACAGGATGCGGTAGTCGGTCTTATAGCGCAGATGTATGTCGAAGGCTACCTTTATCTCGCGCTTGGGGACAAATACCGGCTCTCCGAGCTCGAAGCGGAAGCATCCTCCTCGGGAGTAGGCCTCGCCCAGAGGCGCGCCATCCTCATCCTCGACGTTGGGGTTTACCGTGTCGACTAACGCCCCTGTCGATGCCGCCATTGCGGGATTACGCAGATCCACGCGGCCCAAAACCCCTGCTGTTGCCGTCGTCGATGCAGAGCGCATAGCCTTGAAGCCCATCTGTGAGTATGCTGCAGCAACATTCAAACGATGATACGCACCACTTATCATCAGTCGCTTGGCAAACTCCGTATCGAGGAAGTCGCTGCGTAGCGTATAGCCGCTATCGCGCATGATACTCCTCAGAACCTCGTGTAGCGATATAAAGGGGTGGTAGTCCTGCGGAAGGAGCATCTGCTGCGATACATAGAGCCCTGTTGCTGCCGGCTCAGGATAGCTGTCGCGACGTATCGGCAGCATGCGCACAGCCCCATCGTCGCTCCACGACTGCTGAACACTCTCCATGTCCATTCGTCGGTCGCACGTTATGCTGCTCTTGTTAAGGCGTGTTCTGGCGGCTCTCTCTGCCCACTTGTCACCTCCGGAGCGTACCTCCACCTCGTAGTTCTCACCCTTTGCTGTGTTTTCCGTGCCGAGAAGTATTACACGCCCATCGAAGAGCACAACGCCATCGACAATAAGCTCGGCATGGTGGTAGCTGTCGTTAAAGTCGCTCGCCCTATGGAGGTCGAGAGCAAAGCCAAAGAGCCTGTCCACCTCTGTCGTGGAGCTAACCCTCACTCTCATCGTGTCGCCCTCGCGCCACGACTCTACGCTACGTAGCCTCTTGGCATTGTACATTGGCAGTTGCACGTCGTCGGCCAAAGGGCACACTATGCCATCAATCTTAAATACCATCATAAGCCTCCTCTCCACTCTTTTTCAACAATTAACTCCATACGGCGCATTTCTCCATGGTCATCAAATGTTATCTTGCGGTCGGCAAGCTTCAGTTTGTTGCACTCTTCACCGCGACACTCGAATACCTCGGGCGATACTATGACCATCGCTATGCGCTCCATCTCCTCGCGCTTCTCAAATGCCGACACCAAGCGATACCGCGCCACTACACCCCTTAGTCGCGGAGCACGCCCCCTAATCTCCGTCATCAGCTCTGCCTCGAAGCTCTTACGTGCTGAGCGCGGAAATGTGTAACATTCGATGCCGCCTTTGGGGTTGTACCATGCTATGCGGTAGCTCGTGCTTGTGGGCTCAACGACCGTATAATCAAAGATGTACGTCTGCGCACGGTCGCACACGACCTTAACCCTTATCGGCACATTATCACCCGCAAACGATGAGGTAGATATGGCTATCTCTACGGGCATGCCTCGGCTGTTTATCGCCGAGAAGTTTTCGATAGCCGTAACTCGCCTGTCGGAAGCCGATACGCGCACCTCCCTCTGCGCAAATGCCGTAAGACGAATAACATCACCGCGCTCCACCACCGCGGGTTGATTTGTGTCGGATAGCATGTGTGGCGTGCTGCAATCCAATGGCGCTCGGTAGAATACTCGCTCCGGAGAGTCTACCCCTTCGGCTCGCACTACGATGCATCGTGCCGAGGGCGATAGCGCGATTTTGGCAGACGAGGGTGTCGCTGCACCTACGGCATTTCGCACGTATGGGGCTATGTCAATCTCGGCTTGGATGATGCCATAAAGACGTCGCGTGCCTAAAATCTCCCCACTTATGGCATCTACCACCTCCACGCAAACATCGCTTGGTTGGTTCTGCTCTGTAGCTATGGTGTAACATAGTGCCACATCCCATGATGCTCCATTTTCGGGAATTTTTACGAACTTCATTTGTTAAATTATTTAAGATGTTGTGTTTTTTGTTGGTCAAGTGCAATTATCGGCGATAAAACCGGAGCCTTATTTACATTCCACAGGCTGTTAATAATTCATTAATATAAAGTTGATAACTGTTAATTATAAACATAAATAACCTAATCTACAATAATATAACGATGTTAATAACTTGTTTTTAGCTGTGTCTTAAATGTTGATAATGGCTTTTGGTCAACTGTCCGATAAGTGGCGTTTGACGGTACAAATATACAACCTCAAAAAGGCGTTGTCAAGTCTTTTTGTTAAAAATTTTTACTACAAATTCTAGAAAAATATCAAACAATTTAACCCTCAAGACATTGCGTGGATTGATTAATTTTTCTTTTTTGCTCGGATGCTGTCGGCATCGCCATGTCTTGTGTTCGAGGGCAATCTCGCGGAGTGTTGCTGTTTTTATGGAAAAAGCTACACGGAGAATGAAAAATTTTCGTTATATTTGCGCGGAAAATTAATTAATTGGAAATATGGCAGATAATTCGATACTTATCCGACTTGACGGCCTTAAGCTCAAATACGAGGAGATAGGCCAAAAGCTCACCGACCCCGAGGTTATTGCCGACGTTAAGCAGTTTGTGCAGCTCACGAAGGAGTACAAGGAGTTGGAGCCTATCGTCGAGACGTCGGATCGCTTCCGCACGGCATTAGCCAATCTTGCTGAGGCTAAGGATATTTTGGCAAACGAGAAGGACGAGGAGTTCCGCGAGATAGCGCGTGAGGAGGTGGCAACCTTAGAGCCCGCCATCGAGAAGATGGAGGAGGAGATTAAGTTGTTGCTCATACCCAAGGATCCGCAGGATGATAAGAATGCCATCGTCGAGATTCGTGGTGGTACGGGAGGTGATGAGGCTGCAATCTTCGCCGGTGACCTCTTGCGTATGTACACCAAGTATATCGAGTCTAAGGGTTGGCGCTACGAGATTACATCGTCGTCGGAGGGTGCTGCCGGAGGCTTCAAGGAGGTTGTGATGAAGGTTTCGGGACAGAGTGTCTACGGCACGTTGAAGTACGAGTCGGGTGTGCACCGTGTGCAGCGTGTGCCTCAGACCGAGACACAGGGTCGTGTACACACCTCGGCAGCCTCTGTCGCTGTGCTTCCCGAGGCCGAGGAGTTCGATATCGAGATTTCGATGAACGACATTCGCAAGGATATATTCTGTGCTTCGGGCCCCGGAGGTCAGTCGGTGAACACCACCTACTCGGCTATACGTCTTACGCACATCCCCACGGGCATCGTCGTGCAGTGTCAGGATCAGAAGTCGCAGCTGAAGAACTTCGACAAGGCTTTTGAGGAGTTGCGTACACGTGTCTTCAACCTCGAGTACTCGAAGTACCTCGACGAGATAGCCTCGAAGCGTAAGACGATGGTGTCTACGGGAGACCGCTCGGCAAAGATTCGTACCTACAACTATCCTCAGGGACGTATCACCGACCACCGTATCAACTACACCATCTATAACCTCTCGGCATTTATGGATGGCGACATTCAGGATGTCATCGATCAGCTCATCGTTGCGGAGAACGCCGAGCGTTTGAAAGAGAGCGAGTTGTAGTCGGGGACGGCACAAATTATAGTCATCACTATATCGACCGGACCCGTCATGGTGTTCCGGTCGTTTTTTAACCATAGTGCGATGAAGATACCTTCAGTAATCATAACCTTTGTCACTCTTGTTATGAGTGTTGTGGCCTACGCCTCGGAGCCCGGACGTGGTGAGCTGGCGCGCAGCCACGGCAAGCGACTTACGGTCAAGGAGTGGAAGACGACACCCGATGGGCGCAATAAGTGGATAGACCATGTTGAGGTGTATAACGCCTTAGGGCAGCTCGTCGAGGAGATTGAGTATAGCGACTTCGGCCGTCATCAGGCGTGGCGCTCGGAGTATACCTACAACGACAAGGGGTTGCTTATCAAGGAGGTTGTATATAACGAGCGCAACAAGATTGACAAGGTGCGCAAGTTCGAGTACGACGATGAGGGGGTGTGTACTCGCCGTTTGAACTATAACGCTAATGGTACGCTCAACTCCTACCGACAGTTTGAGTATATCTACGAGTAAGTGATGCATATTGCCGAGAGATACACCGCACTTAACGACCTTGAGCTATGGAGTCGCATGCAGCCCATCACGCTTGCGGAGATGCGCAGCGTGAAGCTCATGAACCGTATCGACACGAAGTATGTCCTCGGCTGCGATGAGGTTTTTGAACTCTTGGAGCGTAGTGCCATGGCAGGCTACCGCGTGCAACATATTGACGGCAGGCGAGCTGTGGGCTACGACACTCTTTACTACGACACGGCGGAGCGGAGCATGTACCTCATGCACCACAACAGAGTCCTCACGCGACAGAAAGTGCGCACACGTACATACGAGGCTTCGGGCGTTACGTTTCTCGAGATAAAGGATAAGACCAACCGTGGCCGCACACGTAAGCAGCGCGTGGAGATTGCTCGCTCACACTTTGAGGCCTTTGCCAAGGATGCTGCGGCTCTCGACTTCTTCACGCCACGCAGTGCCTATAGTGCTCGGGAGATAAGCCCTGCTATAGCTACGCACTTTCAGCGCATCACGTTGGTCAATGCCATGCTCACGGAGCGTATAACTATAGACCTCGACCTGCGTTACACCGATGTGCGCAGTGGAACTACCGCAGCGATAGAGGGTATGGCAATCTTGGAGCTTAAGCAGGATGGACATGTGCGCTCGGTGATGAAGGAGTTGTTACGCGATATGCGCATCATGCCTCTGAAGGTTAGTAAGTATTGCCTTGCGACAACGCTCACCGTTGCGGGCATCAAACATAACCGCTTTAAGGCGAAGTTGCGCGACATTGAGAAGAGGCTTGGCGGCCTCACGATTATTACGAACATACAAAACCACAACTTATGATACGTTTCGATAACGAGGCTCTCGATCCCGACCTCTTTGATGCTGAGATAGCAGCCCTCTCGGGTGCTGATGCCGACATGGGCGCTACGTTCCTCGGCATACCGCTGTGTGACACTATGTCGGTTATGCAACTTGGAGTGCAATTCTTGATAAATATCCTTGTGTGCAGCGCCATTGTTTGGCTCTTCTACTACCCCAAGAGCCACCGCAAGGACTTCTCGGTTACGTTCATGCTCTTCTCGGCGGCGGTCTTCATGCTCCTGTTCTTCATGAAGAGTGTGGGCATCGATGTTAGCATAGGCCTCGGCTTGTTTATGATATTTGGTATCATGCGCTACCGCACGGAGATGGTTCCCATTCGTGAGATGACGTACCTCTTCCTCTCTATCGCTGTGGCGGTTATTAACGGCATCAACCTCATGGTGTCGTATGCCGAGTTGGCGTTGGCCAATGGCCTTATTTTGGTTATACTCTACATTATGGAGTATGTCGTCATGCGCCGACGTGAGGCCTCGAAGCTCGTATGCTACGAGCGCATCGACCTTATACGCCCTGAGCGCCGTGGGGAGCTTATTTCCGACCTCGAGATGCGCCTTGGACATAAGGTCTTAAGGGTCGATGTGGGCAATGTGGACTTTCTGCGCGATGTAGCCTTCCTTAAGGTCTACTACACACCTATGAGGGGCGAGGTGCCACCTATGGACGGCACGTTGAAGATTAACGAGAAGAACGCATTTAACCAGTAGCTGTCATCCTTATGAGAAAGATAGTTCTTATAACAGCATTTTTGAGCATAGCACTTGTTGCTCTGGCACAGGAGGAGTTTATCCCTGTGCGGAGCACTACGAATGACTTTCGAGGTCGTGTTGAGGGAGCTTTTGAGTGGGAGGTTGTCGACGACCTCACGTTGGAGGCCGCCGTGCAGCTACGCCTCAATAACGACCTCGCTTCGGTAGACCGCATACAGTCAAGTGTGGGTGCCCGCTATGAGGTCAACAAATATTTCGACATCGGTGCTGACTATGTGCTCATCAATGGCTATGAGTACGACGTCAAGGCGTGGGATAAGCCTCGCCACCGTGTAAATGTGGATATGCGCGGAAAGGTAAAGGTGGGTCGCGTGCAGCTGTCGCTCAGGGAGCGCCTGCAGACAACCTTCCGCACCGACTCTGTCAATCGCTACGAGAAGATGAACCCCGAGCTTATGCTTCGCTCGCGCCTGATGGCCGAATATAGCATACGTCACTCGCGCTGGAGCCCCTACATGTTGTTCGAGTTGCATAATACGCTCAATGCCCCGAAGGTTGTGGATAACTACAAGAGCGCCGAGCTTCGCATCGACAACTATATCGCCCGCTATCGCCTCGGTGTAGGTGCTAAGCTGCGTATCTCGCGTTACCATCGCCTCGATTTCTACTACTACTTCGACTACGACCGTGGCTACGATATCGACTATAAGGGAAATAAGGGTAGCCTGAAGGGTTATGTCGAGGAGAATGAGTTTCGCCATACGTTTGGCATTTCGTACAAATTCAAACTATAACTATGCGTCGCGCGTTACTCTCCATCATCGCCCTCATGTGTATTTCCACGCTTAGTGCTCGCGAGCCGTTGTACGTGGTCAATGGCAGGGTCGTTGATGACATTAAACATATTCCGCAGGAGGATGTCGAGAGCATCGACATCCTTCCGGCCAACGAGACGACCATCGCCGAGTGGGGCGAGGGTGCATCCGAGGGTGTCATCCTCATACGCCTTGTCTACGACACTCCGGCACGCTTCGATGTCGACGGTTACGACAACTACACCTCTTTCCTTGCCGATAATGTCAAATGGGAGGATAAAATGCCGGCGGCACGTGTGTCGCTACGTCTGACAATCGATACGGAGGGTAGGGCAACCATCTCGGAGGTGCTGCAATCGACATCGCGTTCATTTTTGAGGCGCGTTACTACGGCCATAGAGTCATCGCCACGTTGGGAGCCCGCCATGCGCGATGGTAAGGCGGTTGAGAGTGTCGTGCTTGTTAACCTGCTTCTGCCGGAGGGTAAGAGGCTGCCCGCGGAACACGCTGTAATACTACAATAAAGATGTTTGACACACGCTGTGATATAGCTGCAACCCCTGCCGAGAGCATCACGCTCCTCGACCTCCAGCGTATGGTGCGTGCCACGCTTGAGAGTCGCTTTGTCGCCCCACTGTGGATAAGTGCCGAGGTGTCGGAGCTTAAGCTCAATCGCTCGGGACATTGCTACCTCAACCTTGTGGAGAAGGGGACAAACGATGGAGCGCCACGTGCCGAGGCGCGTGCCATGATATGGCGCTCGGCATATACGACCATAGCTGCCAAGTTTGCTGCAGCCACGGGTGCTACGCTTGCGGCAGGAATAGGCATCCTTGTACGTGTCGTTGTCACCTATCACGAGGTCTATGGTTTCTCGTTGCAGATTGTGGACATCGACCCGAGTTATACGCTTGGTGAGGTTGAACGTCGTCGTCGTCAGACGATAGCGCAGCTTCACGATGATGGCGTGTGGGATATGAACCACGAGTTGCGCCTCCCTCGCCCAGCACTGCGCATAGCTGTAATATCGAGTCGCACGGCTGCGGGCTATCAGGACTTTATGAACGAACTACGCCGTACTCCCTATCGCTTTGCCGTCACCCTCGTGGAGAGCCTTATGCAGGGTGATACGGCCGAGGTGAGCATCATCGCTGCGCTTGATTATGTCGCTGCGCACGAGGAGGAGTTTGATGTAGTGGCAATCATCCGTGGCGGTGGTTCCACAAGCGACCTCGCACTTTTCGACTCCTACCGCATAGCCTCACATGTGGCTCAATTCCCGTTGCCCATCGTTACGGGCATAGGTCACGACAAGGATGTATCGGTAGCAGATATGGTAGCCCATACTATGTGTAAGACACCTACGGCCGTAGCTACACTCCTTGTGGAGCTCGCCGATGCAGAAATTTCTACCATCGAGAGCCTTGCACAGCAACTACGTGATAGTGTTGTTGCCCGTATCGGTAGTGAGCGCTTGCGCCTTGAGCGTAGCACCTCGGAGCTTGCACGCTCCTCGGCAGTGATGCTCAACGGCTGGCGCCTCGGCCTCGACAATGCCGAGCAGCGCATCCACGATGAGGCTCGAAGTATGATACGACGTGCCGACGAGCGCCTTGCAGCTGTCGAAAGTATCGTGGAGAGCTCCTCGCCGAAGAAGATTCTGCGCCTCGGCTTTGCTATAGTGCGTGGTGCGGATGGCAGGAGGGTAAATATGGATGCCGTAGCTAAGGGTGATAGCCTCAGCATAGAGGTCGCGGAGGGAACAATCGAAGGAGTTGTTACGCAAAAACGAAAAAATTAGAGTATAACAATATGGCAAAGAAGAAGTTGACATACACGGAGGCTATGGCCGAGGTAGAAACAATCTTGGCACGCTTACGCTCCGGTGAGCTTGGTGTTGATGAGCTATCGTCGGCTGTTGGCCGCGCCTCGGAGCTTATCGCAGAGTGCAGGAAGATGCTCCTTACGGCCGAGGAGGAGGTCGAGCGACTTATAAACCCCGAGGCGTAGGGCTATGAAGGGTTTTATCCGCTGGATATTGAATCATGTTCCGCGCCGCTGGTTGCAACGTATCGCCGGCTGGGCAGTCCCTATTGTGGGTATCTTCTACATAGGTCGTGGCCGACGGTGTCCTATATGTGGTTGCCGCAGGCGGCGGTTCATGCCCTACGGCTATGTCACTTCGCGCGAGGATGCCCTATGTCCACGATGCTTGTCCCTTGAGCGCCACCGCATGATATGGCTATGGATAGAGCGCCATACCGACCTTTTCGATAGTCGCCCGCAACTACTGCATATAGCCCCCGAGGTGTCGCTTATGCGCCACTTTAAGCGCCTATATCGAGGCACGGATAACTATGTTACGGCAGATTTGGAGTCACCTTTGGCCGATATGCACTTCGACGTACAACATATACCCTTGGCGGAGCGTTCTGTCGATGTGGTAATATGCAACCACCTCTTCGAGCATGTCGAGGATGACCGCCGTGCTATGTGCGAGTTGTTCCGCATCATGCGCCCGGGAGGATGGGGCATAATGGTTGTACCCGAGGATAGGGGGCGTGCCACGACCTTCGAGGATGACACGATTACCGACCCTGCGGAGCGCACACGCATCTTTGGGCAGTACGACCATCGCCGCATCTATGGCCGCGACTACGACGATAGACTGCGCGAGGCGGGCTTCGACGTTGAGCGCGTGGCCTTTGCCGAGATGCTCACCGTGGAGGAGCGCAGCCTATATGCCGTTGGTGGCGATGACCTTGTAATAGTACGCAAAAGTGATAGATAATACAATGATTGATAACGTGTTAGATAGATATAGAGAGTTTAGAGGTGTCGTTGCCGCACAGTTCTCCGAGAAGACGGCAAAGATGGTCGATGATGCGTTGTGTTTTGCCCGAGAGCACCTGCAGGAGCATGTGCGCTACGACAACACTCCGATGCTCGACCATGGTGTGGCTGTGGCACGCATCGTTGTTGAGGAGGTGGGCCTTGGTCGTAACTCCACGATTGCGGCCATCGTTCACGATGTCGTGCGTATCGCCATGCAGCAACGGAGTGATAATCTCGAAGCCCTCACCGCGCACATACGCAATGCCTATGGCGAGGAGGTTCTCGGCATTGTGCTGGCGTTGTGCAAGATTTCGGACATAAGACTCAAAGTGTCTAAAGAGCAGGCTTCGGACTTTCGCGATATGATAGTGTCGTACTCCGAGGACCCGCGCGTGATACTCATCAAACTTGCAGACCGTCTTGAGGTTATGCGCTCGCTCGACATCTTTCCCGAGAAGAAACGACGTACCAAGAGCTGGGAGAGCCTCAATCTATATGCTCAGATAGCCCATAAACTCGGCCTGTACAACATAAAGAGCGAGTTGGAGGACTTGTCGTTGAAGTACCTTGAGCCCGAGGAGTATCGCCATATTGTCGAGGAGCTCAAGGAGAGCGAGGCGGAGCGTATGGCCTTCATCGAGCGTTTCTTGGAGCCCGTGCGCGAACTCTTGGATAAGGATGGTATTAAGTACCATATAAAGAGCCGCACGAAGTCCGTCTTCTCCATCTTCCAGAAGATGCGCAAGCAGAAGGTAGGCTTCAAGGGAGTATACGACATCTTCGCCCTGCGCATCATCATCGACTGCCCGCGCGAGATGGAGAAGCGCCTCTGCTGGACGGTATTCTCACATGTCACAGATCTCTATACGCCCAACCCCGACCGTATGCGCGACTGGATATCTATTCCTAAGTCCAACGGCTACGAGTCGTTGCACACGACGGTGGTTACGCGCGATGGCCGATGGGTGGAGGTGCAGATACGCACCGAGCGTATGGACGAGGTCGCCGAGCGCGGTATCGCAGCACACTGGCGCTATAAGGGCGTTAAGCAGGGAGGCATGGGTGCTGAGGAGTGGCTGGGACGCCTACGAGAACTTTTGGAGGATACCACGTCGGAGTCTATCGCTCGCCGTTTCGAGTCAAAGCCCGCCACGGGTGAGATATTCGTCTTCACACCCTCGGGTGACATACGTAAGCTCCCCGAGGGCGCTACGGTGTTGGACTTCGCCTTCGACATACACACCTCGTTGGGGTCGATATGCGTTGGTGGTAAGGTGGGCAACCGCGTTGTTCCCATCAAGGAGCAGCTTAAGAATGGCGACATCTGCGAGGTGCTCACACGCAAGGATCAGACCCCCAAGGCCGACTGGCTGACGATATGCGTAACGCAGAAGGCACGCTCGCGCATACGTGCCTACTTGCGCGAGGAGCGTATGAAGAATGCTCGCCTCGGCCGTGAGGAGTTGGAGCGTAAGCTGAAGAATTGGAAGATGGATGTCGCTATAGATGAGGCTGTTGCCTACCTGTGTAAACACTTCAAGATACGTAGTGGCAACGAACTATATGTCCATATTGCTGACCAGAAGGTCGATATGTTCGACATCAAGGATATACTTCAACATTGGCTCTCGGGCAAGGCCGACGAGGAGCGCCGTCAGGCCGCTGCGGAGGTGGAGGAGCGTAAGCTGAAGCTTCGTGAGGAGCGTGAGGAGCAGGCTCCACAAAACACTGATGCCCTTGTTATCGATGAGAAGATAAACAACATAGAGTATAAGCTTGGGCGTTGCTGTAACCCCATTAAGGGTGACGATATATTCGGATTTGTCACCATAAGCTCGGGTATTACCATCCATCGTACCGACTGCCCTAATGCTCGCCGCATGCGCGAGCGCTATCCCTATCGCGTTATGGAGGCGCGCTGGAGGGAGGGGGCCTCGGGAGCCTTCCGCATCACCGTGGCCATCACCTCGGCCGACATCCCGGGCTTGGCAACAACCATCATGGATGTGGCGAGCAAGGAGTTGAAACTCTCTGTTCGAGGTATCAACTACACGCCCAAGGGTGATGGCACAGCTACGGCACAGCTCACCGTCGAGGTGCCCAGCAGTGGCGTTACGGATATGTTACTCCACTCGCTGCGCCGTATCAAGGGTGTAAAGAATGTCTATAGATTAAACTAACGATAAAGAGACTAAAACCCCAAACCATTATGAACTTCGAAAATATACGTACCCCGTGGAGCGATACGCTCAAGACATGTGCTATCACGGTCTGTGACCTTGATGGCGTGGTGTTATATCAGAATAAACGCTCGGTGGAGGTCAATGGCGACGTGCGTGGTAAGTCTATGATACCCTGCCACTCACAGCGCTCGCGCGAGATTATCGCCCGCCTTATGAACGAGGGTGCGAACAACGCCTATACTATCTCTAAGCGTGGCCTTAAGAAGCTTATATACCAGACACCGTGGTACGAAGGCGACGAGGTTGCAGGCCTCGTTGAGTTCTCGTTGGAGATACCCGAGGATATGCCTCACTACGTGAGGGAATAACGAGCCTAATTCTTGACTATCGTAATACGCTCCCACAACCAACGCGGTATGAGGCGCCATAGGGCTACGATACATCTAAAGCGCCAGTCGAAGATGACGATGCGCTTTCGTCGCTCTATGCCACGAATGATGTGGTGTGCCGCCTCGGCTTTGGTCATAAGCATAGGGTAGTGTTTGGCGGGGTTGAGGAGCTCTGTGGCCACAAATCCCGGGCGTATGTCGGTGAATGTTGCCGGTATGCGTTGCATCCTCACATGTTGTGCGAGGGCGACGATATAGGCACTCTGCATGCTCTTCGATGCGGAGTATGCCGGTGCTTGTCCCATGCCCATTGTCCCGGCTACGGAGGTGATGACAGCGATATGTGCCTTGTGCCCTTTGTTGTATTCTGTCGTGCGCTTAACGTAGTTTATGAAATGGTCTACTATGCGCACCATACCCCCGCAGTTGGTGTTCACGGTGTTTATCTCGCGCTCCTCTTCGAGCTCGGGATTCTGCTTTCCCACGCCCGAGGCGAAGAGCAATACGTCGGGAGCACCCACCTCGTCCAGAAGGTTGTCCAAGGCCTCCGTGGCAGAAGGGTCGGTGACATCCATCTGCGCTATGGATATGCGCTCATGGCCATAACGCTCTTGCAGTTCCCTAAGGAGCTCTATGCGCCTACCGGCTAAGCCGAGGCGCACGCCCTGAGCTGCAAGTTGTTCTGCCACTTCGCGCCCGATGCCCGATGTAGCACCGATAATAACCATACGTTCAACTCTCTTCATAACATTAAGCTATTTTTTGAATCATAGCACAAGAGGATGACTAAAAAAATTAGCCATCCTCTTGTGCTATGTTGAATCTATTTACTCCACAATGCCGAGTTCTGCCTTAACTGCGGCAGTGATGTCGGTGAGAGCCGTAGCATCGTAGTAGGCAAGACCGGCAGCGGCAGGCTGGTCTGACGTAGTGCTGAAAATGGCAAGGTAGCCACCCTCCGAGGCAACCTTCTTAACAGCCTCGTTAGCCTTGTCGTAGATGGGGTTCATGACATCGGCCTCCTTCTTCTGCATATCCTGCTGTGCAATCTGCTGGAAGTCGGTGAAACGCTGCTGGAGCTGCTGAAGCTCAGCCTCTTTAAGCTGGCGTACAGCATCCGTATATGTGCCTACGTTCTTCTCATATTCGGTATACTTCGTGTTAAACTCAACCTGAATCTGCTCAAGTTGGTCCTGAAGGTCTTTGCCGTAAGCCTCAAGGTTTGTTTGTGCCTCCTTAAACTCGGGCATGTTGGTAACGATGGCAGCAAGGTCTACGCGGCCAAACTTCTGTGCGAATACCGTCGTCGTGCTAAGCATGAGAACAACGGCAAGGGTCAGTTTCAAAAAATTCTTCATTGATACTCTTATATTAGTGTTATTATATCTATTTCAGTGTCTCGATGATGCGCTCCGTGAAGTTAACCTTCTCCGAGTAGTATAGCACCGTGGGGTTTGCCGAGATGTCGATGACAAGGTCGTAGCCATACTGCTTCGAGAAGCCCTCAATGGCATCGAACACCCTCTTTTGTATCGGCTGGATAAGCTCTATACGCCTCTTCATAAGTGCACCATCGGTACCAAACAACGACTCCTGAAATTTCGTGGCCTCGGCCTCCTTTTGAAGGATTGTCTGCTCCTGCTGCTGGCGTAGGGCGCTTGAGAGCGCGGCACGCTGCATCATGTAGTTGTTGTATAGTGTCTCCACCTCCTCGAACTTGGCATCCACCTGCTTCTGGTATTCGGCCGAGAGTGCCTCTATCTGCTCCAAGGCGTTATTATAGGCGTCGATAGATTTGAACACCTTTTCGCTATCCACAACCATATAGTTTTGTGCCGTGGCCATACCCGCAGTCATAACCATCGCGACGATTGCTAAAATTGCTCTTTTCATATTGCGTTTAGTATTAATGTTGTTTACCTCCTATTATTATATATAATGCCCACACCTCAAATATATTGCCATCGGATACGATTTTTGTCACTAAGGGTTAAAATTGCTGACCCATGACGAAGTGGAACTGCGAGCCGCTACGCTTTGTCGAGCCGTAGGGGGCATCGAAGCCGTAACCCCAATCTATACCGAGCATGCCGACAACGGGGAGGTAGAGGCGCACGCCGACACCTGCCGAGCGCTTAATCTTAAACGGTGAAAACTCCTTCCATGAGTTGAAGCCGTTACCACCCTCAAGGAAGCCGAGCACATATATCGACGAGTTAGGTTTGAGGATGATAGGGTAGCGCAACTCCATTGTATATTTGTTATATGCCACAGAGTAGTAGTTCGAGGGGTCGAGGGCACCATCCTCATAACCGCGTAGGGCGATGATGTCGACACCATAGATGTTGTAACCCGTCATACCGTCGCCACCAATCTCGAAGCGCTCGAAGGGCGATACTTTATGCTTGTTGTAGTTACCCAAGTAACCCATCTCGGCACCGAGCATGAGGACGAGGTTTTGGTTGTTCGTAAGCGGGAAGTACCAACGGCCCTTCAGCAACCACTTGTGGAACTCTATCCAGCGATACATCTCCTGCTTGGCCTCCGTGGTGTTCTGGGCGCTGAGTGCAGCGTAATCCTTGCCATCCCATGCCGAGAAGGGGGGTGTTGCCTGCACCGAGAGCGTAAATTCCGAGCCCGAGCGTGAGAAGAAGGGGGCATCGACCGATGAGCGCTGCAATACGAGCTTCAACGATAGTGTGTTGGCGTTACCATCGCTTAGGATGAACGACTGCCAGCCTCGCAGACCATAGCGCTGGTAGCCTAACTCGCCGTAGAACGTGAAGTAGGGATCGGGCCACTGTAGGCGCTTGCCGAGACCCAAGAATAGACCCATTGAACGATAGTACATCGAAGCATTTTGCCATACATAGTAGGCATCGTTCTGCTCCGAGATATATCCCGACAGGGTGAATGAGTTGGGGCGCTTGCCACCAAGCCACGGGTCGGTGAAGCTGAGCGACAATGCCTTGTAGTATGTACCATTTGTCTGTCCCGATATCGAGAGGCGCTGGTTCTGTCCTGAGGGGTAGGGGCGCCATGCACCCTTCTTGAAGAAGTTGCGCATCGAGAGGTTGTTGAGCGTAACACCTATCGAGCCTACGAATGTTCCCGAGCCCCAACCGCCGGCGATGTTAAACTGGTCGGAGGCCTTCTCCTGCAATGGCCAGTTGATGTTAACAAGCTCGTCAGACACGGGTTGTATGTCGGGGACGATTGCCTGCTCGTCGAAGTGGCCCATGCTCATAAGTGTACGCATCGTCTGCATCAGCAGTGCTCGGTTGTAGAGGTCGCCCGGGCGCACGTACAACTCGCGACGTATCACCTCATCGTCGACACGCATATTTCCCGATATGCCCACCTCGTTGATAGTAAACGGCTTACCCTCATATATGCGTATTTCGAGGTCGAGCGAGTCGGGGCCTACGACAATCTCGGCAGGCTCAATTTGCGACATGAGGTATCCGTTGTTGTTGTAGAGCGACGATATAGACATCTCCTCGGGATTCATCTCCTTGCCTATACCGAGTCTCTTGTGCATCGACTTCTTGTCGTACACGTCGCCCGACTGCACGCCAAACATCGACTCAAGTTGCTCGGTAGTATATACCGAGTTACCTACCCAGTTGATGTTGCGGATATAATATTTGTTACCCTCCGACAGGGTGATGTCGATGCCGAGAGTCTTGTCGTCGATGAAGTATACCGAGTCCTTGAGGATTGTGGCATTACGGTAGCCTCGCGAGTTGTAGAAGTCGAGAAGCAACTCCTTATCGTTCTCATACTCATCCTCCAGCAACTTCTGATTTTGGAAGAAGAGGATGCTCTTCTGGTGAGTCTTCTTGAACGTGCGACGTAGGCGCTTGTCGTCGAAGGAGGTGTTGCCCTCGAAGTTGATAGCGCCGACCTTAACCTTCGGGCCACGGTCGATGTCGAAGGTGACGTTCACGCACTGCTCATATACCGTGTCGTTGGTGATGATAACATCGACATCACACGTGCGATAACCCTTCTCCGAGAAGTGCTCCTTAATGAGTTTTACGTTTTTGTCGATGACATAGTCCGAGAGCTCGGTGTTACGGCGCAGCTTAAGAACCTCCTCCATCAAATCCTTCGACTTCGATTTCGATACACCCTGAATGTCCCACTTGAGAATACGGGCACGCTCCTTAAGGAATACCTCCAAGTCGAGAGAGTCACCCTCGATGGTTGCGCCTATCTGTATGTTCGAGAAGTATCGCGGAGCCCATAGGCGCTGCATGGCGTTGGATATAAACTTGCTCGGAAGATATATCGAGTCGCCCTCCTGCAATCCTGCCGATGACTTTAGTATGTCGTGATTGAGGTACTTCACGCCGTGGAGGTTTATGTGGCGTATGTAGTATAGCTTGCCGTCGCCCTCGGTGAGAATGGGGGCGTTGCGGTCGAAGTCCACGCTGTCGGAAATCTCGTTATTCGTATCCTCGCCAATAGTATAACGCATCGATGCCACCTGAGCCTGAAGGGTTGAGGCGGCAACAAACATTGTAACAATGACAAGAAGCAGTATTTTCGTATATTTCATCCTCTCTCTTAACAATCTTCAGTCACTAAGCCATAACGCCTCTCTCTTTGGGCATATACCTCCATGGCTTTGTCAAACTCCGCCTCGTCGAAGTCGGGCCACAGCACCTCGGGAAAGTAAAGTTCGGCATACGACGACTGCCACAGAAGGAAGTTGCTCAGACGGCACTCGCCACTTGTGCGTATCACAAAATCGGGGTCGGGGATGCCGCGGCTCATAAGCTCCGAGGCATAGAGCTCCTCGTCGATGTCGTCAATCGTAATATCGCCCTTGGACACACGCTCGGCAAGTGCTTGTGTCGCTAAAATCATCTCACGACGTGCCGAGTAGTTGAACGCCAAGACTAACGTGAGCCTTGTAGCCTCGGCTGTCGTCTTCTCTATGTGGTCTATCATGTCGAGCACCTTAGCCGTAAAGCGTGTGCGCTCGCCCATTATTTTCACCCTCACACCTTGGCGTGCCAAGTCGTCGGCCTCGCCCATAACGGTGCGGCAGAAGAGCTCCATGATAGCCTCCACCTCTGCTGTGGGGCGCCCCCAGTTCTCCGTAGAGAAGGCGTATAGCGTGAGCCACTCAACACCATTACGCACGGCAGCACGCACGGCAGCACGTACCGACTCCACGCCTGCAATATGTCCTTCGTAGCGCTCCTTGTTGCGCTGCTTGGCCCAACGGCCGTTGCCGTCCATGATGATGGCTACGTGTTTTGGTATGGCTCTATCTTGGCTCATAATAGTCGTATTATCTTGCAAATGTAGTAAATAAATTTACATTTCGCCCACTCTTTGTGGCAATTTTTCTCGCGTGTGCGTGTCGTGCGAGGTCAATGACTTGAGTTACAATGCCCTAACGCTACGCTCTAAATGTGTGATTGCTAACGCTTATCTATGCCCCACATCATCTTCTCTCTTAACGTGTCGTAGAACGTATTATTATGTGGTACGGCCAAAATAAGCTCACGTGTAGCTCGTTGTAGCGTCACTTCGGCGCCATCTTTGAGCGAGAATGTGCGGTTGTCGGCCGAGAGGAATGCCTCGCCACTGCGGGTATGTACTCTCAGGCGCACACTACAATTGTCGGGGATGACCACGGGGCGCATTGTGAGGTTGTGTGGGGCTAATGGTGAGAGTATGAAGCAGCGACATAGGGGGTCTAACACGGGGCCTCCGGCACTTAGCGAGTAGGCTGTTGAGCCCGTGGGTGTTGCAACAATCAGACCATCGCCATGGTACGTGGCCACGGGCTTGTCGTTTATGAGCGTGTCGACGGATATCATCGTTGCTCCGTGGCGGTGTATTGTCACCTCGTTGAGGGCGGTGAGAGGCGTGGGTATATCTCCCTCTACGGCAAGCATTGCGCGGTGCTCAAATTCAAGACTATGGTTTGCTATACGCTCAAAAAGAGTGGTTATACCCTTGCCATCGTCGGCCGTGAGGTAACCCAAGCGCCCGCAGTTGATGCCAACGACAGGTGTGGTGCTATCGTCGAGGAGTGTCACGGCATCCAAGAGTGTGCCGTCGCCACCGTATGTTACAACGACATCATCACCGCAACCCGTTATACGCTCCGAGAAGATGCGCTCCGAGGGAATATGTACATCGAGAAGGCTCTCTATTACAGCGGCAAAGTCCTCGTTTATAGTATAGTTTAGGCCTAAGCGCTCTATCTCGTGAAGCATCGTTTCGAGTTGCTCCTTGCGGTGATTAAGTTGCTTGCGCGAAAAAAGTATAATGTTCATTGTGGCAGAATGAAAAAAAATCGTAACTTTGCTACTACAAAGGTAAGAAAAAGAATTGTGGTTTCAACTATTGAGACCCTATTTATTGCAACAAGCATGACAAAATTAAGTGTAAATGTAAATAAGATTGCTGTTGTGCGTAATTCGCGTGGCGGCAATGTGCCCAATTTGTTGAAGGCGGCACTCGATATTGAGCGCTTTGGCGCTGATGGCATTACTGTGCATCCGCGCCCCGATGCACGACACATACGCTACTCGGATGTGCGCGAGTTGAAGGCCAACATCGCTACGGAGTTGAATGTCGAGGGTAATCCTATCGAGAGTTTCTGTGAGCTTGTCGAGGAGGTACGCCCTGCGCAGGTTACGCTTGTCCCCGATGCCGAGGATGCCATCACGTCGTCGGCAGGTTGGGATACCATCAAGCATCGCGACTTTTTGCTGAAGATGTCGGAGCGTTTTCATAGGGCTGGCATACGTGTGTCAATCTTTGTAGACCCTGTTGTCGAGATGGTTGCGGCCGCCAAGGAGTGTGGTGCCGACCGCGTGGAGCTATATACCGAGGCTTACGCTTCGGGCTATGCTAAGGATCGCGAGGCTGCTATTGCCCCCTATGTTGCAGCTGCCGAGGAGGCACGTCGCGTAGGCCTCGGCCTCAATGCGGGCCACGACCTGAATACCGAGAACCTGCAATACTTCATTGAACGCATACCGTGGGTTGATGAGGTATCTATCGGTCACGCCCTTATCAGTGATGCCCTTTATTGGGGTTTGGAGAATACGGTGAGCACCTACCAGCGTTGTATCACGCGAGCTAACCAAAGCAAGCATTAGTATGCCGCTCAGACACCCCATATTCAAGCATATAACCCGCGTTGTCGACCGCATGGGCGTTGAGGCCTATGTTGTCGGTGGCTATGTGCGTGACTACTACCTGCATCGCCCCTCGTCGGATGTCGACGTTGTGGTTGTGGGCAGTGGTGTCGCTGTTGCCGAGGAGTTGGCTCGCGAGTTAGGTGCTAAGGTGACAATATATAAGACCTATGGCACGGCCATGCTCCGCTGGAGAGATACGGAGGTGGAGTTTGTCGGTGCACGTAGGGAGAGTTATAGCCCCGAGTCGCGTAATCCGCATGTCGAGCCCGGCACGTTGGAGGATGACCAGCGCCGCAGAGACTTTACCATCAACGCCATGGCATGGTCGCTCAATGGTCATAATTTTGGTGAGCTTGTCGACCCGTTTGGTGGCATGGAGGATATGGAGGAGTGCATCATCCGCACGCCGTGCGAGCCTGATAAGACCTTCTCGGACGACCCCCTGCGTATGATGCGTGCCGTGAGGTTTGCCTCGCAACTCGGCTTCGACATCGACGACGAGACGTTTGAGGGCATTGCACGTCAGGCCGAGCGCATTAAGATTATAACCAAGGAGCGCATCGCTGTGGAGCTAAACAAGATAATGGCCTCACCCGTGCCCTCGATAGGTCTTACTCTCATGCACACTTCGGGCTTACTGCAATATGTGCTTCCGGAGCTTGAGCGCATGTCGGGAGTGGAACGTAGAGGTAAGCATGCGCATAAGGATAACTTTGAGCATACGATGAAGGTGCTCGACAACCTCGCCAAGCGCTCCGATGATATATGGCTTCGTTGGGCAGCGCTCTTGCACGATATAGGCAAGCCTACGACCAAGGCCTACGACCCGCGACAGGGGTGGACATTCCACCAGCATGAGGCTGTCGGCTCGAAGATGATACCGCAGCTCTTCCGTCGTTTGAAGCTGCCGATGAACGAGCCTATGCGCTTTGTGCAGAAGATGGTGTTCCTGCACATGAGACCTATCGTGTTGTCGGAGGATTTGGTTACGGACTCTGCCGTGCGTCGTCTCTTGTTCGAGGCGGGTGACGATGTGGATAAGCTTATGACCCTATGTGAGGCCGATATAACCTCGGGTAACGACAATAAGGTGAGGCTCTACCTCAAAAATTTCGAGCTTGTGAGGGCTAAGATGCGCGACCTTGAGGAGCGCGATAGGGTGCGTAACTTCCAGCCACCGATTACGGGTGACGTCATCATGCGTACCTATAACCTTCCCCCATCGAGTGTCATAGGCGAGATTAAGGAGGTGATTAAGAATGCTATCCTCGATGGCGTTATTCCCAACGACTACGATGCGGCCTATAAGCTTATGAAGGAGGAGGCAGCGAATAGAGGTATAACAAAGTAATACTAAGAGTGTTATGCTTTGGTTCGGGTTGGCGGTTATGGCTCTTTATGTGGCTGGCAACGGCTACGTGTTTTGGCGTTTGTGGCAGGTTATGTCGCCTATGCCCATGGCTCTGCGTGTAGGCTTTGCTGTGGTTTTCTGGACTGTTGCTATGCTCTTCTTTGTGGCTATGGCTATGCGGAACAGCGAACATAGCCCCGTGCTTACGAAGGCGATGATGTGGCTTGGTACTACGTGGATGGTGTTCATCCTGTACATGGTGCTTGCCACGGCCCTCTTCGACATCGTTCATCTCTTCGTTCCCGCCCTAAATCATGGCGTGCTCTACGCCCTTGGCATCACCACGGTGCTGCTTGTATATGGCAGTATAAACTATCACCACCCTCGCGTTGAACATATTGATGTAGAGCTCGATAAGAGTATCGCGGGCGATGGTATGCGTATGGTCATGGCTTCGGACATACACCTCGGCTATGGTACTGACCGCCGAGACTTGGAGAGGTATGTCGAGATGATTAATCGTGAGCAGCCCGATGTCGTTGTCATCGTTGGCGACCTTATCGATAACAGCATCACCCCCGTGCTACGTGAGCGCATGGGCGAGGTGTTGGATAGAATAGATGCCCCCAACGGGGTGTATGTCGTGCCGGGAAACCATGAGTATATCAGCGGCATAGAGGCGTGCGAGGTCTTCATCCGCGACACGAAGGCAACGCTTCTGCGTGATAGTGTTGTGACCCTTCATTCGGGAGTCCAGATTGTCGGTCGCGATGACCGCATGAATCGCCATCGTAAATCGCTCGACGAACTTATTGAGGGTGTTGATATGTCGCGCCCTGTTGTTGTCCTCGACCACCAGCCTTACGACATTGCTCGGAGCAATGCGCTCGGTGTCGATATTCACCTCTCGGGACACACACACCGCGGACAGATATGGCCCTTGAGCCTTCTTACGGATGCTATGTACGACCAGAGCCACGGCTACCGTCGCTGGTCACACACCCACGCCTATGTGTCATGTGGACTATCGCTCTGGGGCCCTCCCTTTAGGATAGGCACGCATAGCGACCTCGCTGTCATAGATATTCGGGGTCGAGAGTAGATATCCTTACTCCTCTTCGTGGTGCCTGCATTTGTCCGCAGTCGCCACACGCTGTAAGTGCCACATATCGTGGCCGAGAAACTTCTTCATGCCAACGCGCACAAAGCCGAGTTCCGCATATAGCTTTTCGGCCTTCGGGTTATTGACATCGACGATAAGTCCCACGCGCTCATGCCCTTCGGCAAAGGCTCTATCACTCATGGCGTTAAGCAGGGCACTACCCACGCCCATGCCTCGAAACGGTGGAAACACCCCCAACGAATCTAAATAAAACTCTCCCGATGAGGTCTCATCTTCGATGTGTGGCACATCCCCAAGGTGTTCCAATAGTAGCGGAAATATAGGCTCGCGCAGCTCCATGAGGCGGGCGCCATCGTAGCCTACAAGAGCCCCTGCAACCGCGCCATCGACCTCCGCAACGAGTGTGTTGCGATAGCTATATTGTGAGTTGTCGCTTGCGGCAAGGGTGAGAAACACGGGATATATGGGGTGTGAGGTGTCGTAGCCCACGGCCATACACACTACCTGCGCAATATGGGCCGCATCCTCGCGACGTGCTGCGCGTATGGTTATCTTTGGTGTTCCTGTCATATCCATACCGCAAAGGTAGTAAAATCTTTTAGCTATGCAATCGAATTGTTGCTTCGCAGTCAATTCATCCACCTTGTGGTGTTATAATCCTTATCGTCGTTTTCTACCCTCTACGGCGTAGTTTTACGACATTCTCCACGTGGTGTGTATGAGGGAACATATCCACGGGTTGAACGGCGAGAATGTCGTACATGTCGCTTAGCAGTGCGAGGTCGCGAGCCTGTGTCGAGGGGTTACAACTAACATAGACCATGCGCTCCGGAGCGGCACGCTTGATGACCTCGATAACGCGCTCGTCGACACCTGCACGTGGCGGGTCGAGGATGATGACATCGGGGCGGCCGTTGCGCTCGACAAAATCGTCGCTAAGGACATCCTTCATATCGCCGGCGTAGAACGTCGTATTATCTATATTGTTGAGTTTAGAGTTGATAACAGCATCCTCGATAGCCTCGGGGACATACTCCACGCCCACAACCTTCTTGGCACGTCGGGCACAGAAGTTGGCGATGGTACCCGTACCTGTGTATAGGTCGTAGAGCACATCGCTATCCTGCAACTCGGCAAACTCGCGTGTGACCTTATACAGTTCGTATGCCTGCTCCGAGTTGGTCTGATAGAACGACTTGGGACCCACCTTGAACTTCAACCCCTCCATCTCTTCGATGATATGGTCCTTGCCAGCAAAGCATATAGGTTCGCGGTCGCCAAGCGAGTCGTTCCACTTGTCGTTAATCATATATATGAGCGACGTAATCTCGGGGAACATCTCCCTAAGATGTGACATCAGGGCGTTGATGCGCTCGGTGTCGTTCTCGTTGAAGGCGATGATGACCATGACCTCACCCGTCGAGGCTGTACGTATCACCATCGTGCGCATTAGTCCCTCGTGAGCACGGGCATTGTGGAATGTATAGCCATGCTCCAAGCAGAAGGCCTTGGTGGCAAGACGTATGCGGTTTGAGAGGTCTACTTGCAGATGACACGTCTTGATATCCAATACCTTGTCGAAGCATCCGGGGATATGAAATCCAACGGCGGGTGTCGATGCTATCTCGCCAGCCTCGGCAATCTCCTCATACGTGAGCCAGCGCTTGTCGGCAAACGTGAACTCCAGCTTATTACGATACTCGCGTGTACGTGCCGAGCCTAAGCAGGGGCGCACCTCGGGGATGTCGAGGTGTCCGATGCGTATAAGCTGGTCCTCGACCTGCTTTGTCTTCTGCTTTAGCTGCTCCTCGTATGGCAGATTCTGCCACTTACAGCCGCCACACACGCCAAAGTGCTCACAGAAGGGCGCCACCCTTAGGGGTGACTGCTCGATGAAGCGCACCACCGTTCCCTCCATATAGCGGCGGTGATGCTTGCGTATCTGCACGTCTACGACATCGCCAGGTATGGTCATAGGCACAAAGACAACCTGATTGTCGTGCTTACCCATAGCCTTACCCTCGGCAGCAAGCGTAGTGATATGTAGACCCTCAATCAGAGGATAATCCTTTCTTCTCTTTCCCATTGTCGTAAGATTAAAACGCTTTAGTACGATTCTCCTCGGCATCCTTCTCTAAAACATCGTCACCCTCCCAGTCGAAGTGCTCAAATGTGGTGCAACGTCCCAAGCGGAAGCGTGTATATGTTATAGGCAGCCCCATGGCGACAAACTTAGTCTCGTAGGCCGTCTTCACCGAGAGCACCTCGTCGGCATACCCCGAGCCGTAAATGTCGTCATTCTGCACCTCCACATCGAGGCCGAGGCGGTCGATGACAGCGGCCGTATAGTTATACAGGTGCTTAGAGTCGGTCTTGAGGTTGATGACACCCTCCGTGCCAAGCATCTGCTTATAGTCGGCAAGGAAGAGGGGTGACGTCAGGCGCTTCTTTGCACGGCGGCTCTTAAGCTGCGGGTCGGGGAAGGTTATCCATATCTCCGCGACCTCGCCCTCGGCAAAGAACGAGCGTATGAACTCTATGCGCGTGCGCACGAAGCCCACATTCGACATGCCGCGCTCTGTGGCGGTCTTAGCACCGCGCCACATGCGGGCACCCTTGATGTCGATGCCTATATAGTTCTTGTCGGGGTTGCGCTCTGCGAGTGCCACGGTATACTCACCGCGACCACAACCCAGCTCCAAGATAATGGGGTTGTTGTTGTGGAAGAAATCCTCGTGCCAGCGCCCCTTCAGCGCATGATTCTTATGGAATATCTCCTCAAACTCGGGCTGTACCATGCACTTAAAGGTGAGATTCTCGGCAAATTTTCTCAGCTTATCTTTTCCCATAGGGTTAAATCTTAAAAAGCTTCTTACTCTACAATTTTGGGCTCGGTTATGACAATGCCCACCGAGCTTATGCCCTCGGCGGTATGCGTAGGCTTCAGACGAAAGAGGTATCTGCCCTTATGCCCAAGTACGGCATTGTGGCGATACGTGAACGTATGCTCCGCAGGGCGCATGTCGCCCATCTGCGGGATATGCAACATAAAGGGCTCGGCGGCAACGAGCGAGTCGGGAGATATCGTGAGTATTGTGAGTTCCACCCTCTCCGACACATGTTCGCCACCATAGCGCACGACGATGCCTATGTCACGTTTCGATAGCGTATCTACATTGTCGTAGACGAAATCCTCGGCCGTAGACCATCTGTGGTGCTCCGTGTCGTGCATATCCACACTACGCCCCGTGCCACCACATGCCACCATGATACACGCTGCCACAAGGGCATATATAAGATGTCGCACCATCACTACTGCTCCTTTGTCTCCTCCTTACCACTGCGCTCAGCACGCTCCGCGCCATTACGACGGCCACGACCATTGCGGCCACGGCGCTCCTTGCGCTCGCCCTGACCACGCTGCTCACCGCGCTCCTTAGCATCGTTGTTTGAGGGCTCCTTCGATGGCTCCGTAGCCTCCTCAGCCGCCTGCTTCTCGCCCTTTGCGCGGTCATCACGTTTATCACCACGGCGCTTATTACGCTTGTTGCGTTTCGATTTATTGTCGAAGCGTGTGATGCTATCCTCCTCGCTACGATATGTAGGCTCGGCAACAACCTCCTCGGCACCATCGCCCACAAGGGTCTCGGCCTTCTCGCCGGCACGGTTGAGTGTCAATATCTCCTTCACACGGCTTACGGGCAATGTCGTAAGGTTGGCCATGGCATTCTTGCTCGTCGAGAATGTCATCGTACCCGCCAAGGGGTCTATTTTAATGAGATGATACTCGCCATCGAGGGTCTGCAGAGGCTCCTTGAGGCGCGGTATCGTGCGACGTGCGTCGGCATATACGTCGTACTCGTACATGAGGCAGCACTTAAGCTTCGAGCACTGACCCGCCAACTTTTGCGGGTTGAGCGATATCTCCTGCACACGTGCCGCATTTGTTGTCACACTCGAAAAGCTCGACATCCACGATGCACAGCATAGCTCCCTGCCACAAGCGCCGATGCCGCCTATGCGCCCCGCCTCCTGACGTGCGCCAATCTGCTTCATCTCGATGCGTATATGAAATCTCTCGGCAAAGACCTTGATAAGCTCGCGGAAGTCGACACGCTCGTCGGCTATGTAGTAGAATATGGCCTTGAGCTTATCGCCCTGATACTCCACATCGCCAATCTTCATGTTGAGGCCCATGTCGGCAGCAATCTGTCGCGAGGCTATCATCGTCTCGTGTTCGAGGGCTATGGCCTCCTGCCAACGCTCAATATCGTAGGGTCGCGCCTTGCGATATATCTTCTTGAACTCGCCATTGTGGGGGTTGAAGCCCACGCGACGCATCTGCTTAGCCACCATGTCGCCCGTGAGCGATATGATGCCTATGTCGTGGCCGGGTTGCGCCTCCACAGCGACTATATCGCCGCGCTTGAGGTCTAAGCCGTTTACATTCTGATAGTACGAGCGGCGCGTATTCTTAAATCGCACCTCGAAGATGTCCGTAGGTATATTCGCGGGATACTCCTCTAACCAATTTGTCTCGTGTAGTTTGTAGCACCCCTCCGAGGCGCGTGCTCCAATCTCCTCGCCACAATCGCAGAAGATACATCCGCGCCCAATCTCGGGTATATGTTTCTTATTACAACTCATCGTCTGTTATATATATACAATTCGGGGTAAAGGTACGAAAAAAAGTGCGAAATGAAAAACGTGAGGCAAAAATATTGCCGTTTCCCATCAGAACCACAGCGAGGCCGAGAGGTAGAACGTGCGGGGATAGGCGTAGTTCAGGCGATTGACAAAGGGTGAGATATGCGTGCGCCCTGCTACCGTAGTGCGGCGCACACGGCTCTGCTCGTAGCCATTGCGCACGAAGTTAGTGCCGAGGAGGTTACGTGCCGAGAGCTGGATATTGAGCGTAAGTCCCTCCTTAAGTCGTATGCGTTTTGAGAGCGACGCATCGAGCATCGCGACATCCGCGAGGCGCTCCATAGAGATAAGCACTTCGCGCTCCTCGGGCGATGGCGCGAAGGAGAGCACCCTCTCTGCACGTCGCACGATGGATGGCTCGACATATCGCCCGCCCACATAGCTAAGGGCCAAGCGTGCCGTCCATCCCGAGTGGCGGAATGTAACATCACCATAGGCGGCAAGCTCCGGCGTACCTACACGTAGTCCCCGCATGGCGGCACGCGACACGGCAACAAGGTCGTTATCTGTATCGGCATAGAGGCGTACATTCGCATCGCGACGATAGCGATGCATCGCCGCAGTAATCATGGCCGTAGATGTGAAATATCGCAACCAACGCACCGTGGCAACAATCTCCACACCGAGGTTCAGACGACATATATCGCTTATCACGGCATCGGAATATATGCGTGCGAGGTCATCATAGTAGTGTACCACGTCGCTCTCATCTGCCGTGCTGCGACAAAACAGCGTGGCGCCAATTTTCAGATTCGGGCGCGTATATTGATACGACATGTCGGCAGCAACAACCGTAGCCAAGCGATACCCCTCCGTGGGTCGGTTGTTATACTGCGTTTGTAGAAACATATCATCCGTATCGGGGCTTACACCACGCACCGAGGCCGAGGCAGTAAACATGTGCGCTTCGAGGTTGTAGCCCCACGATAGATTCAGCTGATAGGGATTTGTCGTGAGGTTGCGCGAGCGGCCATAGGAGCCATTGCCCGGAAAGAGCTCCTTCTCGTAGTAGCCACGGCGCAGAGTGTTATCCCCACCTATGTTCAACTCGGCGGCAAGGTGCATATCGCCCCACGAGTATTGCACCGCGCCATAGAGCGCAGCACCGAGGCGCGATAGGCGATAGTCGTAGCCATAACGGTCGCCCTCGACAATAGTGCGATTGGGGTTACGTAGGTCGTTTTGCAGGTTGTTAGAGTAGGTGGCATCATCAATAAGGTAGTAGTCGATGTCGACAAGATGGTCGGCACCAAGGAGGTCGTCCATAATCTTAAACTCGTGTGACGTGCGGTAGTCAACCACCACGCCATAATCCACATCGGCACCTCCTATACGGCTGCTAAAGGCGAGGTTTATGGCGGTGCGCAGCATGTTCTCGCGCCTACGCTCCACGGCATAGCGTGCGCATCCATCCGTCTGCAAGGCGTTGGTATGGTAGAGCCCCTGCCAATCTATCTGTGTGTAGCGCTCATCACCCCGCAACCAAGCATTGTACACCTCGCGCGAAGTGTCGTCGTCGGCATAGTACGACGGCAGATAGCGGTAGTTGTCCGGCATAGGGTTGTTGGCGTTAAACCACGCTAACGTGGTATAGCCACGGCACTCAAAGCCCATATTAGCGTTGAGGTTCATCGTCGTAGTGGCCGTTAGACGTCGTTGCCACGAAGCTACAACGTCGGGATGTAACGATGTGGCTACGCGCGAGTTACGCATCTTACCATCCTGCATGCCCCACGACGGATTATAGCGAGGATTACCCGTGAGGGTGTATGCCTCATCCACTGAAGCACTACGTAGCCCGCGTTCCGACATGGGGAGAATGACGGCAATATTCAGCCAATTACGACGGTCGCGATATGTCGCGATGGCAGCAACATCCAAGGCATTGGTGTAGACCCCATCGACATAAAGGTCGCGCCCCGTGCGTAGACGTGCATAGTGGCCAATGCTCCAGCCGTCGTTCAACACGACACCTCTCTTTGCGGGCCTATATCGTGCCCTGTGGCTGATGCCGCCAAGGTAGTTGCTCCCCGAGAACTCGGCACGGAGATAGTGGCCGGCATAGTATTGCGTCTCACGACTTCCAAAGTAACGGCGCACGGAGCCCTGCGCATCTAAATAGTCATCATAGCGAAGACCCAAGGCCCCCAACATTCGCGCAGTGGAGTAGTCGACGTCGAGCTCACCAACCTTATACCTACGCTCATGATACCCCTCGCCACGCCGTTCAAAACCCGCAACCGACAGGGTATAGACGACATTCGTCATATTACCGTCTATGGCCATATCCTCATCGTGGGATGACCTCTCTACAGCCGTAAGCCACAACTCGTTGGTGGCATTATCCTCCTCCTTGTAGAACTTATATTGTCGGTAATCGTCGACATCATCCTGCGCATACAGCGCCACTGCACTCATAAGTATGAGCGCCAGCGTAAGCAGGATATTTCGTCGACATAGAGGATTCATGGTCGCGGTTGACTCTGAAATGCTCCCTAATATGTTATGACACGCTCGGATATGGTAACGGGCCTCTTAATCTCTCCCTCGTATACAATCTGCTTTATCCAGTTACCCTCATCATCGTACTCATACTCAACGTAGTATACGCACTCGTCATCGTTGTTGTACCAACTTACCATGGTGTTATTATGCAGATGGGCATTTCGTAGATATACGGGAAGTTTCTTACTGTTCCAACGCACCTCGAGGCTCCGCCCGTCAACGGTACGTTTAACGATTCTATTGTCTTCAAGCTCCTCGGAGCCCCGTGCAACCTCCTCGCCATCGCCGTTATATGTCACCCACTCGGAGCCACTCTTGTCGCACATCGAATATTTTATCTTGGCAACAAGAGTACTCCCTGATGTCACGCTTGTCTCGAGTAGTTGCTCCCCACGCCACGTGTGGGAGTACTGAGTCACCTCCTCAGTGTCGCCCCAGTAATTTTTTTGGCACTCAGCAACCATTTGGTCACCCTCGTAGCTATATGTAAGCTGGTAGTTAATGTCGCCATCATCATCGAATGACGACAGCTCTATAAGCCTATCTTCGCGGTTATACTTAAACCTCTCCAAGCTCGTTAAATCGCCATCATCGTCATACGATGCTATGGACTCCAAGTTGCCCACGCCGTTGAATGTGGCCAAGTAGTGGCCGTTATGAGCCAAATCACCTTTGACAACATCTCCGAATTTACTTTCGGCCTCGTAGGTCGTCACCAGCACAGACTTGACCGGCGTATTCAAACCATAATACTCATAGTCGTATGCTCTATCGCTACCACAGCTTGCGAGCAACAAGGCCGCAACTGCCACCAAAACACCGAATATACTCCTCTTCATAACAACACTTAATAATGGGTTAACAACACGATTGATATTTTAGTAAATATTGGGTATAAACTATTGATATGTCCCTATATAGCGGCAACCAAGTGTGTAGACTATCTCTTTGTCGAGGCTCTGAGTCCCTCTATTACGCTATGGGTAAATCCCGCAGCCTCCATAGCATTGAGCCCCCTGATTGTCAGCCCTCCCGGGGTGGTTACGCGGTCAATCTCCGCCTCGGGATGGCTCTCGTTAGCTTCGAGGATGTCGACAGCACCGCGCAGTGTCTGCATTACGATACGCTTGGCATCATCTGCGCGAAAGCCGAGCTCAACACCACCCTCCATGGCTGCACGAATATAGCGCAGCGCGTAGGCGATACCGCACGATGCCAACGACGTGCCTGCGGCTATCTCTCCCTCATCGACCAACATGGCCACGCCAAGCTCGTTGAATATGTCGAGCAGCGCCCTCTCCTGCTCCTTGGTAGCACGTGCCGAGGCAATAAATGTCATGCTACTCATCGTGGCGATGGCCGTATTGGGTATTATAAGGTATGTTGCGGGTAGCACGCCGCAATCCTTATCAAGCCATGCAGATAGCTCTGTTATGCCTAAGCCACCCACCATCGAGGCCACAGCCTGACGTGTATAGTCCAAGTGTGGCTTAATCTCGGCAATGACCTCCGCAACCTTCCATGGCTTTACGGCAAGCACAACAATATCTGCCACTCTGGCCGCAGAAGAGTTATCCGTCGTTATGTTAATCTCCGGGAATCTCTCCTTCAGAGCCATCAACTTCGCTGTTGAGGGGTTGGATACATATATATTAGATGTCGGGATGATGCTCCCTTGAGCGAGGCCTCTGGCCAATGCACCACCCATATTTCCGGCTCCAATGATTGCTATCTTCATACGTTTGTAGTTTACACTATTACAAATTCCTCTACAAAGATAACACATTTGAGCCAACAATGCCAATAGTAGAATAACAAAAAAAAGACCTCAAGAGTTTATGGTCTTGAGATCTATGGGTAATAAAAATACTTGTCTATCTTCCCTTGTACATCTCGTCGTAGTACTTCTCGTAGTCGCCCGAGGTGATGTTGTCCATCCACTCCTCGTTGTCCAAATACCAGCGCACAGTCTTCTCGATGCCCTCCTCGAACTGCAACGAGGGCTCCCAGCCGAGCTCTTTTTGCAACTTCGTGCTATCAATGGCATAGCGTGCATCGTGGCCAAGGCGGTCGGTAACGTAGGTTATCAAATCCAGTGAGTGACCCTCGGGATTACCCAAGATGCGGTCAACAGTCCTAATCATCACCTTTATCAAGTCGATATTCTTCCACTCGTTGAAGCCTCCGATATTATACGTTTCGGCAACCTTGCCCTCATGGAAGATAAGGTCTATAGCCCTCGCGTGGTCCTCGACATAGAGCCAATCCCTCACATTCTCACCCTTGCCATATACGGGCAATGGTTTGCGGTGGCGAATGTTATTTATAAACAAGGGTATCAACTTCTCGGGG
>JAFVWO010000046.1 GCA_017501625.1 Alistipes sp.
CCTCCTTTCCAATCGAAGTAACGCTATCGGGAATAATTACACTTGTCAGCGAGGTGCAATCATAGAATGTACTATCTCCAATCGATGTTACGCTATTGGGAATAGTTATACTTGTCAGCGCGGTACAATTATAGAATGCATCCTTTCCAATCTCAGTAACGCCATTGCCAATAGTTACACTTGTCAGCGAGTCGCACCCTTTGAATGCAGAACTTCCAATCGTTGTTACGCTATTGGGAATAGTTGCACTTGTCAGCGAGGTGCAATCGTGGAATGCACCACTTCCAATCGAAGTAACGCTATCGGGAATAGTTATACTTGTCAGCGAGTCGCATTCAGAGAATGCAGAACTTCCAATCGAAGTAACGCTATCGGGAATAGTTACACTTGTCAGCGAGCTGCAATTACGGAATGCCTCTTGTCCAATCTCAGTAACGCTATTGCCAATAGTTACACTTGTCAGCGAGGTACAATTATAGAATGCCTGCGTTCCAATCGATGTAACGCTATTGCCTATAGTTACACTTGTCAGCGAGTAGCATAACCTAAATGCATAACTACCAATTTCGCTTACCTCTCCGTCAAACTCTATTATCCAACATCCCTTATCTGCATCATAGGTATTAGATACGATATTTGCACCGAAAACATCCGTCTGGTAAGGCGCGGTTGCCTTGGTTGTACTACCGTTGGTGTACCAAATCTCATTATTAGCAGGCTTCGATGCAAACTCTGCCTTTAGCGCCGCCATCGGCTGAATATCGTTTCGAGTGATAGCAACAGTGTTGGTGGTCGATTTGCTAAATACCGCACCATCTGTATTGGTCGCAGTAATGGTAATACCACCCTCAAATGTTGTCTCGGGCAAGACAATCCAAAACTCGGTAGCCATATCAGCCGTTGCGCCAATTGCTACACCCTCGTCACAATCGAGTGTTACAGATGTGGTTGCCTCATCGTTCATTGCGATAGTAGGTACGCCACCAAACTCCATAGTAGCAGTAGCCGAGCCAGCTATCTTCTCCTCGTTATTACCCGTAACCTCGATACTTGCGATTGTTACATCGTCACCATATAACTTTAGTTTAAGATAACCGCAAGCATTCTTAAACGAAAGGAATGTATCCTCTGCACTCTCGGTAACGGCAACCATTGTGTTTGCACCCTTGCCAAACGAATTTTCGGCATAGGTCTGCGTTGCGGGCAAAGTGAGTGAGATAACGCCATTATCGGTAATGGTTGTGTTCTCATCGTAAGGATATAAGGCATAGATAGAGGATAAATCGTTGCCAGTACCGAGTTCTCCATTTGGAACAAGTGAGAAAGTGCCGCTGTTATCGCCTGTCTTACCCTTGAATTGATACTGGCGATTAAGAGTGTTGCCAAAGAATGCCGTAATAAGGTCGGATTCGTGCCAACGCAAATATTTGCTATCCTCGACAAAAGTTCGTGTTTCGCCCTCATCGGCAAAAGATGCCGTAAGGTCGGGAAGCGAGTTAATCTCGGTTAGAGGATTACTCTGCTCGATTGTAACCTCCGTACAGCCCACAATCAAGAGTGATGCAAGGAGTGTAAGAAATGTAAAATTTCTCATAGTGAAATGTTTTTAAGATTGTTGTTTATTCCCAATCTACGGGGGCTTTTTCTTCGCCAATGTTTTCCATATTTGAGCCTCCAAAGCCCTGCTCAACAACGGCTTCTAATACTTCTAATTCTGGGGCGAGGTAGCCCTCTTGAAATGTTTTTTGCATAGTGCAATATGTTTTGAGTTAATAAATTGTCGCTCAAAACCATACAACTCCAATATGGTGGGGTATATAAACTAAGAAAGTGTGGAGTTGATTAGTCTATCTGAATGGAGGTTCTGGAATACCTATGCTACAAATAAACAATACCCCACACTCGTATTGAGTACGGGGTAGAACACCCCAGACTATACAATACGGAGTGACGAGTGTGTTGCTCTCCTTGTAGCATTGAAAATTTTCCAGATTTCCATTCAAGGATAAAAAGCTAATACACTTTCATCAAAATATGTCTGCTGTCGCACGACAGCACTACAAAAATAGGTAATATTTGCGAAAAATGCAACGCTATGTGGTATATTTTCAAGAATGCTGCATCGGAAATTTGCCGTGGAGATAATCATTAGAAGCAATCTATTTCCTGTTTTCGACATTTATTCGTATCTTTGCTATCGCTATGCGATACTTTATGGAGCTACAATACGATGGCGCGGCATACTTCGGCTGGCAACGGCAGCCCGATGTTGCTACGGTGCAGGGAACGATAGAGCAGAAACTATCGATGCTTCGTCGTGTGCCTACCGAGATTGTTGGCGCAGGGCGCACCGATACGGGCGTGAATGCCTCGTTCTACGTCGCGCACTTCGATAGCGACACGCCGATAGAGTGCGCACAACTTGTCTATAAATTAAATAAGGTATTGCCTGCCGACATCGCCATAATACGCATCTACGAGGTGGAGGCTACCAAACATGCGCGCTTCGATGCCCGCGAGAGGGAGTATACCTACCTCCTCACGCCACATAAGGCGCCCATGCGTCGTTTCTCGGCATGGCACTATGCCGTGGAGTTGAATGTCGAGAAGATGAACGAGGCGGCAGCTATGCTCCTTCGCTACGACGACTTTACATCGTTTGCGAAGCTCAATTCGGATAATAAGACAAACATCTGCCACATATCTCACGCTCAGTGGACGGTTGAGAGCGATGGCACGTTGCGTTTTACCATTCGTGCCGACAGATTTCTGCGTAACATGGTGCGTGCTATCGTAGGTACGCTCGTAGATGTGGGGCGTGGTCGCTATAGCGTTGCCGACTTCGAGGCTATCATCTGTTCGCGCGACCTCTCGCGCTCCAGTGCCGGAGCCCCCGCCGTGGGGTTGTTTCTATCAGATGTGAGGTATTAGGGGTAATGATGCAAAAATCCCGACGATGGGCTGTACTTGGCGTACTGCTCATTGTCGGGACTTTTTGTTAGCGGCAGTAGACATCTGCCTTATAATTCAAAATTACAAGCGCTCGAGCTTAACAGTAAAGTGACGCATAAGCTCAGTCTCCCACACGATCTTCACACCGCGAGTAATCTCGTGACGACGGTCGTATACGTTCTTCAACGCTGCGGCGATAACGTCCATGTGGTTGTTGGTGTACGAGCGACGTGCGATGCACAAGCGGAGAAGATCGAGGCCACCAAAGCGGTTCTCGCGAGTTACGGGGTCACGGTCAGCAAGGATGTAGCCGATCTCGCAGCCACGAACACCTGCCTCGAGGTAGAGCTCGATAGCGAGGGTCTGTGCGGGGAACTCCTCCTTAGGAATGTTAGAGAGAACTTTGTCAGCATCGATGAACAATGCGTGACCACCTACGGGGCGCTGGTAAGGAATACCGTACTCGTCGAGCTTAGCTGCGAGGTATTGAACCTGCTTGATACGTGTCTCGATGGTCTCGAGCTCTGTATTCTCGTCCAAACCTACAGCCAAGGCTGCCATATCACGACCGTTCATACCACCGTATGTCAAGAAGCCCTCGAAGGGGATGCAGAAACGCTTAGCACCCTCGTACCAGTCCTCGTGACGTGTAGCGATGAAGCCACCCATGTTCACAAGACCATCCTTCTTAGATGACATTGTCATACCGTCGGCGTATGAGAACATCTCCTTGCAGATCTCCTTGATAGTCTTATCTGCGTAGCCCTCCTCGCGGGTCTTGATGAAGTATGCGTTCTCAACGAAGCGTGCTGAGTCGAATACCACGCGCTTGCCATACTTGTCGGCTACGGCGCGTACATCGCGGAGGTTCTTCATAGATACGGGCTGACCACCGGCTGTGTTGTTAGTAACAGTCACGATGATGAAGGGAATCTTCTCGGCGTTCTCAGCCAAGGCCTTCTCCAACTTCTTGATGTCTACCTCACCCTTGAAAGGAATCTCGAGCTGTGTGTTCTTAGCCTCGTCGATGGTGCAGTCCAAAGCCACAGCCTTACGGAACTCGATGTGACCCTTCGTTGTGTCGAAGTGCGAGTTGCCGGGGATGATGTCACCAGCCTTTACGAGGTGCGAGAACAACACGTTCTCAGCAGCACGACCCTGGTGTGTGGGGATAACATAGTTGAAGCCTGTGATCTTGTTGATAGTCTCCTTGAGCTCGAAGAATGACTTTGAGCCGGCATAAGCCTCGTCACCGGTCATCATTGCTGCCCACTGACGGTCGCTCATGGCACCGGTACCAGAGTCTGTCAAGCAGTCGATGTATACCTGCTCCGACTTCAAGCCGAAGAGGTTGTAGTGTGCCTCCTTGAGCCACTGCTCACGCTCTGCGCGTGTGCTCTTCTTCAAAGGCTCAACCATCTTAATTCGATACGCTTCTGCAAATGGTAGTTCCATAGTTGTGTAGTTTTTTTTAGGTTATACATTTATACTAATAATTTCGTCTTTTTCTCTGTTTGTATCCTCCTGCTCATTTACGCCTTATTTAGCGAAATATAGCTTTTTACAAGGATGTACGTCGCAAAGATAGACAAAAATATGGTTATTTGCAACTAATTATACAAAATAATTTTCTTACGCTCGCAGGGAGTTGTTGCACGAAAAACCATATAATTATTTATTAGCAACAAGAAGTTCGAGTATCTGTATGGCGTTTAACGCTGCGCCCTTGCGTATCTGGTCGGCTACGCACCAGAACGTGATGCCGCGCTCCGAGCTCAAATCCTTACGTATGCGACCTACGTATACGGGGTCTGAGCCCTGCACAAAGAGGGGCATGGGGTAGCGCTTTGCTGCGGGCTCGTCGATGAGAACGACGCCTTTAGCCTTGGCGAAGGCCTCGCGTACCTGCTCTACGCTGAGAGGCTCCTCCGTCTCCACCCATATAGCCTCCGAGTGTGCTCGCATGACGGGCACGCGCACACACGTTGCCGAGGTGTGGATGTCCGAGTGCATAATCTTGCGTGTCTCGTGGAACATCTTCATCTCCTCCTTCGTGTAGTCGTTATCCTGAAATACGTCGATGTGGGGTATAAGATTGTAGGCTAACTGGTAGGCAAACTTTTCGACCTTGGGCTCGCGACCCTCAACGATGGCGCGGTGTTGCTCCTCGAACTCCTGCATGGCTGTGGCGCCGGCACCACTTGCCGACTGATATGTCGCCACGTGTACGCGCTCGATGTGAGAGAGTTGCTCTATGACGTTGAGTGCTACGACCATCTGTATCGTCGTGCAGTTGGGGTTAGCTATGATGCGGCGCGGAGCATTGAAGGCATCCTCGCCATTGACCTCGGGCACAACCAAGGGTACATCCTCATCCATGCGGAAGGCGCTCGAGTTGTCAATCATGAAGGCGCCATGCTTGGTGATGGTCTCGGCATACTCTAACGATGTAGAGCCCCCTGCCGAGGTGAGCGCCACGTCTATATCCTTGAAGTCGTCGTTGTGCTGAAGCTCGCGCACGACAATATCCTTACCACGGAAGCGATAGGTGCTTCCGGCACTGCGCTTAGAACCAAAAAGACGAAGTTCCTCTATCGGCATGGGGTGATTCTCCAAGATGGATAGAAATTCCTGACCTACGGCGCCACTTACGCCAACAATTGCAATCTTCATAATCTATTCTTTTATTTATATGTTACTAAATAGGTGTAATATCTCTTTTCTGTGGGCATGCATCCTCGGCTGTTAGAAGAAATCATCCTCGCCACCGAAGAAGATGTCCTCCTCGGTTGGTGTCATCACCTCGGCTTCGATGTCTACCTCGCAGCTGTAGTCGGGGACTTCGTCCGAGCGCTCAAACCTATCATCACGGTTAACACCGAGGGTGCCATTGTCGAATACCTTGGTGAGGAACTTACCCGCAATAGGCAGGGCTATGCGCGAGCCATCGGCATTACGTGTGAAGTGTATGCTCGGCTCGTCACCACCCACCCATGTGCTCATCACGAGGTTGGGAACGGCACACATAAACCATGCATCGACATTGTCATTCGTCGTACCTGTCTTTGCGGCAATCTCCACGTCGTTGAACTTGAACTCGTAGAGCATGCGTCGCGCTGTACCCATCGTAACTACGCGCTGCATCATCGTTATCATCGTGTAGGCCACGCGCTTCGATAGCACATCGTTGGTCTTGGGTGTGAATGTCGCCAGCACGTTACCCTGATTATCTTCGATGCGTGTGACAAAGATGGGGTCTATGCGCACACCCTCGTTTGCAAAGGTGCAGTATGCCGATGCCATCTCGTAGGGGTTGCTATCGTATGAGCCGATGCATAGTGCAACAACGGGGTCGATGAAACTCTTGATACCCATGTCGTGGATAAACTCTGCCACTGCTTCGGGGCGCTTTGCCTGCTTCATTATCCATGCAGAGTAGTTGTTGCGGCTGTTTGCCAAACCCCAATATAGGGGGTGAACACCCGTATACTCCACGGCGCTGGCCTCCTTGGGCGACCATATTCCCGCGGGTGTCTCGATAGATACGGGCACGTTGGGCACGGGGGTACAGGGCGTAAGGCCGAGGTGGTCGATAGCGAAGGTGTAGATGAAGGGCTTGGCCGTAGAGCCTACCTGACGTTTACCCTGTGTCGCAGCATCATATTTGAAGTAGCGGTAGTCGGGGCCTCCGACGTATGCTCGAACATAGCCCGTGTTAGGGTCTATAGCTACGAAGGAGCCGCGCATAATCTTCTTATAGTGGATGAGCGAGTCGCGGGGTGTGAGGATGGTGTCACGCGCACCACGGTAGGTGAACACGGACATGCGTGTTGGGGCATTGAAGGCTGCTAATATCTCGCTTTCGCTCTTGCCCTCGGCCTCCATATCTCTCCACCTATCCGTTTGGCGCATGGCTGCTGCAATCTTCTTGTCCGACTCAGCCTTTGTGAGGTCGGGGAAGAGTGACCCTCCGCGGCTGCGTATTTGCTCCTCCATGCGGGGTTGCACAATCTCGGCCATGTGCTCGCGCAGTGCCTCCTCGGCATAGCGTTGCATGCGTGCATCTACGGTGGTGTAAATCTTCAGACCATCGCGATAGATGTCGTAGGGCTCGCCATTAGCCTTGCGGTTTTTCAAGCACCAGCCGTATATAGGGTTGCTGTTGTACTCCTCCACGGCCATGTTGTAGTCCCACTCGGTGTAGTAGTTTCTGCGTTCCGGCTCGCGTAGCATCATCGTGCGTCGCACCATTTCGCGGAAGTATGTTGCCGAGCCCTCGTTGTGCGCATCGCCGGCACGACGGTAGCGTGTGAGGTCTATGGGCAGTTGTTTCAGCGAGTCGGCCACATCGTGGGATATGGCTCCGGCCACGGCCATACGGTCGAGGACGGTATTACGACGCTCACGGGCCTTCTCGTTTGGCTCACCACGCTTCAACGGGGCATACGTTCCCGGGGCCTTCACCTGTCCGGCGATGACGGCAGCCTCCTCGATGGCGAGGTCGCAGGGCTCCTTGCCAAAGAAGTTGTTGGCTGCAGACTTGATGCCGAAGTTAGAGTTCGAGAACTCCACGGTGTTGAGGTACATGGCCACAATCTCCTCCTTCGTATAGTTGTACTCCAGCTGTGTGGCGATGACATACTCCTGTGCTTTCGCTGCAAGCGTGCCGGCATTGCCTTCGAGCCCCTCCTTGTTCAGACGTGTCTTGTAGAGGTTCTTGGCCAGCTGCTGTGTCACGGTGCTACCTCCACCCTGACCGCTTTGGCGCAGGATGACGGTCTTGATGCCGGCACGTGCTGTTGCCTGAAAGTCGATGCCCGAGTGGTCGAAGAAGCGTACATCCTCGGTTGCAAGGAGCGCTGCGACAATCGTGGGTAGCTTGTGACCGTCAATCTCAAGCCATCGAGTGCGATCCTCGGGGAAGAGCTCCTCGTATGAGAGGTATGTGCGATTCTCGATGAAGTACGTGCCGATGACCTCGCCATCGGCCGAGTAAATCTGTGTCGCGAGGTTGGTCTTCGGGTTCTCCAACTCATCAAACGTGGGCATGGGGCCTAACGTCTCGTTCTTGGCCAAGATAAAGAGACTCATAACGGCAATAACACCGATAAGCGTTATCGACCACATCGCGATTATCACTCGCGACTTCCATGTGTGCGGTCTCTTTGTTGTCTGTTTCTTCGTTGCCATATTGCTTAGTGTTTCAGTTTTTTCTCTCCTATGTTTTACCCCTCCCCTTAGAATGGCAGTCCAAGACTGAACGAGAAGTGGTACTTGCCACCCTTGTAGGGGCGTAGTTCTATCTTTCTATATAACGAGAATGTTGCCGATATTGTTGCGGCACTCGGCATCGTGAAGAGGTTGAAGTCTACGCCGAGGTCCAACCCATAGGCTCCGATATGTCGGCGCTTCTGGGTGATGGAGCCGATGTTATTCTCGATGTTGAAGTCCGATTTGCGGAACGAGGCGTAATCGAAACCCATATTCAGACGTAGGCGCTTGAAGTATATCACCCCCTCCCAGCCTCCATCGGGATACCATACCGGCAGTTGATAGTTTATCGCTGTCGCAACGTAATGGTTGTTGGAAATCTCGTATGAGGAGTATCCGCGGGGTAGCAGGCGCGTAGCCTTGAGGGCTATGTCCGACTTAACCAAATCGGAGTGAAAGCCTCCGAGAGAGGTTTGGTACGATGCCGCGAGTGATAGTGAGTGGTGCTTGGCAAAGCCCGGGGTATAAAGTTTGGCATAGCCCACAACAAGATGTCCGAAGTTCTCATTCGTGGGATTTTGTGCATAGTTGGCCGAGAGAGCCACGCCCCATGGGGGCAGGAAGTCGCGGTGCGACATGCGCACATAGTCTTGAAACGAGAGCCCTATGTTGATGAGGTGAACACCCTCGGTGTAGCCTATGGTGCGAATGTTGGTCACCTGATAATCCTCGATGTCGAGTTTGTCGACATTGGCAACCATGCCGTTGGAGAAGGACCACGATGTCGATAGCGTGAGCTGACGTGTATGGTAGCCGCGCTGCAATAGCAGGGGTAGTGATGCCCCGGCACTTATGGAGTAGTATTTGCCGAGCTTCACATCCGGAGAGTAGACCAACTCTCCATTTTCGGCATCGTAAGCCTCAATTTTGTATATCTTCTGACTACCGCCATACGTGCCTCGCACCCAAAGGTTAAGCCCCAGACCATAGTAGCGCAACATTCCCGTATATCGCGAGCCCTCGTTGGGATTCCATCCCCATGTCAGGAAGCCCTCCATGGTCGAAAGTATGTTCTGCGACATTATCGTAGCACCGAGGTTAAACGCAATGGACGACTCTTCGGTGATGGCATAGGGATCATACGATGCCGGAGCCCAGCTGTGGATATTGAAGGCGTGAAGCGCACGACGGAACCTCTTGGGTGGTGTCTGGCGCTTCACCTCCTCGTCTGTCGTGGCGGTGAAACGCACCGTGTCCAAGTTTACAACGCCCCACGGCTTACTCTTAGGAAGCATAATCTTAGGAGGGTGTATGGCGTACAATACACGTGATGTGTCGGCCATGTCCTGCACTACGGGCATATATCCACGGCTGTCGTATGTCGTAGCCACAACCCTCTCCTTATCGAGGGGTGTCGGCTGGAATGAGCCGTAGCGCGAGGTCGAGAGCCTGTATTCTCGCCCTGTGGCTAAGTCCAAAAGATGAATCTCGTCGCGCCCCGAGGCTATGGAGCCGAAGTAGAGCATGCCGTCCTTGGCACGAAGGTCACTAAGGGTGGTATATGCCGGGCGTGTGATGCGTCGTGTGCTGTCTCCCTCGACTGCGGCGATGTGCATGCCGTCGTCGTCGGTGATAAGGACGTAGAGCCTCTCGCTCTTATCGTCCCATGCCATGCCGTGAATCTCGCTGCCGTGGCGTAGCGTTACACGTTCTTTGGTGTCGGGGATGTTGTTGCTCACAACCGTATAGCTGCCATCAGGCGTATACTCCACCCATGCTACGTTTAACGAGTCTGTAGGCGTAGGGTATAGGGCGTTGCGTACCTTGCGCTTGCGGCGTGGGCGCTCTTTGTCGAGGTCCATATACCACAACTGCGACGTCACCTTCTCGGCATAGAGCGTGCTCTGGTGATACTCTGTCCACCATAGTCGCCCGTCGTGACTCAGCGCAGGGCGCGACGATACCATGCCGGTATATGTCATGCGTTGCTCCTTGCCGCTCTTTACGCCTATACGCACAAGGGATGTGGGGCGGTCTAAATCCTCCTTGAGCATGATGAGCGTGGTGTCGCTCTCAATCTGCGGATGTGAGTATATGGTGTATGACTTAGGCTCGGCAACGGGTATCGGTTGTGTTGTCTCCTCGACATTTGCAAGGGGCTGCCAGTGGTTGTAGAGCGTGTGGAACGTGTCGTAGAAGAGCTTGGGCTGCGTAGTACCATAGAGGCGTTTTAGCACCCAGCTTGTCGATACTATCATGTAGGGGCGGCGTGTCGTCAGCTCGGCCACATCGTTGGCCATGATGCGACCAAAGCGGTTGTAGCCATGGCGCGACATGAGGTAGCCGAGTTCGTAGTGACTCGGAATATAATCCTTATACGACCCCGAGAACCACTTATCTATATTCTTAAACCTCGTGGATACGTTGCCATAGGCACGATATGCCATCGTTGCTGAGGGTTGTAGTCCGCGCCCAAACGTCGACATCTCGGTCTCCGACATCACGGCATCACCCTCCATCATCCATAGCGGCATGACGAGGAGACTTATTGTCGAACTCTGCTGTCCAAGGATGTAGCTCAGCGCCTTAAATACTTTGCGATTAAGGTTGTTGTATTGTACCGCATGGCGATATTCGTGAGCGATGAGCTGCTTGGTCCACGGCATAGAGTAGCTGTGAACAGAGGGCGTGGAAAGAAACTCCACACGTCGGGGCATCCACATAACCAAGCCGTTAGACATGCTGTTCGAGGGGTGTACGACGAAGGGTATCGACATCTGAGGATGGATGTAGCCGTAGTCTATGTCATCCTTGACAGCATCGAGGTAGTACATCATGCGCGAGGCTACGTTTTGTGCCGTGTCGGGGTACACCACGCGGTACTCCTTCGTCTTCATCTGTTTCCAGCGGAACGATAGGGGGTCAGCACCCCAACTGTAATACTGCGCAACGGCCTCTTCTGCGACGGCTAAGCCACAGAGCACCACCATTATGAGTATCACCAATCGTTTCATTTGCACTTATATGTACATATAACATGCAAAGTTACGATTTTTTTTCAAAATGATAGCTATATTGATAGCTAAAGCGTTGGAAAAAGTTTAGGGGCTTAAGGAGAGCGTTACATCCGCTAAACACCTTAAGTCCCTAAACTTAGTTCATCCAAATATCCGATATCGCTACTTCGTTCTTATCCACTGCCATAGCTCGCCCCATGAGGGTCGCTTGCCATGCATGAAGATGCCCACGCGGAATATCTTGGCTGCAAGCCATGTGGTAAGTATAAAGCTTAGATATAGAGCTACTAACGAGACAATAATCTCCCACGTGGCAATGCCGAAGGGTATGCGGGCAATCATGACGATGGGCGATGTGAAGGGTATCATCGATGCCCAAAACGCTATGGGCGAGTTGGGGTCGTTGAATACCGACATCATGACGATGATAGAGAGGATAATAGGTAGCATGATGATGGTGTTAAACTGCTGACCATCCTGCACCGAGTCTACTGCCGAGCCCGATGCTGCATATAGCGAGGCGTAGAGCAGGAAGCCACCGAGGATGAAGAGCGCAACATAGGCAAAGAGCGTGGCGATGTATCCCGTGTCGCCCAGCGTGCCTACGAGCGAGAGCATCATGGCATCGTTTGTGGCTGTCACCTCGGCCGAGAAGACTGCAGGTATCAGGAACTTCGAGGCTGCGATGACCAACACCGCCCAGATGCCTATCTGTGTGAGTGCCACGGCCGCGATGCCGAGAATCTTACCCATCATAAGCTGGAAGGGTGTCGCCGAGGTTACCATGACATCAATCACGCGGCTGGCCTTCTCTTCGACAACCGACGTGAGCACCATCTGTCCGTAGATGATGATGACCATATACAGAAGCATGCCGAGAATCATGCCGAGGGCATAGCTTATGCCCGACGATGTCGTCTCCATGCTCTCCTCCTCACCCGTGCCATCGTTGATGAAGGTGCTTAGCTCGATGTCGGTCTCCACCGCAGCGAGTATCTCGTCAAGGTTTTCGATGTTGTACTCAAGAAGCTTCTTGTGCTCTATGATGCCGGATATTTGTGTGGCGATGCTCTCCTCGATAATCATCGACGACGAGGCGTTTGTTATCAGCTGCACGGAGTCGCGAGCCTCGACATCGCTACCGATATAGAGTATGCCGAAGATGCCGCTCTCCTCGTTGAAGTTGCGACACGCCTCAGCTTTAGTCATGCCCTCCTCGGGGATAAACAGTACTTCGGCTGTGGATTGTAGCTGTGGGGCAATCTCTCCCGAGCGATCGATGACGACGACCTGCTTCTGGTCGCTTGTGGAGTATAGCATCATCAGCGAGGGTGCCACCATGATGGCAATCATCAGTAGTGGCATAAGAAGCGTTACGATGATGAACGACTTCTTACGCACGCGCTCCGAAAATTCGCGCGCTATAATGATATATATCTTCTTCATGACTTGTAGAGGTTAAAGTGTTCCATTCACGGCGCGTATGAATATGTCATTCATCGAGGGTATCATCTCGCGTAGCGAGCGTAGGTCGCACCTGTCGTTGAGCGCAGCGATTACCGTGCGCACATCCTCGTCGTGGTGTATGTGTATGTTCGTTTGGCTATATCCTCCCACGATGCCGCGACTCTCGCCCACGATGACGGCACGGTCGCCGAGCGTAGCGCGTAGCGTGTCATCGTTGACACGGTGTGTTACCTCGAAGTTGTTGCCTCCTGCCGAGCGACGTATCTCTTCTACGGAGCCCGAGAGGATGTTGCGCGATTTGTTTATGAGCGTTATATGGTCGCATATCTCCTCTACCGATGCCATGTTGTGTGTCGAGAAAATCACCGTGGCCCCACGATCGCGAAGTCCCAATATCTCCTCCTTCATGGCATTGGCATTTATGGGGTCGAAGCCCGAGAAGGGCTCGTCGAAAATCAATAATTTGGGCTCGTGTACCACCGTAGATATAAACTGCACCTTCTGCGCCATGCCCTTCGAGAGGTCTTCGACCTTGCGCTCCCACCAGTCGGCAATGCTCAGGCGCTCGAACCACTCGCGCAGGCGCCTCTCGGCCTCGCGATGTGTGAGTCCCTTGAGGCGTGCGAAGAATATCGCTTGCTCGCCCACGCGCATCTTCTTGTATAGGCCGCGCTCTTCGGGCATATATCCTATGTGGAATATGTCGTCGGCTGTTAGAGGCTTGCCATCGAGGAGCACACGACCCTTGTCGGCCATTGTTATGCGTGTTATGACACGTATCAGCGTTGTCTTACCGGCGCCATTCGGCCCTAATAGCCCATATACGGCACCGCGGGGCACCTCGAGCGACACATCGTCTAAGGCCTTGTGACCGGTGTAGCTCTTGGTGACATTTTCAATTTTAAGGATTGTATCCATGTTTTTTCGGTTTGTTACAATGACAAAGGTAGCAAAAAAAAGCTATTTTCACGTATAAATTAGTTTATGCCTATCGAGCTAAGGTTTATAGTGTTACCCTCGGCCTTTATTGTCACTGTTGAGTCATTCGACTTCCAGTCTCCGCCATTGTTAACGACATAGTTTATGGTCTTACCCACGAGCTCCGAGGGTACATTTATGCTCCATGTCTTGTCGCCATTGTCGGTCATCGCTATGCCGGGCCATCCGGGGCTGTCTATTGCCGTGCCTGTGCCCCATACATGTATGTGGGCATTAGCAAACCACTGCTTGGTATTGTCCGTGTCGGCCACAAACGTAAGCGTAATGATTACCTCATCCACGCTGATTGTTGCGCCACTCTTGGCAATGGTTACGTTGCCCTCTAATGTCTTGGTGCCATTCGACACTACGTAGGTAAGTGTTTGGCCGATATACTCGCCACTAACGGTGTACTTGTTGTCTGTCACCGTGGCGTTGTCTGCGACTATGGTCTCGCCGCTCTTCAATGTCACATATAGAGGGCTCCAGTTAGCCTTGTTGTCAAAGATGATGTCTACAGTGAGGCTCGTGTACTCCTCGGTGCATGTGTACTTGAACACCTTGCTTACGGTGTTGAAGTATATGTCGAACTTACCGTTCTTCGAGGCCTTGATGTTCTGTCCGCCTTCGGATGTGAGTGTGTACTCCGTGTCCACCTCGGCAACCAATACCGATGTGGGGTTGCCGTAGCTGGGGTTGTCCCACGAGTTACCCTCGACGAACTTAAACTCGTCGCTCTTGTATAGCTCTACGCCTGTTGCTACGACCCATCCCTCTGATGTCTCCACCATGGCTACGGGTGCAGCTACATCCCAACCTTGGAACGAGCCTACGAGGCCCACGTTAGATGCTACGCCGGTGTCGCCACCCTCGTTGCCACCCTCGTTGCCACCTGTTGTCTGCTCTACGGCTGCCGTGCGGTCGCCACCTGCCGTTATGAGATATACCTTGCTGCTGTCGCCGAGCTCGAAGTATATGTCATAACTTCCTGCCGTTGCCACCTTCACGTTGTCGCCCTCGCCACCGCCTGTTGCTACTACGGCGTAATGGTCAGCCTCGAGAGTTATGTTCTTGCCGTATGACGTGTCCCAGCTTCCCGCAGCCTTAATCTTGAACTCGTCGCCGGCGATGAGCGCCACGTTGCGCGCCACGAAGATGTTATCTACGTCGGTGAACTCCATCGAGAGGTCGCCCCACGTGTTGAACGTGCCGGCTACGGCCCATGGAGCCTTAGGTGTGGGCACTACGGGATTCTCCTTTGTTCCCCACTCTCCTGTTGTCCAGTCGAGGATGTAGAAGTAGTTGTTGGGGGCTACGCCTATGAACAAGTCGCCCGTCTGACCCCATACGCGGTCTGTCACGGTCTCGTCGTTCCATCCGAACTCGGTGTATGCGGGGTTCATGCGCACGAAGAGCATGCTCTCCATGCCTGCGGGCACAGCGCCCTCGTAGGCACCCTCGCTGTTCTTCGTGAGTGTCACGCTGGCATTCTCACCTGCGCTGTTGAAATAGTATGCCACAAACCAAGCGCCATCGGCATCCCAAATGTTGGGCACGAGGTATACCATGCCCTCGGCTTCGGGGTCGTCATCCTCGTTGCCGCCACCCTCGACATTGCCATTGTCGCCCTTCACGAGTGTTCCGAGATCGTATATGGCACCTGCTGTGGGTGTCAATGTCTTTGTGCTCCATAGCGTGCCATCCACCGATATGTTGAGTACGGCCTCGCTCTTTGTTCCGGGCATGAACGCCACATAATTCTCGCCCTCGACCTCCAAGAACGATACGCTGGCATTGTCGCCACCGTTGTGTCGGAATGCGAGGTAGTCCATCTCGAATGTAACCTTGCCCTTGGCACTTATCGTGTACTTTAGGAGTGCATTTTGCGCCTCGAACTCGACACTCTTCGTGGGGTCGAAGCTCTTTATGGTGCTCTCTGCTGCGATTCCTGCCGTGCCCATCGTCGACATCTCGCTGTCGTCAACCTTCATCACGACGCTCTTGCCCACAATGGCCTCTACGCCCTCTGCCGTGCATGTGAAGCGCGACTTGTCGGCCTCGCTGTTGGTGAAGGCATATACCTTGCCGTCAGCCTCGACGTTTATCGTCTCGTTGCCGCGCCACGCATTTGCCCATACATCTGCTGCCGCCTCACTGCCCTTCACTACGGCTGTGAAGGCTACGCTGGCGCCATTGTGCGTGCCGCCATTGTCGTTGTTGCTGTTGCCTGTGCCGTCTGTTGTGCTGTCACCCTCGGTGCATGCTGCCGCACCCACCATCATAAGCGCCATAAGCACTATGCTCCATAACTTTTTCATACCTATGATTTATTTGTTTAATTGTTTGCGTATTATTTATACAAAGGTACGAAAAATATCGCACCATGGCGCAATTATCGCCACTTTTGCGACGAATGGTCATTTTCGGCCGACGAACAGCATAAAGCGCCGAGCGCACGGGCCACTATCCGCGACTTCGTACTGGTCCTAACAGTCATTTTTTAAGACCCTTGGGGCCTTATGGTCGTGCGTATCAGTGCAATTATCGGATGCAATTCTTCGCGATGACGTATAAAACAATATTTATAATATAAGGTATATTTATAAAAAAGCCCCCTAAAAAAAAGTAAGCCTCGGTCATTGACCGAGGCTTTTGGTATTGCATAATCAGGTTATATACTTGATTAAGGAATAAGTGAACCTAATGTGTAAGCACTCCAATCGGTTATTGTAACCAATGAGTTATCTTCAATCGTTACCGGGCCTACTTCATTCCATGTGCTGCCGCCATCTGAGCTAAGTCTCTTGATATAGAATGAGGTATATCCAGCGCTAATATCTAATACATAGTAATTTGCGCTATTCTCATAACATATCCAGTTAAAATCGATGTTTACATTGTTTCCAGTTCCCATACACCATGCCTGGAATTTAGCACTTGCCTGATCCCATACGCCAGGTTTGAGATATAAGTATCTCTTATCCAATGTAGGTATAGAAGAGCCGGTTTCTACAGCACACCACGCACCGTTGATCTTAGAGACGTAAATATTGTATGTACCAGCCTCAAGTGCAATATCGCTGCCATTAAAGTTATTCCATGTGCCGACTGTAGAATCACCACCAAAATATAAGGTTCCGTCGTTAAACTTAAATTTCTGACCCTCACCTATCTCAACATTCTTTGCTACATAGTAGCCATTCTCCTCGAACATGTAGAGGGGGGCTGACCATTCATTCCAATCGCCAAGAAGCCAAACCTTTGCAGGAGCTTTGAGCGTACCTAAATTATACACCTTACCAGCAGCGAAGTTAATAGTTGTTGTCTTGCACGTTACGTCCTCGATAGAGTACGATATAGTAGTGTTGTTACCGGTAGGATAGAAAGCCACGAAGGTCTCACCCTCTGCGGTCAATGTAATCTCCGTTGCAGGTACATTATTTTCTTTCTTGAAGATATTCTCATTTGCTGTCAACGTCAACTCACCGGTGTAGTTGAACATAAAGAATGAGAGCTCAGACTCAAGAGTAACCTTCTTACCTGACTGGAAGTTATCTTCAATCTTCTCTACAATCTTAACAGCGTTCTTACCGGTGGTAGAATTACCAAAATAACCGTTGATAGTTACCTCTGTGCCGATAATAGTCTGAACGCCCTCAGCGTTGCAAACGAACTTCCCATCTTCGTAGGTAAACTCGAACGGGTCATTACCTGTAGTGCCAACATAGAGCTTATCACCCTCCTCGAAAGTGGTCTTCCATACATCACCCTCCTTATCAAGAGTAGCACGTGTGTCGTCTGCAAACTCTGCGTAGAACGATACAGTAGCCTCCTGCTTTGTATCGACGTTCTCATCCTTCTCTGAACATGCTGCTGCACCCAATGTAACCAATGCAACAAGCATCAAACTCCAAAACTTTTTCATCTTTTTGCTCATTTTTTTAAGTTAAACAATGGGTTACCACTCAATATCCTCCTGCATAAAGGTAGGACCTTCAACGCTAGTGGCGCTGACCTCAAAGCCGCGCTCTACCGCAATCTCTACAACCTCAAACTCGGGGGCTGCGTAGTTGTTGTTTTTCATTGTAGTAATTTTTTTTAGTTGTTATTAGTTAATATTGCTTTTGTCCTTTTCTATTTGCCTGTCGCTTGGGGTGATGCTTACCCCTTCGCGCCTTTAGTCGCGCAAAGGTACGAATAATTATTTATATTTATGCACGTTTGCATCTATTTTTTTTGCCGAATGGTAATAATTTATAGACGAACAGCCTTAAAAGCGGGGTGTATGGGCGGTTGCCAACTCTTAACAAAACGGGGATGACAAATTTACTTTTAGTCATCCCCGTAGTATGTTACTCGCTAATTTGTGGCTCCTCCGTGACCTCTGCGCGCCTGAACTCGAAGGGTATAGCCGCATCGAGGGATTACATCTCTGTGCTGGAGGTAATCATGCGTTCTACCTCGGCAATTAATTGCGCCTTGTTTGGTAAGCATAGTGTATACTTCGATGCAAATATCTGGTTTGATAATCCGCCCAATGCATATTCTGCCGTAAGGCTATCCTTATCCGTACACAATATTATGCCTATCGGGGGATTATCTCCCTCGTCGTTAATCTCTGTCGCATAGTAGTTAAGATACATGTTCAGTTGACCAACGGCCTCGGGGGTTAATTTTGTCCGCTTCAACTCTATAAGCACATAGGCCTTTAATATCTTATTATAGAACACCATGTCGACATAATAGTGAGTATTATTTACTGTTACGCGCTGTTGTGTGCCAACGAACATGAAGCCACGCCCGAGTTCGAGGATGAATTTCTCTATACCGCGCACCAACATAATCTCCAAGTCGCTCTCCATGATAGGCTTATTCTCGGGAATACCTATAAATTCGAAGACGTAGGGATCTTTGATTATGTCATTTGGGGTGTTTATCTCTATGCCCCTTTGAGATAGCTGCATAACACGCTCTTTATTGGCCTTGCCGTCTGAGAGGAGAACTCTCTCGAATAGCGAGCTATCTATTTGTCGTTTAAGTTCGCGCAATGACCAATTGGCATTTACGCACTCGTGCTCATAGAAGGTGCGTTTATCATCATCCGATATGGTCAATAACTCACAATAGTGACTCCAACTTAATTTGTTAGACAGTGTCTGACAAATTGGGTACTTGATATACAATAGCCTCATCCAGTGTAGATTAGAGCGCGAGAAACCTTTGCCAAAATCCCTCGTTAGACTCTTTGACAGATTATCCAACACCCGCTTTCCGTACTCCGCGCGATGCTCGTTGTTCTGCTGACTCTCGATAATCAAGCGTCCAATATTCCAATACGTCACCAAGAGAGTCGTATTTACATGTGTTGCAACACGCTCTCGTGCGGATTGTATCAGCTCGGATATTTGAGAGTATAGATTCTCGTAGACCAACTTGTCGTTATCCATATCAATTTTAGTTTTATGCTATGCCCCGACTCGGCATGAACGATTTTAGCTGTGCTAAACTGGCATTTTATGGTGTGTCTAAAAAGCAATTAGGGAGTTTGGTCGCCAAAATCCCTAATTGCTCATTACTCATTACTCGCTAATTTGTGGCTCCTCCGTGACCTCTGCGCGCCTGAACTCGAAGGGTATAGCCGCATCGAGGGCTACGACCTCCTCGGGAGTAAGCATGTCGACAGGGCGGTTGAACATGCGCTCAGCAACATCGTTGCGGTACATGGCAAAGCC
>JAFVWO010000047.1 GCA_017501625.1 Alistipes sp.
CGCCCAGCGCGGTCGTGGAACAAGAGGAAGTTCAGACAACGCACGATGCGCTGTATCTCGAAGTCAAACGATAGCACCCGTACACAATCGTCTCCCGCTGCAGGCTTGTCCTTGATAATGAAACGAGGCATCTCCGTTAGCTCACAATTGTAGATGTCATCGAGAGCCTGCAACTCGATCGAGTTTACCGAATAGGCAGCATGGAGATACTTCGTGTCCTGGAGCACCGTATTCATGTCGAGGTGGGAGGCAGTGAAGATGTCGCCCGTTAGTCGTTTGCTTGGCAGCTGCTTGTACTTGAGTGCTGACTGCACGATATGCCCGACCAAGGTGTCGTAGTTGTTCGCACCTTTGGTATGCCAGAGGCGTGTTGGGTTACCCTCGCTATCGAGGTAGTAGAGGGCGTACAGCAGGTGGTCGTTTGGAATGGCGGGGATATCGCTAACGGGCAATGCAATCGACATCTCGACATTGTTGGCAGGGTTTACGAGCGACTCATACTTGAGTCCCTTGTCGTAGTTATCGCCAGCATCTATGGTCATCGTCATCTGCGAGAAGGTGGCATTCTCCTGGTGTCCCGAAGAGTAGCGACCACGATTGCTTTCGTAATACTCAATCTTGCCGATGAGTGTCTGGCGGATAAAGAACTGCAACACACCATCGGCAGGTATGCCGTTTATCTCCACCTTGATGCTTTCGGGCGTTCCCGTCTTGACCTTCGAGACGATGCAGGTTTCTGCCTGTGACCAATCGCCAGAGTCAGTAAGGTAGTGGGTAGAGCCTGCCGCAACGACACGAATGCCATAGTGTACATTGACCGCGTAGTTCTCGGCAATGTTGGTATAGCGATCCGATGTCCACTCCCTATGCGTAGTTTGCAATGAGAACTCCCATTGTATCGGAAAGTTACACTGCGCGACCTCCTTACCTTTGGTGTAGATTGTTGTTCCTTTGTAGGCATCACTGCCGCAAAAACAGAGCGAGTCGCCCCATTCTCCAAAGTCTATAAACTCGTTGGGATCGTCCCACTCTTCGGGCGAGAAGAAGCCAAGGTGGTCAGCCAAGTTCTCGATGCTCTTGTTCTTGACATCCACCGTAACGGAGCGGAGTGCTGGAACGATGTCGAGTGTCGCTTCGCCCATCACATAGATGCCCGCGTTCCACATATCATCGACCACATCTCTGCCCGATGATGTGACCACATTTACGCCCTCCTCTGCGATGAGATGTGTACCTGCGTCATCGGTCATCACTTCTCCAACGGGGAACTCCGAGCCGATGTCAAAGAAGGTAACGGGGCGACTGCTTTGGTAGAGCGAGATAGCTCTGCGGATATGGAGTGCTCCACTCGACTGAAATATCTGTCCAGCGAACGGGAGCAGGCAGAGTTCGAGGATGTCGCGGTAGGTAGGCTCCTCGTAGACATAGTACAAGCGTCCCAGGTCGATGTAGGTCTGGCGCAGAGGCGACACTCCCTCGTTCATACCCTCGCCATAGAGGTCGAGCCAATCCGACACCTCCATGTCAAGCTCCAAGAGGTCGAGACAGCGCGTGGTTAAGTTCCACAACGAGAGCCTGCCCGAAGTGCCTATCGACATCAGGTCTTTGAAGATGTAACTTTC
>JAFVWO010000048.1 GCA_017501625.1 Alistipes sp.
AAAACGTATGAACCTTTATTCATTGAGGAAGCTATTCTTCCACAAAGTTAAGTTCAAATCGTTGCGGTCTCAAAAGCCTTGCAATATACTAATATTCAATAATTTCAAAGAACTTTAGCTGATTTTTAGTGGACAGCTATGCTAATTTTTAATTAATTAACATATTTCCGCTTCTTCATTTCGCTATTGTGTGTCCATATTGCAAAACAACTTAACAGCGAGCGCAGCGTCACCTCCGTTTAGGCTCCAACACAACGTATGGCACAATCATCTCCTCCATAGATATACCTCCATGCTGGAATGTATTCTTGTAGTAGCGTATATATTTATTGGCATCGTTATTATAGACGAGGAAGTCGCGATTGTAGGCAAATATATAGCTCGATGTAAGACGTCCTGCTGGTAGCTGCACATCCTCGGGGCGTGTTACCTCATATACTTCGCGTGCATTATACGCGAGGTTGCGCCCCGTCTTATAACGCAGGTTTGCCGAGGTCTCCTTGTCGCCCGTAACACGCACGGGATTGTCCACACGTATTGTGCCATGGTCGGAGGTTACGATAACCCTATGTCCGCGCTCCGAGAGGAGCTTGAAGAGCGTGTAGAGCTCCGAGTGCTCGAACCATGAGCGCGTGAGCGAGCGGAAGGCCGCCTCGTCATCCGTAAGGTCGCGGATGATGTCGGTCTCGGTGCGCGCATGCGAGAGGATATCGAGGAAGTTGTAGACGATGACCGAGAAGTCGGCATCGTAGACATGTTGCATGTTATCCAACAGTCGTCGTCCCGCCTCGGGGCGTACAAGCTTGTCGAAAGAGAGCTTATAGCGCCTTCCTGTCTGTGCTATGAGCCTACGCAGAAACTCCTCCTCGTACATATTTTTGCCACCATCCTCATTATCGTTGAGCCACTTTTCGGGCATAATCTTATCGATAGCCAGCGGCATAAGACCCGCAAAGAGTGCGTTACGCGCATATTGTGTTGCCGTGGGAAGGATGGCACAGTAGAGGTCATCGGTCGCAACATCGTATATGCCGCGAAGCAAGGGCTCTATCATGCGCCATTGGTCGTAGCGCATGTTGTCTATGAGTATGAGTGTCGTCTTATCACCCTTATCCACCTCGTCGAATATGCGGTGGCGCATGAGTGTGTGCGACATCGTAGGAATATCCTCCTCCTTGACACGACGGTTTATCCAGTCGTAGTAGTTACGTCGCACGAACTTCGAGAACTCCTGATTTGCCTCATTCTTCTGATATGTCAGCACCTCGCGTATACTCTTATCCAACGAGCCCGCGAGCTCTATCTCCCACCCCACAATCTTACGATAGAGGGCGCACCACTCCGCAAAGGTAGATGCCGACTGCTGCTGCGCCGCTATACGCCCGAACTCCGAGCGATAGTCGGCCGTAGTTTGCTCTGTCACAAGCTGTTCGGAGTGTAGGTTCTTCTTTATCGAGAGGAGCACCTGATTGGGGTTTACAGGCTTGATGATGTAGTCGGCAATCTTCGAGCCTATGGCCTTATCCATGATATTCTCCTCCTCGCTCTTTGTCACCATAATCACCGGCAACGATGGTCGCGCAGCCTTGATAAGTGGTAACGTCTCGAGTCCCGTCATTCCGGGCATCATCTCGTCGAGGATAACGAGATCGTAGACCGTTGTTGCGACCATATCCACAGCATCGTAGCCATTGTTACACGTCTCCACCTCGTAGCCCTTGGCCTTGAGGAACATAACATGCGGCTTCAATAGCTCTATCTCATCATCTACCCAAAGTATCTTATTCATAGTCATAGTCTGTTGGTTTTATCATCCAACGCAGCAACTACCGTTTTAACTGTTTCGTAAGTTTCATTTCGCCATGTAGCATCCTCCGCTGTCGTCTGCCACGACACCTCCGTGATGCCCTCCTCGGCCTGCGCCTTGGGCTCACCACTCTTATAACGCATCCTCCACCAGCGCGTGCGCTTGAGCTCCCAGCGACCATAGGTGTCGTAGGCATGCCATGTCACAGCCATAGGCTCCGTGTCGCAAAGCTCCGCCACGATGCCCGTCTCCTCCTCCACCTCGCGCAAGGCTGCCATACTACCGCACTCGCCCTCCTCGACGTGTCCCTTGGGCAGGTCCCAGCGGTCGCGTAGACGTATCATGAGCATCGCGCCATCCTCGCGCACAACAACACCTCCGGCAGCCTCCACCACAACAAACTCCTTAGCAAGACGTGCAAATGTATGCCGAGGATTGGATGTTATTATGGTTACATATTTGTCTGTTTCAACTTTTTTTAGTAATTTCGCTCGCGAAACCGACATTTTATCCTCCGCCGTGAGTGTAACGCCCTCCATGGCAGGTGCCGATGTCGCTATAACGACCTTCGCCCCGCCAATGTATATGGTGTATGTATCAGAGTTCATCATTACGAGGCAAAGGTACGAAAAAGAATTGAGATGCCATCACTTGAGGCAGCTCAATCTGCAACACAAGGCTGTAAAAAGACCATCGTTACGATGGCAAAGGTATAAAAAAGAATTGAGATGTAATTGAGATGTCAGGACAAACTAAAAACTACAACACAATATTTATGAAAAAATTACTTTTTATTATGACATTTGCTTCGTGCCTCACGCTCACAAGCTGTGGCAACACCGAGCAGGCGTTACCCGAGCCTCTCGCAATAGACAACGCCCTAACCGATGCCGAGAAGGCTGCGGGCATCCTCACCCCCGAGGTTATGTGGAAGATGTCGCGCATAGGTGCGCAGACACTCTCTCCCGATGGCAGCAAGCTCGTATACACGCTCACGCAGTACAACCTCAAGGAGAATCGTGGCATCACACTCCTATGGCTTCGCGACATGGCTACCGGCCAAGAGCGCGCCCTCACCGACTACAACTCGACAAACACCGCCCCGCAGTGGCTCGACAACCAGAGTGTAGCCTTCCTCTCTAACCGTAGCGGTGAGATGCAGGCGTGGGCTATGGATGTCGACGGCAGCAACCTCCGCCAGCTCACCACCATCGAGGGTGGCATCGAGGGCTTCGGCATCGCCGGGGACCACGCCTTCTACGTCAAGCGTGTCGCTGTTGCTAAGCTCAAAGGCTCGAATAAGTATGAGGATATGGATAAGTCGAAGGTGCGCATCTACGACGACCTCATGGTTCGTCACTGGGACTACTGGGATGACGGCTCATATCTGCATATCTTCGCTGCCGACTATAAGGATGGTAAGATTGCCGAGGGTGTAGACATCATCGGTGCCGATAAGGCCTATGATGCACCTCTTGCTCCCTACTTCGACACTGCCGAGATACGCCTTTCGCCCGATGGCTCGCAGCTCGCATACACATGTAAGCCGCTGACAGGCACGGAGTATGCACTCTCTACCGACTCGGACATTTTCCTATACGACTTTGCCACCGCACAGACACGCAACCTCTCGAAGGAGGCGGCAGCCAAGGGATATGATAAGTTCGTGGGCTACGACAAGTATCCCGTATTCTCACCCGATGGCTCGAAGATAGCCTTCCGCTCACAGCGCCGTCCGGGCAACGAGGCCGACCAGCAGCGCCTATGGGTCTTTGACCTCAACACCAACGAGTGCAGCTACATCACTCGCAACCACGACATTTGCGCCACAGAGGTAGTATGGGATGGCAACGAGGCGATGTACTTCGTTCTTCCTTGGCGTGGCACACACCAAGTGGCACACATCGACCTCGACGGTAACCTCAAGCATATCACCGCAGGCAACCACGACATCAACACCTTCACCATGGCCGAGGGTAAGATTGTTGCCAACATGAACACCATCTCTAAGGCCGTGGAGCTCTACGACGTAGACCTCACAACGGGCGCACTCACGCAGCTCACGGATGTGAACCGCGAGATTTACGAGAACATCAAGTTCGGTGAGGTCGAGGAGCGTTGGATAACGACCACCGATGGTAAGAAGATGCTCACATGGGTTATTCTCCCACCCGACTTCGACCCCACGAAGAAGTACCCCACGTTGCTATACTGTCAGGGCGGACCTCAGAGCACCGTATCGCAATTCTGGAGCTACCGCTGGAACTTCCAGCTTATGGCAGCTCAGGGCTACGTCATCGTCGCTCCTAACCGCCGTGGCTGCCCCTCGTTTGGTCAGGAGTGGACCGACCAAATCTCTGGCGACTACTCGGGACAGAACATCCGCGACTATCTCGCCGCCATCGACGAGGTATCTAAGGAGCCGTGGGTAGATACCGACCACCGCGGTTGTGTCGGCGCTTCGTATGGTGGCTACTCGACATACTACCTCGCAGGCGTTCACGAGGGTCGCTTCAAGGCCTTCATCGCACACTGCGGCATCTTCAACTTCGAGTCGATGTATGGCCATACCGAGGAGCTCTTCTTCGTCACCAACGACTATGGCGGCGCATACTGGGAGAAGGATAATGCCGTAGCTCAGCGCTCGTATGCCAACTCACCCCATAAGAAGGTGGGCAACTGGGATACCCCCATCATGATTATCACCGGCGAGAGGGACTACCGCATACCATACAGCCAGTCGCTGGAGGCCTTCACGGCAGCTCGCGTGCAGGGTATCGATGCCCGTCTTGTGTCATTCGAGAACGAGGCACACCAAGTATTCCAGCCTCAGAACAGCGTGGTATGGAACCGCGAGTTCTTCAGCTGGTTAGACAAGTACCTTAAGTAATCGAAAGAACAGATAATACGCAGGCGGGGGTTCGACATCGGTCGAGCCCTCGCTTTTTTTAGATTAGGGAGGGTAGAGATTAGGGATAACACATCCGCAATTCTCCCCAAACGCCCTAAACTCACTAAAACTATCTAAAACGCCCTAAATTCCCCAAACTCACTAAATCTCACTAAATCTTTACAACAACTTTGAGTTTTGCAAAAAAGTTGTTACCTTTGTGCGATTATATATATGTGATTGTGATAGAATTTTTTGACAACATACTTTATCATTACTCGTGGCAGGGCATAGCGCTTTCAGGCGTGCTTCTACTGCTCTTTTTCGTGCAGCTTTACTACTATGCCATAGCCTACTACCGCATATATCGCTACCGCCTTATGCGCCGACGTAAGAAGATTGCGGAGAATCCTCCAATATCCGTCATCGTGGCAGTAAGGGGCGAGAATGAGGCGTTCCTCACCGAGGAGCTCCCCGTGCTCCTGCATCAGGAGTACGACCCCTTCGAGGTAGTGGTAGTATATGTCGGTGGCGACATCGACTACTACGACGAATTACAACGTATACGTGACAACTACTCGAATATGCGTCTGACACGCATGGGTGGCGACAGCCGCATATACATATCCACGAAGCAGGCACTGAATGTCGGCATCAAGTCGGCGCAGTACGACGCGCTGCTCTTCACCACAACGGGGGCCATACCTCGCTCGGAGCAGTGGGTGGCGTTGATGTCTAAGGGCTTCGAGCGCGGCATGGTCGTAGCAGCCCCCGCCGTGCCACAATTCGAGCACAACAACCTTAAGACATTCCTCATGCGCATGGTGGAGTTTCAGCGCGAGCGCAACGCCATGGCGTGTGCCGTGAATGACAGGCTCTACTACGCACCGCGCAGCAACTACGGTTACACACGCCATCTGTACGAGTCTACGCGAGGCTTCAACCACCTCGGCATCGATATTGGCGACAACGACCTATACCTGCAGGCCATAGCTACGCCCGAGCGTACTGCCGTGGTGCTCTCGCGCCACTCCATTGTCGTGGAGGAGCGCCCCGAGCGATGGAGCGAGTGGATGGAGCTTATGCGCTACTACTCCTCGACACGCGAGCACTACCCCGCCGCTGCAAAGACCTTTGCACGCAGGGAGCTTGGCAGCCGTGTGCTGTTCATGCTCGCAACGATTACGGCTGTCGTGGTACTACCCTTGGAGCTTAAGCTCGGAGCTATAGGTCTTCTTCTATTGCGATACCTTATCGTCGTGGGCACATCGCGACGTGTGGCAATGCGCATGGGACAGAAGGGCATAGTCATGCGATATTGGATATACGACCTCCTTGGCCCCGCCGTGGAGTGGATGATAGGCTCGAAACATAGCCACAACACACCCAAGCTATGGAGATAGACGACTATATCGTAGCAACAGATGCACGCCTTGTGGAGCTCGCCTCGGAGGGCGACCAGCGCGCCTTTGAGTATCTCTTCACACGCTATCGCGATGCTCTTGTACACCTCTTCGAGCAACGCTTGGGCAACAAGACCATGGCCGGCGACCTCTTGCAGGAGACCTTCATCAAGGTATACCTCAACTTGGATCGCTACTCGAAGAGCTACACCTTCGGACAGTGGATATATACCATAGCGCGCAACACGCTGGTCGACCACCTACGCCGCCGTGCTGACGATATAGCCATAGACGAGCGCTTTCGTGCGCCCTTGGCCACGACACCCACACCCGAGGAGTCGGTGATAATAAACCAAAGCCGCACGCACTTCTACGCAGCACTCGAAGAGCTCACCGAGGAGTACCGCGAGGTGATAGAGATGCGTTTCTTGGAGGAGTACTCCTACGAGGAGATTGCCGAGAAGCTGGGGCGACCGCTAAATACCGTAAAGACACAGATACGTCGTGCCCGTGCAGCGATATGCAAGGCACTCATTGATAAAGAGTAGATAGATGAACTACGCGATTATTGAACGATACTTCCCCGCGATGACCCCTCGACAGAGGGAGCAGTACGAGCGCTTAGGTGAGCTCTATGCTGAGTGGAACAGCCGCATAAACGTCATCTCGCGCAAGGATATGGAGCACCTCTACACGCGCCACATCCTTCACTCGTTGGCCATAGCCAAGGTGTGTCGCTTCGAGGCGGGAGCTAAGGTTGTGGACATAGGTTGCGGTGGTGGCTTTCCCTCGGTGCCGCTGGCAATAATGTTTCCGGAAGTGGAGTTTGTAGGTGTAGATTCAATCGGCAAGAAGATACGTGTTGTCGAAGGCATCATCGAGGGTGCCGACATACAAAACCTACGCGCCATAAACTCACGCGCCGAGCAGCTCGACGAGAAGTTCGACTACGTAGTGTCGCGTGCCGTGACGGAGATGTCGCGATTTATGCCGTGGGCATGGCCCCTACTACGCAAGGGTACGGATAGGGGTACGCTCCCCAATGGCGTCCTCTACCTCAAGGGTGGCGACCTTGCCGAGGAGCTGGCGCTCACACGCCGCAAGTGGGACATCTACGACATACGTACAATCTTCGACGACGAATTTTTCGATACCAAGAGGGTGGTGTACACCCCCTACAAATAGAATGCAATGAAAAATGGAGGTATTATGGACAAGAGACAAAGACATCTAAGTATTGAGGAGCGCGGGGCGTTGCAACAAAGGGGTTGCTATGCCGAGGAGTGGGATAAGGTCATTGTTGCCGACGACTTCCATGTCGAGCAGCTACGCAATGTACGCTTCGAGGGTAGTGTCTCTATCGGCTCGGGCTCGACAATCTACGACTCAACAATATCGAACTACCACATTGGCGACAATTGCACCATCGACGATGTATTACGCATGGAGTGCCGCCACTCGTCGACATTTGGCGAGGGTGTCGTCGTTTCTGCCGTAAACGAGAATGGCGGTCGTGGCTCGGTGATATACCGCGAGCTCACTGCCCAGACGGCATACCTGATGACCATCATGCGCAACCGCCCCGAGATGGTCGAGAGCCTGAAGGCCATGGCCACGGCACGTGCCGAGGAACACCGCACGACAATAGGCCGTGTGGAGGATGGCTGTACCATCGTAGGTGCTCGCTTTGTGCGCGAGGTAAACATCGAGGCAGGGGCATCAATCGAGGGTTCGTCGCTACTGGAGAATGGCACGGTGGGACGCGGTGCCAAGGTAGGCATAGATGTGCGCGCACGCGACTTCATCATCGACAACGATGCACATGTGGATGGCGCCTCGATGCTTGAGCGCTCCTTCGTGGGTGAAAGATGCACCATAGACAATGGTTTCACGGCTGTCGACACACTCTTCTTTGCAAACTGTCACATGGAGAATGGCGAGGCCGCAGCAGTCTTTGCCGGCCCCTTCACAGTGTCGCACCATAAGTCGTCATTGTTGATTGCGGGAGTATTCTCGTTCTTCAACGCCGGTAGCGGCACAAACCAGTCGAACCACCTCTTCAAAAGCGGTGCTGTGCATCAGGCTGTGCATCAGCGAGGCACGAAGTTCGGCAGTAGCGCCTATGTCATGTCGCCTGCAATTGAGGGTCCCTATACCGTTGTCCTCGGCCGTCACACACGCCATCACGACACGCAGGATATGCCCTACTCATACATCGTCGAGGAGAATGGCCACACGATACTCATGCCCGCCTTGGCCCTCAAGAGCTACGGCACGGTGCGCGACATTGAGAAGTGGAAGAGTCGCGATAAGCGCTCGCTTAAGCGCGATAATATATGTTTCGATGAGTTTAACCCCTTCGTTACGGGCAAGATGCTTCGCGGCGTAGATGCCCTCACCCGCCTGCGCGAGAATGACCCCGAGGCCAAGAGCTACAGCTACAACCGCACGACGATACGTGCCTCGATGCTCTCGCGTGGCATAAAAATGTATAACAGCGCGATAGCAGCCTCGATAGGGGCGATGCTCTCAAATGGCGACCGCCATGCTGCCGAGGCTGATGGTAGCGAGTGGATAGATGTTGCGGGGCAGTACCTCCCTCTGAGCGATGTGGAGAGGCTTATGCAACAGATTGCCGCAGGCGAGGTAAGCCTGAAGCAGGTAGATGACATCCTCAGGTCGTATCTCGCACGCTACAACGACATGGCAGCAGCATACGCCTACAATATCCTCACGGGACTCCTCGGTCATGAGGCCTCGGATGAGGAGGTGGAGCAGATAAAGGTGACGGCAGCAAACATTACCGCCCGCATGCGCGAGATTACCGACAACGACCGTAAGAGAGATGCCGGCCCCGACATGATGGTGGGCTATGGCTACGACTTCCGTGATGCCAAGGAGCACGAGGCCGACTTCCTCAACACCCGATAACAGATGCAAACAATATACAATTACACAATAACTAAAAACCAACTAAGACTATGGAGAAAGTAAAAGTTTTAATCATTGGTAGCGGCCCTGCAGGTTTCACGGCTGCAATCTACACCTCACGTGCCAACCTCTCGCCCGTACTCTATGAGGGTATCGAGCCCGGTGGTCAGCTTACAACGACAACCGAGATTGAGAACTTCCCCGGCTACCCCGAGGGTATCACCGGCACACTCATGATGGAGGACCTTAGAAAGCAGGCGTTGCGCTTTGGTGCCGACGTGCGTCGCGGCATCATCACCGACATAGACCTCTCGGAGCGTCCCTTCAAGGTTACGGTAGACCACGAGCATAAGATTGAGGCTGAGTCGGTTATCGTATGTACGGGAGCTACGGCCAAGTACCTCGGCTTGGAGTCTGAGGCTAAGTATCGCGGCATGGGTGTGAGCGCCTGCGCTACGTGCGACGGCTTCTTCTACCGCAAGCGCGATGTTGCTGTCGTTGGCGGTGGTGACACAGCATGCGAGGAGGCTACATACTTGGCTTCGATATGCCGCAAGGTATACCTCATCGTCCGCAAGAACTTCCTTCGCGCATCTAAGGCTATGCAGGAGCGCGTATTCAATACCCCCAACATCGAGGTACTCTTCGAGCACAACACCAAGGAGGTATTGGGCGACGACGAGGGCGTAACAGGTGTTCGCGTGATAAGCAATGCTGGTGAGGAGCGCGATATTCCTATCATGGGCTTCTTCCTCGCCATAGGCCATCACCCCAACACCGACTTCCTCAAGGGTCAGCTCGAGCTCGACGAGCAGGGATACATCAAGGTCGTTCCCGGCACCTCGAAGACATCTATCGAGGGTGTCTTTGCCGCTGGTGATGTTAAGGACCCGCACTATCGTCAGGCTATCACCGCAGCAGGCTCGGGTTGCATCGCAGCACTCGACTGCGAGCGTTGGTTGCTGGCACAATAATCACAGGCAATGGCTTTCAGCATCACGATTCTCGGTAACTCGTCTGCTAAGCCTACGCCTCAGGCCCACCCCTCGGCACAGGTCGTCAACCTCAACGAGCAATACTACCTTGTCGATGCGGGCGAGGGCGTACAACAGCAGCTCATAAGGCGCGGCATAAACCCGCTGCGCCTTAGGGCTGTGTTTATCTCGCACCTGCATGGCGACCATACGTTTGGGCTCTTTCCCCTAATCTCGACACTCGGGCTTATGGGCAAGCGCACACCCTTAGACGTATATGCACCAGCACCCATGGGCGAGATTCTCGACTACCACATGCGTTATTTCGACAGCGACCTCCCCTACGAGGTCAAGTGGCACAAGGTAGATACCACGAAGCACCAAATCATCATGGAGAATAGCACCCTCGAGGTGTGGTCCATACCTCTACGCCACCGCATCCCCACGGCGGGCTTTCACTTCAAGGAGAAGCAGCCGGAGCTCAATGTCGATAAATTCAAAATTACGAAGCACAACCTCTCCATCGCTCAGGTCGTAGCGGCCAAGCGCGGTGAGGACATAACACTGGAGGATGGCACGACGATACCCAATGCCGAGCTGACGTACATCCCCTACGAGGCACGCTCCTACGCCTACCTCTCGGATACGGCCTTCTCGGCAAAGGCGGCAGAGCGCGTACATGGCGTTGACCTCCTCTACCACGAGGCTACATACGCCAAGAGCGAAGAGCCGTGGGCCAAGGGCCGCGGACACTCCACAACGACGGAGGCAGCAAAGGCTGCTGTGCGTGCCGAAGCACGACAGCTCATCATAGGCCACTTCTCGTCGCGATATAAGGAGCACGACACCCTCGTGGAGGAGTGTCGAACGATATTTCCAAATAGCTACATAGCGACCGAAGGAGCTACATTCACAATCGAGGAACGACGACTCAAAGAACGATGACAAAGGCTGAGATACAACTGATACGCTCGCTCAAGGATAAGCGTACACGCGACGATGAGGGACTATTTATTGCCGAAGGTGTGAAACTCGTAGAGGAGATACGCGCCTCGGAGTTTTCGATACGTCGCATATACACCACGCGCCACGACCTTACGGGAGCAGATGTGGAACATGTCGAGCACAAGGATATGGAGCGCATTTCGGAACTTAAGAGCGCCTCTGACACGTTGGCCGTCGTCGAAAAACCTAAATACCGACTATCCCTCTCCTCAATAAAGGAAAATCTCGTCATCGCCCTTGACGGAGTGCAAAATCCGGGAAATATGGGCACGATAATACGCCTTGCCGATTGGTTTGGGGTGAAGGACATCATCTGCTCAGCAGAGTGCGCCGACAGCTTCAACCCAAAGGTCGTGCAGGCGACAATGGGTGCCATACTGCGCGTGAGGGTACACTACACCGACAACCTCCCACAGCTCCTACGCGCGGCACAGGATGCAGGCATGCCTATCTACGGCACGCTCCTCGATGGCGAGAATATTTATTCCAAGAATCTTACAACCCACGGCATCATCGTTATGGGAAATGAGGGTCGAGGCCTCACGGAGGAGTGCCGCAAGGAGCTCACCGAGCGCCTATACATACCTTCCTACCCCGCCAACAGCCCCACGTCGGAGTCGCTGAACGTAGCCATGGCCACAGGCATAATCCTTGCCGAATTCCGCAGACCTAAGGAGGTACGTTAATCTCCGTTACCATCGTATAGGCTCCTTGCCGACGGATTCGAGGTAACGGTTAGCCTCGGAGAAGTGTTTACACCCGAAGAAGCCACGGTAGGCCGAGAGTGGCGAGGGGTGTACGGCACGCAGGATAAGATTGCGGTGCGGATTGGCGATAGAGCCCTTCTTCTGCGCATAGCTACCCCACAACATATAGACAACACCCTCCTTACGCTCTGCAATAGCCTCGACAACAGCATCTGTGAAGCGTTCCCAGCCACGTCCTGCATGTGAAGCAGCCTCGTGAGCACGCACCGTAAGCACAGCATTAAGGAGCAACACCCCCTGCTCTGCCCAGCGGTCGAGCTCGCCGGAGGGAGGGATGGGTGCACCTACATCGTCACGTACCTCCTGCAATATGTTTCTCAGCGACGGAGGGAAGGGCACACCCTCAGCCACGGAAAAACATAGGCCATTAGCCTGCCCGGGACCATGATAGGGGTCCTGACCGATGATGACGACCTTGAGTTTATCGAAGGGGCACTTGTCGAAAGCCCTGAAGATGTTACGTCCCTCGGGGTAGACCGTGTGCGAGGCATACTCCCCCTTGACAAAGCCGACAAGTTCGTCGAAATAGGGTTTACGAAACTCATCACCAAGTATCGCCTTCCAATCCTCGGCTATGCGTACATCTGCCATAATGCGCTTACTTTTAATTTGAGAACATAGCTTATAGTATTGCAAAGATAGCTATTTTTTTATAAATTTGCCATGACAATAAAGATAAATAGCATGTTACGACGACTAATAATCCTATCTATTGCAGCGCTCGTCGCTGCACAACCCCTACAAGCACAAGAGGTAAAGAACATCATATATCTCATAGGCGACGGCATGGGCTTAGCCTCGGTGTCGATGATGCAGCTCGAGAACAACTACGAGCCTACCATCTTCGACCGTGCGACAAACGTAGCACTACAGAAGACATACTCGCTCGACAACCGCGTGACCGACTCGGCAGCATCGGGCACAGCCCTCGCCACGGGCACAAAGACAAACAATGCGATGCTGGGCATCACACCCGAAGGTTATGCGCCACAGACACTCATGGAGCTCGCAGCAGAGAGAGGTAAGGCTACGGGCTTGGTCGTAACAACATACCTGCAACATGCCACACCTGCGGCATTCTACGCCCACGTGAGGTCGCGCCACGAGTATGCCGCGATTGCGGAGCAGCTGCTGCATAGCGACATAGATATAGCCATAGGTGGCGGCATGGCATTCTTCGACGAGCGCTACGGCAGCCGCGAAGAGGCGGTAAAGGCTATACACGACAACGGATTTCGACTATACGACAGCATAGACATGGCCGAGGGCGGCAGCAGAAGTCTTATCATCCTTGCCGACAAAGAGATAGAGGAGCGCACAGGCTACCTCGCCACAGCGACAGCCAAGGCCATACAACACCTCGAAGAGGAGGATGACGGCTTTGTGCTTATGGTCGAGGGCTCGATAATAGATGGCATGGGCCACGGCAACGATGCCGAGGGTCAGCAGGGCGAGATGTGTGACTTTATGGGGGCCATAGAGGTGGCCGTAGCATTTGCCGAGACTCACCCCGGCACACTCGTAGTCGTCACCGCCGACCACGAGACAGGCGGCCTCACGATTGTGAGCAACGATGCCGACTTCAACCTCGCAGAGCAGGGCGTGGAGTATCGCTGGACTACGAAAGGTCACTCGGGCACGATGGTGCCAATATATCTGTATGGCACGGGTGCGGAGCTTATAAACGGTGTGATGGAGAATAGCGAGCTGGGAGCAAAGCTCAAAGAACTCATATCACACTAAAAAAACACACAACCCCATCTTTTTATTAAATTAGGCTATTCCGACGGGCAATTCACCCCCAAAATTTTCCTATTCACAAGCAAAAAAGAGGTAAAATAGACATATATCAGATTATTTATCTATATTTGGGCCGTAAAATATAGAAAAGATAATGTGTGTATGAATAGATTATTTACGCGAAGCATTCTATTTTTCATTGTGTTTCTCGGGCTTATGGCAGAACCTGCTGCAGCACAGGAGCCCGCAACATCCATAGCGATAACAGGTACAATTATCAACGAGGAGGGTGAGCCCATACCGGGTGCTACGGTATTGGTCAAGGGCAACGACCGCTTGGGCGTAGCGACAAACTCCATGGGCGAGTACAAGCTTACCGTACCTTCGGATGCGACCATCGTCGTCACATTCTTGGGCTACAACGACACGACATTCGAGGTTACGCCCGACAAAAGTGACTACACCACAACTCTATATCAGGCATCGCAGCGTGTAAACGACGTTGTCATCGTGGGTTATGGCGAGCTTAAGAAGAGCGACCTCACAGGCTCCGTTTCGGTCATCGGCGAGCGTAGCTTCCACGACCAGCCCGTCAAGAATGTGGCCGACGTACTGCAAGGTCGTACCGCAGGTGTGGAGGTGACAACATCGAGTGGTATGCCCGGTGCAGGAGCACGTGTGCGCGTGCGCGGTACTACATCTATTAATAAGAGTAGCGACCCGCTATACGTCATCGACGGAATAATATCGTCAAGCGGCCTCGATGGCATAAACCCTCAGGATATAGCCTCGATGCAGATACTCAAGGATGCCTCGTCGACAGCCGTATATGGCTCGCGTGGTGCTAATGGCGTGGTGCTCATAACGACACGCACGGGCGAGAAAGGAACATCGCGCATATACTTCGACTCGAAGATAGGAATATCGGAGGTGCGCAAAAACTACGACCTGATGAACGCCTACGAGTATGCCTTGGCTCTCAACGACATAAAGGGCTCAAATACTATATCGCCGGCAGACCTCGAACTATACCGCACGGGGGAGAAGGGCATAAACTGGATAGACCTCCTCACACGTACAGGCATCACGCAGAACTACAACATTGGTGCTACGGGTGGTAGCGACAAGATACGCTACATGGTGTCGGGAAATGTCCTCGACCAGCAGGCCGTGACCATAAAGTCGAAGTATATGCGTTACGGTATACGTGCCAACATCGATGCCGATGTGCGCCCATGGCTCTCCATATCGACAAAGATAAACGGCTCGGTACTACACCAGAAGAATGGAGCGCCCAACTGGTTCCATGTGCTCAACTTCTCACCTACGATGGAGATGAAAGATTCCGAAACAGGCATATACAACAACGACCCTTACAACATAGGTACGGGAAACAACCCCTATGGCGTTATGCAGGAGAACTATAGCGACTCGTACAGCTACAACCTCAACGCCAATGCCATGCTCCTCTTCCGTATCGTCAAGGGCTTGACCCTCAGCGTACAGGGAGGCTACGACTTCGACTACGCACCTTCGTACAGCTTCTCGTCGAGCAAGGTAGCCCCGGGAGCCAAGAGCTCGATGTCGAACAGCGCGGCACTGCACAACTATTGGCAGAATACCAACAACCTAACGTATAGCGGCACGTTTGGTCGCCATACGCTCGCGGCAACAGCCGTATGGGAGCTTAGCGGCGTGACCGATAGCAGCATGTCTATAAGTGGCACGGATCTGAGCAACGAGAGCGTAGGCTACTGGGATGTGAGCAATGCCGCAACACGCAGCCAGTCGAATGGCTACAGCGAGTCGTCGCTAATGTCGGGCATCGTGCGCCTAAACTACGACTACGACAAGCGTTACTTCATAACCGCAGCCTTCCGTGCCGATGGCTCGTCTAAGTTCCAGAAGGACCACCGCTGGGGTTACTTCCCCTCGGCTGCCGTGGCATGGGATATCGCTGCCGAGAGCTTCATGCAGAGTCAGGATGTCGTCGAGCAGCTAAAGCTACGCGCAAGTTATGGTATCACGGGTAACGAGGGCATCTCGGCATACAACACACTCGGCCTACTATCAAAGACATCATACGGCTGGGGCACGACGACAGACTACACGGGATATTGGGGCAACACCTTTGCCACACCCGACCTCACGTGGGAGAAGACATCGCAGATAGACGTCGGCTTAGACCTCACACTCGCGGGCGTAAACATATCATTCGACTGGTTCCGCAAGAATACCGAGGACCTACTCTTCCAGAAGCAAGTGCCCCTATACAATGGTGGCGGCAAGTACTGGGTAAATCAGGGTGCGCTCCAAAACGAGGGCTACGAGTTCTCGCTCAACACATTCGTCATCGACCGCGCAGTGAAGTGGGAGACGACAGCAAACGTAACATACATAAAAAATGAGGTTGTAGACCTCGCGGGTGACGACTTCCACCTTACGGCAAACTACAGCGACCTCGGTGGCGAGATGCAGATAATGAAGCCGGGCTACCCCTTGGGCTCGTTCTACGTCTACGACTGGGCGGGCTTCGATGAGCATGGTGCCAACCTCTACTGCAAGGCTGATGGCTCGCTTACGACAGCACCCACGGCTGCCGACCGCATCATACGCGGCTGCGCATCGCCCAAGTGGATGGTGGGATGGAACAACACCATCATCTGGCGCAACCTCTCGGTCAACATATTCTTCAACGGTGCCTTCGACTATGACCGTCTGAATATCAGCCGCTTTACCACAGCATCGATGAGCGGTGTGTCGCGCTTCATAACGCTTCGCGATGCCTATTTCCGCGGCTGGGACTATGTCAAGGATAAGAGCCAAGCACTCTATCCGAGCGTGACAAATACGGACAATAAGAGCTACGCCAACTCTACGCTATGGTTGGAGGATGCCTCGTTCATCAAGCTCAAGAACATAAGCATCGCCTACACCATACCTCGCCACCTGACACGTGTGGTAGACATACAAATATCCGTAAGCGCGCAGGATGTATTCACGCTGAGCAAGTATAAGGGCATGGACCCCGAGGTATATTCGAGCTACGACGGCATAGACTATGGCGCCTATCCCGTTCCGCGCACATACACCGTAGGTCTTAAACTAACATTCTAACATGCACGATAATATGAAATACAAAATACTGATATTCACACTTCTAAGCGCGGCATTATTCAGCTCATGCGTAGACTTCTTGGACGAGGATGCCAAAGGTAAGCTCCCGAGTGACGAGTTCTTCTCATCGAAAAACGACCTCGCGGCATCGCTCAACTCGTTATACTCTGTTGTTGCCACATCGCAGTATGCCAACCACTATATAGGCACCAACTTCCTCTCGGGCGACGACATATCGACACACCCGGCAAGCAACAAGCAGCCACTACGCGAGCACGACCAATATAGCGTGACGGATAATAACTCGTGGATGGTAAACCTATGGGAGCAGAGATACAAGGTTATCAAGGCCGCCAACTTCATCATAAACAACGCCTCGCGTACACCCAACGTCAGCAAGGCCGAGATTACCGAGGCCATAGCTCAGGCTCACTTCTGGCGTGCATATTCGTACTTCTACCTCGTGACAACATGGGGCGAGGTGCCCGTGATGCTCGACGAGAAGATTGACTACAACGCACCCCTCAAGAGCGTCGAGGATATATATACCCTGATACTCAGCGACCTTAAGATTGCCGAGGAGGGGTGTCCCGACAACTACACCAAGGCTCCGCAGGTGCTCAACGGCATGAACGTGGCCGTAAGTCGTGGTGCGGTGAAGGCTACGATGGCATACGTCTACATGTGCATGGCGGGCTGGCCTCTGAATAAGGGCGTAGAGTACTACGACCTTGCCGCAAAGAAGGCCGAAGAGGTTATCGACCTTACCGAGAACAAGACATACTACTATCGCCTCTTGGATAACTATGCCGACGTCTACTCGCAGGCATACACACAAAAGAATCCCGAGATTATCCTCGGCATATACTACAACCGCGACCGCACATCGCAGATGATGCCCCTCACGGACTTCCTCCTCGACATGAAGCAGTCGGGCTGGGGCGATACCAATGGCGAGATAAAGTTCTGGAAGGAGTTTCCCGAGGGACCACGCAAGGAGGCTACGTACTTCCCCAAGATTATGCTTGCCGATGGCGAGCTTCACGACTGGTGGTACGACACCGAGCCCGCCTCGCGTGAGGTTGTAGCCCCCGTATTTATGAAGTCGGCAGAGGCGGCAGGTGGCGTTGGGGAGTTCGACTACACGAGCCCCTCGCCGGGTCCGCAGTATGGTCAAAAGACGGGTCAGGTGATACGTCTTTCAGAGGTGTACTGCTGGTATGCCGAAGCTACAGGACGTGCCGGCAGAGTGACCGAGAAGGCTGTAGATGTGCTTAACCGCGTGCGTAATCGCGCCGATGGTACGACAACAAACCTCTACACCACGGCGATGAGTGCCGAGGAGCTCGCCGAGGCAGCATACAACGAGCATGGCTGGGAGATTGCGGGATACTACTGGTGTGGCTTCGCTTCACGCTCACGCGACATGTTCCGCATGTATCGACTGAAAGAACACTTCGAGTACCGCAAGGAGAACCCTATGATAGAGGTTGCCCCGGGCATCATGCGCAACGAGGCTGTCAAGGTCACGGGCACGTGGGACGACTCTAAGATGTACTGCCCCTACCCCAATACAGATGTGGTATTAAACCCCGGGTTGAAGAGATAGACTATCCGGGAGTTCGATAATTTCAGGCTCCGAGGCGGGTGTTGCAACAACGACATCCGCCTTTGCTCTCACCTCAAAGCACATCGAGCGGTAGTTGCCACGATTAAGGATTGCAAAAACCATGACTGCAATTATGGCAAGGGCACACAGCGTGCCAAACAATCTGTTTATCATCGTCGACTCTTTTTATTCAGGTTTTTACGTAGCTCTTTGACAGCGCGCTGCATGCCCTTGTCAATGGCGTAGATGTTGTCATAGAAGCCCGACTCGTCGTCGAGGGCATTGCGACCGATATAAGCGCGTATCTGCGCCTCGATAATATCATGCGAGAGCCTGAGTCCCGCATCATCACGTTCAACACCGTTACGCTCGGCATACTGCACAAACTCCTCAATTATATCCCCTCTATTAAGCAACGCATCGAGCTCCTCAAGCGTTGTGATGCTATCCATCGCAGCGCGGTGACGGTCCGTGAAGTCCATGGTGTAGCGATACAACACGTTAGTATTCCATACCTTGTGATAGTAGTCCGACATGCCGAGGGTATCGAGCGGGATAAATATATCGGGCATTATGCCACCACCTCCATAGACGGTACGCCCTGCAGGGGTCTTAAACTTCATCGTATCGTCGAAATGTATCGAGTCGGCAGAGAAGAACTCGCTATGGTTGTAGCGATTGATGATATCCATGTGGTAGGACATCTCATCGCCATGGGTGTATGGCTTCTGTATCGAGCGACCCGTGGGTGTGAAGTAACGAGCCACCGTAAGACGTATTGCCGAGCCATCAGCGAAGGGTATCTGCGCCTGTACCAAGCCCTTGCCAAAGGTGCGACGACCAAGGACAAGACCACGGTCGTTATCCTGCACGGCACCCGCCAATATCTCGCTCGACGAGGCGCTCGTCTCATCCACAAGGATGGCAAGTTCCACATCCTGATACTTACCGTTACCTGTGCTATGCTCCTTGATGCGACGACCATAGCGATCCTCGGTATATACTATGAGTTTATCGGCCGGAAGGAACTCGTTAACCATGGGTATCACCTGATCGAGAAACCCGCCACCGTTACCACGCAGGTCTATAATCACGCCGCGCATGCCCTCCTGCGCAAGCTTATCCAAGGCGCTGCGTATCTCGGCATACGACGTGCGCGAGAACTGCGAGAGACGTATGAAGCCTATCTTAGCCTCGCGGTCGAGCATGAAGGCCGTCTCCACGCTATGAAGCTCTATGGCATCGCGTGTGACATCTATATCTACAAGATTGTCTATGCGCGCACGCTGCACCGAGAGCTTCACCTTCGTACCTCGCGGGCCACGCATAAGGCGTACCATCGAGTCCTGCGGTATCTTCTGCCCCGCAACATCGCGTCCATCGATGCGTATCACGCGGTCACCGGCACGCACACCTGCCTTATCCGAGGGCCCCTGAGGGATGACACTAAGAACCGTAATGGTATCTGTCATGGCGTTAAAGACGATGCCTATACCGTCAAACTCTCCCTCGAGCGACTCGTTCACTTTGTCGAACATCTTCGCGGGGATATACTCCGAGTGGGGGTCGAGCTCCGAGAGTAGCGCCGGTATAGCCTTCTCGTAGATGGTGTCGAGGTCTATGTTGTCGACATAGTTGCCACGTATGGCCATAATCGTCTGCATCATCTTGTCGCTACCGGCGATATATTGCTCAACAGCCGCCATGTCGCGGGCAAAGTTATTCACCTCGGCCTCACTACTCTTCACTCGCCCCGACATCTGCTGGAGGATGTCGTATGTATGCTTACGCTCAACACCACGCCCTATGGTTACACCTATCCACACGGATACGGCAACAGATGCCACGATAAGTAGCACCGTCCAAATTCCTGCCAATCTACTCTTGTCCATATCGTATCAAACGCCACAAGGGGTGGAATATTGCCTTTTTTATTAGTAATTTTTAATGGGTTTCTATGGGTTAATATGCGTTAATGTATTTTTACAAGATAGGACATACCCCCGAGCATACTGCCCATTGACAGCATATTTCGAGGCGATGGGAATGTCTAAAAAGTAAATTTGTCATCCCGTTTCGTTAGCGGAAGCAGTTGCTGCCTTGTCACGCCCGCAATTTGTTGTCAAAAGGTAGTAGATGCAACGCTCGGCGAATTTCGAGGCGATGGGCTGTACTATGACGTACAGCCCATTGCTGAGATAATTCGTTAGCGGAAGCAGATGCCACCTTTTCACAACAAATTACTTGTTTTTGAAAGTGTAAGTAAGACCTACAGACAACATCGACGACACCTGAAGTTTGTGATACTCAGCCTTGTTGTAGTAGAGCTGGAAGTATATCTGTGTAGAGATATACTTGGTAGCCTTGATGTCGATGGTATTCTCCCAACGTATGGTGGGGACAACATGCTCATACTCAAGCTGGTCGGCCGTAGGCTCGAACTTAGCCTGCGATGCCAAGTCGGTAATCCAACCATAGAATGAGTAGGCGGTAGTACGGTAGCGGAGCCAGCCATTCTTGCCCCATGTCTTGTCGAAGTCGAGCTGCACAGAGAGACCACCCTCATACTTAGAGCGACCGTTGAGCACACCATAGTTATTCGAGGTGGTGAGGTCGTCACGGTAGGTTGCGCTCATGGCTATAGGCGCGAGGTTAACCTTGAGGGGGAACTTCTCCGAGGGAAGCACATAGGTGAAACCGAGAGATGCATCCAAATATCCGGGTGACATGAAGTTAGATACACGTGCCGTGCCCTTCTCCTTATCGCCACGAGCGCCATAGCCCGGAGCAAACTGTGTACGGAACTTCACGTTGGCACCGTAAGTCCAATTCTTAACCATCGCCCACTGTGGTGCTGTTGAGAGCACCAACTCGTCGACATTCTTAAACCATATACCACGAGGGTCGCTACCATCACCGAGGTCGGTCTTCATATTGTTGTAGCCGAACTTTGCCGAGGCGGTATTTGTGAGGGTGAAGCGCCCCTTCTTGAAGGTGTGGAGAAAGTTGATGTTGGCAAGAATAGTCACGGCATTGTCGCCCGCAGCCTGCCACGACTTACTATAGGCCGTAAGTGAACCATGGAGGTTTGCCGAGAAGTCTATGAGGTTGCGCTCCTGACGTATAGCACGGCGCTCAGCACGATAGTTGGCCTCAGAGAAGTAGTCGGCCTCAACATCGGTACTCTTCATCTCGTTCTCGAACTCGCGCTTACGATCGTCAGTAGACACCTCGTCGATAGATACCTGCGCATAGGCATCGCCCGCAATAGCGGTGAGCAACACGATAAGCAGTGTGTAGAATTTCTTCATAATATTAAGATTGTTCTATAAATTAGTAAATAAATATTTCGATGTCGCGAGATATTTTTCGGGGTCTTCATGACCGCCCTAAAGTGTTACGTTATTATTGTTTGTTATACGTCAATAGGTATTTACAATGCAAATATACAAATATTTTATTAAAATTTCGTTATCTTTGCCATCATAATGATGGATTTATTTACAGCACTGCCCTGCAACCATCGTATCGTTCACGTGGTGGAGGATAAGTGGCGGAGGGCGATAATATAAGGAGATATAGAGTATGAAATATATAGGAGCACATGTAAGCGCATCGGGTGGCGTGGAGAATGCCATCAAGAATGCCAAGGAGATAGGGGCAACGGCATTTGCCCTCTTTACGAAGAATCAGCGCCAATGGTTAGCACCGGCACTCACCGACGAGCAGGTTGCGACGTTCAAAACAGCGATGGCCGAGGCCGGGTATAGTGCCGCGCAGGTACTACCCCACGACAGCTATCTCATAAACCTCGGACACCCCGACAGCGACGGCTTGGAGAAGTCGCGCGAGTCGTTCTTCGAGGAGATGGCACGCTGCGAGCGCCTCGGTCTTGACAGACTCAACTTCCACCCCGGCAGCCACCTTAAGCGCATCGACGAGCACGGCTCCCTCGACCGCATTGCCGAGTCGATAAACATGGCACTGGAGCGCACCTCGGGTGTGACAGCCGTAATAGAGAACACCGCAGGGCAGGGGTCAAACCTCGGATTTAGCTTCTATCAGTTAGCATATATCATTGACCGCGTGGAGGATAAGAGCCGTGTGGGAGTATGTATCGACACGTGCCACGCCTTTGCTGCGGGCTACGACCTACGCACAAAGGAGGCATGCGATGCTACGTTTGCGGAGTTTGACAGTGTCGTGGGCTTCAAGTATCTCCGTGGCATGCACCTGAACGATGCCATGCGTCCCTTGGGTAGCCGCATAGACCGCCACTCGCCCCTCGGCGATGGTGAGATTGGCTGGGAGTGCTTCCGCTACATAGCCGAAGACCCACGCTTCGACAACATACCCCTCATCCTCGAGACGCCCGACGAGGCACGCTGGGCAGAGGAGATTGCCAAGCTCAAGTCCTTCGCAGGATTATAGACGGCATTATAGACAAGGGAGATAGAATCATTTTTAGCGCATGGGAATAGTAGAGTTGCTCCTTATCGCCGTAGGCTTGGCGATGGATGCCTTTGCCGTAGCTGTCGGCAAGGGTGTCACGCTTAGTCGTGTTACCATGCGCCACGCCCTCACTACGGGAGTGTGGTTTGGAGGCTTTCAGGCGCTGATGCCCATCGCAGGATACATCGTTGGCGCACGCTTCTCATCATTCGTAACGAGCATCGACCACTGGATAGCCTTCGGTCTCTTGGCTATCATAGGTCTCAACATGATACGCGAAGCGGTATGGGGTGACGAGGAGAGTCATACTGCCGACTTCGGCGTTAAAACGATGCTCCTTATGGCCATTGCCACGAGCATCGACGCCTTGGCTGTAGGTATAACTCTCGCCTTCCTCGGCGTGAACATCTGGGTATCGGCCGCTGTCATCGGCATCGTCACACTCCTACTCTCAGGCATAGGCGTATACCTCGGCAGCCTCTTTGGCTCACGCCTCGGCACAAAGGCGGGCATAGTTGGGGGTGTGATACTTATAGCCATAGGCCTTAAAATCCTTATCGAGCACCTCGGAGCATAGCAAAGAAGGAGAGCTATATACGATATACCCAAAGCGCACGGCGCACGGCGCACAACACATAGCGTACAACGCATAACGCATAGTACATGAGTACATACACAAAAAAAAACTCTGCCCCGAGGAGCAGAGTTTTTTGTATATGTCTTCGGAGTATTACTTCGTAACGCTCTCCAAGCGCTTCATCATCACAAACATGAAGAGGGCTGAAAGCAAGCAGAGAACGATAAATACTGTCCATACCGACCACAAGGGAAGGCCTGCCCAGAGGAAACCACCAACAGCAACAAGCATGTTACCGATAGCCGTAGCCACGAACCAGCCACCCATCATAAGACCCTTGAGCTTCGGAGGTGCAACCTTCGACACAAACGAGATACCCATAGGCGAGAGCAAGAGCTCCGCAAACGTAAGGATAAGGTATGTGAAAATCAACCAGTAGGGCGAAGTACGTGTCTCCTCCTTAGTATCAGCCTTGATAGCTGCGAGCGTAGCCTCAGCCTCCGCAACAGCGGCAGTATCCTCAGCTACGGGAGCTGCCTCAGCAAGAACAACCTCCTCAGCAACGGCAACCTCCTCAACAGCAGCCTCCTCAGCAACAACCTCCTCGACAACAACCTCCTCGACAACGGGAGCCTGAGCCTTAAGGATTACAACGCTCGCATTGTATACATCCACAAAGATAGGACGAGTCTTCTCGGTGAGCTTACCCATAAAGTCGGTAGCGGGCTTAACCTCAGCGCCAAGTTCCTTATCCTCCTTCATAGCCTCGAGATCCTCAGCCGTAGCTGCCACGTTGTAGTACTCCTGAGCGAAGGCCTCAGCCTTAGATACGGCAATAGCACGCTGCTGGTCGTTAGGCGTATTCAAGCCATCAGAGCCTATAGCCATGATGACGAAGCCAATAGCGGCAACCAACATACCATAAGCAATCTTACGGGGTGCTGAGGGCTCCTTGCCCTTCTTTGCCAACGAGCCGAAGATAGCCATCGACACGGGTGTCAGTGCTACAACATAGAAGGGGTTAAACTGCTGGAAGATAGGAGCGGCAACGGCAACCTCGGCAGTAGCCTCAACGCCCATGGCGCGGTATACGAGGAATGCCAAAACGGCTGATGCCAACACACCCGACAATAGCTTACCCTTAGCGCTATCGCTCTGGAAGATAGAGAACGTAGCGTAAACAGCAACGATGATAAGTGCGAGGTTCCATACGTCGAACAACATAGTGTCGAAGCCAAAGGCTGTAGTCTCGGTGAACTCGTCAGCGAAGTATGTGAGTGTCAAACCATTCTGATGGAAGGCCATCCAGAAGAAGATAACAACAGCAAATACAAGGCAGAGAGCCACGATACGCTGCTTGGTCTGCTCGGGAGTGAGGTTATCCTCAACAACGGCAGCCTCGCCCTTCTTCTTACCACCCTCAACGTGACGGAACGTAAAGCGGAAGGCGTAGTAGATGAGAATCGAGAGTATCAACGCTGCACAAGCAACCATGAACGAGAAGTGGTAAGCATCGTTAGAGCTATAACCGAGCGACTCCTCAGCCCAACGCTTGATACCTACGGCTGTGGTAGGTGCGAACAACGAACCTACGTTAATGGCCATATAGAAGAGCGAGAAGCCCGAGTCACGCTTATCGGCATACTTGGGGTCGTCGTAGAGGTTACCTACCATAACCTGCAAGTTACCCTTGAAAAGACCCGTACCCAAGCTGATAAGCACAAGCGCTGCCATCATGGCAATCATGGCGATAAGGTCGCCACCCAAGGGGAACGACAGCAACATGTAACCGGCAAACATTACCGAGATACCAATAGTAACCATCTTACCGAAGCCAAACTTATCGGCAAGGATACCACCTACAAGCGGCATGAAGTATACCAAGCCGAGGAAAGTAGAATAGATGGCACCGGCTGTACCAGCCTCAAGGCCAAAGTTCTCGCGAAGGAAGAGCGCGAACACGGCCAACATCGTGTAATAACCAAAGCGCTCACCTGTGTTAGCAAGAGCTAAGGCATACAGACCTTTAGGATGTCCTTTGAACATAAAATAAAGTTTTTAGTTAATATATAAATTGTTTTTGTTATTCAAATAACACTTCACAACGGGCAAAGATACAAAAAATCTTCGTATCTTTGCTAAAAATAAACAAAAAAAAGTATGAAAGAGCAAAATTATAAACTCGCAATGGTTGCTGCGGATGAGTGGTTGCAGCCCGTAGAGGCGGAGATAAACCACCGTTACGACATGTATATCAACAGATTAAACAATATCGAACAGGCCGCAGGTTCGATTGTCGACTATGCCAACGGACATCGTTATTTTGGCTGACAGCGCGACGAGGCGATGCGCGGATGGTGGTTTAGAGAGTGGCTACCCGAGGCCAAGGATGTATTCATCTTTGGCGACTTCAACTCGTGGCAACGCACCGAGCTACGCTTAGACCGCAATCGTGAGGGTGTGTGGAGCATATTCCTACCCGATGCGATGTACCGCGAGAGGCTCACAGATGGCTCCCTGTATAAGATACACGTTCACGGCAACAACGGTTGGCGCGACCGCATACCGGCATACGCCAAGCGTGTGGTGCAGGACGAGGCGACGAAGAACTATACCGCACAGTTCGTCGTCGAGAGACCCTACGACTGGAAGCACGACGACTTCCGCGCACCTAAGGTCGGCGAGTTGCTCATCTACGAGGCTCACGTGGGCATGGCCGAGGAGCGTGAGGGTGTGGGTACATACGCTGAGTTCCGCGACAACATCCTGCCACGCATCAAGGAGGCAGGGTATAACGCCGTGCAGCTCATGGCCATAGCCGAGCACCCCTACTACGGCTCGTTTGGCTACCACGTGTCGAGCTTCTTTGCCCCCTCGTCGCGTTTCGGTACTGCCGACGAGCTACGCTCGCTCGTAGACCGCGCCCATGAGCTCGGCATAGCGGTGATTATGGACCTCGTACACGCCCACTATGTGAAAAACTTCGACGAGGGCATCAACGAGCTCGACGGCTCGAAGCACCACTACTCGAAGGAGGGCGATGCCGGCTATCAGCAGTATTGGGACTCGATGATATTCGACTACGGCAAGCGCGAGGTGGAGCACTTCCTACTCTCTAACGTGAAATACTGGATTGAGGAGTTCCATTTCGACGGCTACCGCTTCGATGGAGTGACATCGATGCTCTACCACCACCACGGATATGTGGATTTCGACTGCCGCGAGCGTTTCTTCGACGAGGGTGTCAACCGCGATGCCATCGTCTACCTCACCTTGGCAAACAAGCTCATCCACGACCTGCGCCCCGATGCCATCACCATCGCCGAGGATGTCAGCGGCATGCCGGGCTCGTGCGTGAAGCCCGAGGATGGCGGCATGGGCTTCGACTACCGCCTCGGCATGGCCATCCCCGACTACTGGATTAAGATACTCAAGGAGAGGAGCGACGACGACTGGAATATATGGGAGATGTGGTCTGTGATGACCAACCGTCTGCCGTCGGTACGCACGGTGGCATATGCCGAGTCGCACGACCAAGCGCTCGTGGGCGACAAGACCCTCGCCTTCCGCCTCATGGACAAGGAGATGTACTTCGCCATGAACCGCGCATCCGAAAACCTCATCATCGACCGCGGCATGGCGCTACATAAGCTCATACGCCTCTTCACCATCACCACAGGCGGCGAGGCATACCTCAACTTTATGGGCAACGAGTTCGGCCACCCCGAGTGGATAGACTTCCCGAGGGAGGGCAACGGCTGGTCATACAAGCACGCACGACGTCAGTGGTCGCTGGCAGATAACGGCTTCCTGCGCTACTCATACCTTAGCGCCTTCGACAGGGCGATGATTGAGGTTGTCAAGGAGTATGGCGTCATGGGTGACGGCTACCCCTACAACCACCTTATGGACGAGCAGAACAAGACGATGGTATACTCGCACAAGGGGCTGCTCTTTGTCATCAACTGGCACCCCACGGCATCTATACCCAACTACCGCCTCAACGTGCCATGGCCGGGTAAGTATACCGTGCTCTTCTCGTCGGACGAGGAGCGCTTCGGTGGCCACAACCGCGCCGACATCGGTGGCGAGCACTTCACCACGACACACAAGGCCGAGGATGGCACGGAGTACTACACGATAGAGATTTACAACACGTCGCGCACGGGCGTGGTGTTCAAGTGGGAGGAGTAATAGGCTGCTGAAGATATTACAAACAGATTTAAGCAGCTTCTAACCTAAACAAAGAGTATTGCAATATGTTTTTCAGGATGTTAGCACCGATATTTGCCGCAGCCATCATGGTTGCGGCATGTGGCAATAGTGCCGCAACGAGCAAGGAACACAGTGATGCCACCACGGTGGAGAAACCCTCTGCCGTGGTCATCGCCGAGGAGCCCACGGGCGACAGCACGAAGGCCGACCATATCGTTATCTCGAAGCAGACGATGACACTGCGCCTCTACGACAGCGAGGGAGCACTTATATGTATGTTCCCCGTAGCTACGGGCAAGCATGCGGGCAACAAAGAGCGCCCGGGCGACATGAAGACCCCCGAGGGCACATTCACCATCGAGGAGGTTGTTCCCGCAGCACATTGGACACACGATTTTGGCGATGGCAAGGGTGTTATCGAGGGTTGCTACGGCAACTGGTTTATACGCCTCAAGACACCCCCGCACCGCGGTATCGGCATCCACGGCACACATGACCCCGCCTCTATCGGCACACGCGCAACAGAGGGGTGCATACGCTTGGAGAATAATGACTTGGATAGCCTCCGACCGATGGTGCATATCGGCATGAGGGTCACTATCGAGGCGGGCGATGCCGACCTGCGTACTGACGGCAAGGAGCTACCCTCGAACATACACCATGAGCCTATCCCCGTAGTCTCTAATACGCCCGAGGTGACAGCTACGGCCGAGAACAGCACTCCTGCCATCGAGGTGACAGCTGCGGATGACGACAGCGACGTCGTGTGGCATACGGTTGTTGATGGCGACCTTGTAGGGCGCATCGCCAAGCAGTACGGCACAACCACAGCAAGGATTGCGGAGCTCAACCCCGACATAGATGTCGACCGCATAGCTATAGGCCAGCGCATAAAGGTCTTAGAGCGTAATTCGCATGCTGGCGCAGCGCCCATGACGGAGGATGTTACGCCCGCAACTAATCCCGCCACGGAGAGTGGTGGCGAAGTGTGGCACACGGTTGTTGATGGCGACCTTGTGGGGCGCATCGCCAAGCAGTACGGCACAACCACGGCAAGGATTGCGGAGCTCAACCCCGACATGAATGTCGACCGCATAGCCATAGGCCAGCGCATACGTGTGCAGTAGTTGCAGCGGGTATATGGTAAACAGACAAACCTATGAAGCACTTATTACACATCACCGTAGGAATATCTCTCGTGCTTTTGTGCTCCTGCTCCTCATCACGCGATGTTGAGCGGATGTTAGACAAGGTAGAAGAGTTGATGGTCGAGCGCCCCGACTCGTCGTTAGTCGTCCTTGAGGGTATCGATATAACAACCGTCGCTTCGCGTGGCACCAAGGCGCGCTATGCCCTGCTGCTTACCCAAGCCAAGGATAAAAACTATATCGATGAGACAGATGCTACGCTCATAGATGACGCCGTAGAGTACTACGAAGAGTCCGACAATGTGCGCTATAAATTTATGTCGTACTACTACCAAGGACGAATATACTCGAATGGTGGGAATAACACCAAAGCGATGTTATCATACACAAAAGCCGAGGAATTAGTTAGCAACATTGACGACAACTATGCTGTAGCACTCTTATACGCCCATATAGGCATGCTTCACGATGAGATATATGACTACGAGAAGAGTTTACACGCTTTTCAAGAGGCATATTACCATTATGAGCAAGCGGGACTTGAAACACACAAGAATTATACAAAGCTGAGCATAGGTCAAACATATCTTGATACCAAACAATTTGAATTAGCAGAGAAGCCCCTATTAGAGGTGTTGGAGTGGGCATACACAGAGAATGATAGCGAACTCTGTGAGTCTTGCATTGATTATCTAATTCTCCTCTATGAAAATATGGGTGACAGACAAAAATTACAAGAGCTTTTTGATAGCAAGTTCATGTCATTGTGTGATGATAGCCTTATAATGCAACTGTCTAAAGCCTACATACATGCTTGTGATGGCAACAGAGAATTAGCAAATAAACACCTAATGTATGCACGAGCCTTGGTACCTGAGTATAATGAAGTGGAATTGTTCCTATTTGAGGAATACAAAATACACTGCGTATTAGGCGACTATCAAGAGGCTTTAACTTGCCATGAGAGATTACTAAAGATGCAAGACTCTACCATTCGTATAACATTACAACAACCTCTGCTAACAGTACAAAAAGAGTACTTCAAGTCACAAGCAACATACAGAGCATTGGCGTTAAGACATTCCCGCCACATGCAAATAGTCATCACCATTGCTGCTATATTTACAATTGGTATAGTTGCAATCATAATGCGCCGAAGAATATCTCAAAAAAACATGGAGATTCAACGCTATATGGAGCATGTACAAGATTTAGAAGATTCACTATTTGCAAAGACAAGCAACTCCGAGGATATGGATGCTATGATAACAGAGATGAAAGGACATTTAAGCAGTCTCTTTGAGTCGCAATTCTCGCTTATTAATAAGCTTAGTAATACATACTACGAAACTCACGGAACCAAGAGAGATAAGGAGGCTATATATACCCAAGTACGCAATGAGATAGAGAAGCTTCAAACAGACAAGGAACATCTTCAACTTTTGGAAAATATCGTAAATAAGTATAGAGATAATGCAATGTTGTTACTGCGGGAAGCAATGCCCGAATTTCGTGAAATGGACTTTAGGTTAATATGTTTCATATATGCAGGATTTTCAGCTAAAGCCATAAGTGTTTTTACCAGCGATAGCGTTGGCAATATATACATGAGAAAATCAAGACTCAAAGCTAAAATCGCACAATCCCCCTACGAAAACAAGGAGACGCTTCTTAAATTTTTGTGATAATACACTGTAAATCAATATATTATATCACAGCCTACAAAAAACAGAGTGTTGTCATAGATACAATTATCTGATAATCAATAGATTACGTAATCGAATACACGCTTGTTAGAAAAAAATATTCTAACAAGCGTGTATGTTATTGATAATTACCACATTACCATTAAAGTTGTTAGGCTGTTTTTTATATATAAAGCGAATAAATAATGATATTTACCTTAATTTTGTAAGGTGGTTAATTTAAATACATAAGCTATGAAAAGAACTTTTTTACGCATGCTACTACTTATTGTAGCAATCAATTTTCTCCCAACTACATCGTCAAGCGCAATAGCATCAGAAGATGACGATAAGCTACCAAACAAGTACTCTCCAATTATTGTAACTAAAAAAGGGGCAAATGGCAATATTCATAGAGGTATAGAGCCTATAGAGGCATATTATCAAAACTCCTTTGTCTACTTCACATTTATGGATAATTTAGGAGAGTTGGATATTAACATATATAATATAGATAACGGAGAGAGCATCTATGAAAATGTTAATAGCGGAACTACAACGCTATCTATTGATATATCCTCATTAGGATGTGGTTCTCATTATATACTCATTGAGGTCTCTAATGGCGACACATATTGGGGAGAATACTATCTGTAACAATAATCTCCCCATTCAAGTTATAAAACAGAATTTATTATCAAACTATTAAACAACAAAGCTATGAAAAAATTATTTGCATACCTATTTGTGATAGCCATCACTGTATGTTCGTGTATCAAACAGACTGAGCCTACTACAATTCAGAAACAAATAGACGTTCAGGGACAAGATGGTGTTGAGTACCTCGAAACATCATTATCTTTTGAGCATGCCATTGGCAATGCCAACTTTATATATAACAACATCAGTGAGAAGTCAACCAACACTAAACGAATCAAGAACGTAGAGTTGCTTTCATCTGATGATTTAGTGCATACAACTACTACACGTTCGGAAAATATAGGCGATAGAAACATTCCTTTGGCATACGTCGTGAATTATGCAGACGACCAAGGATATGCCATATTGGCGGCTGATGTGCAACTTCCGCCAGTAATTGCAGTTGGCGATAGTGGCAATTTTGCTACAGATAAATTTCTCAGTTTTGTAGATAATGAAACAGCTACTAGAACAAATGAAGAGCTAAATCCCGCAGAGGAGTTGCAGTATACCATGGTAAACAACTCCTTGACAATATTTGGTGAGCATACTACAAGAATTGGAGCTCCAAGACCATTTCCTGCTGTTGATACAATGATGGTACTTAAGTGTCTGCCTCTTGTACCAACAAAATGGGGACAAAGAGCTCCCTATAACTACTATTCACCATTGGATGCAAATGGCAACAAGTACTTAGCAGGTTGTGTTCCTGTTGCTGGAGCGCAAGTACTTGCATCATTATGTTATCACCACAACTTTTGGCCTACTATAGCCATTGACAACGAGTTTGAGGTAAATTGGTATGAGATAAATAGAATGATATTCGAAGACACATATAAGTTTAATTCTAATGATACATCATCGGACGCGCTAAATGTTGCAAAACTAATCCGCTCAATTGGAAAAAATCTTAATGCAGATTATACTCCAAACTATACAACGGCATCTACATCCGACCTTGTTGGGTTATACACGACTCTCGGAATACAATCTGCACAAATTAGAAGCAGTAGTGATGTAACCAAGAATGACCTTTTTGATATGATTGTTAGAAAGAATTTACCCGTAAATGCACGTGCTGATGATGAAAATGGAACTGGAGGACACTCTTTCATACTAGATGGTTGGTTACGCCTTGAATACAGTCAGACTGGCCTACATCCAGAAGATATGGGAAATGATTTCATTGTTTATTTCCCAAATAACACACAATATCAATTCGACTTGGTACATGTTAATTTTGGTTGGAATGGTACTTGCGATGGATACTATCTACCAGGGGCATTTGACACATCGTCAAACAATTTTAATGAATACGCAGAGGAAAACGATAATGACGTTATACGTTCTTACAAATACAATTTAAATATCAACTACGTAACATACGAGCTTTAATAACTTACTATCAATGTGTTGCATAAATGTAACGGGTGTATAAACTTATATGATATAATTAGGAAAATATTTACTATCTTTGCGAATAGATATTGAGACTTTTATTAACAACAAAATATAGATGGATATGAGAAGAGTACTTTTTAGCGCGTTTATCATACCGTTAATGATGTTCGCAGCGTGCGAGAAACAAAACACCGAGAATAATGGGAACAACCAAGACGACCAAAATAACGAGCAACAGCAGCAACAAAATCCCGAGAAGCCACAAGATTCCGAGGTGAGAACCTACAAGAATGCTCTCCTACCCGAAAGCGAAATGGGCCTCAGCGAGATGGAGATGATACTATCGCTCATAGAGGAGCAGGTGGGAGCTATCGACAGTGACCTATTCAACAACAAGCTCACCACAGAGCTCCTCGACTGTCAGCAGCGCTTCATGCTTATACACAACCTCAACGGCATGGAGACTGACCACTGGTCATGGGGCAATGCTTGGGATGGTGGCACGATGACATATACACTACGCCTCGATGATGATGGCACACTATACTATCGCGAAATGTGCGGATGTGCAGATATAGACTTTGATGCATACCTCCACGACTTAGGCTACAAGGGATATAACGACACATCGGCGTGGATATTTGAGGATGACACGCTTTATACCGGAGAGGATAAGAAGTACGCAGCACAGGTGCTGTACTTCGATGGCACAAAGGCTGTGCTCGAGGGTCGTGTTTACCCCATGACATTATACGAAGGCGAGGGATATAAGGTGACAAGCCCCATGGAATTATACCTCTTCGAGTTCAAGGAGGGCAGAGAGGCATTCCTCGATGGCTTCGAGCTCACAGCCAAGGAGTTTAACGACTTACGCGAGGAGTATTACGCCAACAATCCTCAATAAATAGTGGTTGGCGTAACATAACTATCCCCAATAACAGCCTATCACGCATATCTGATGAGGTATACACAAGCGACACCAATGCTCCCAAACTATATAGATATTACGGTAGATATTTTAGAGTCATTACGTATAATCTATAAAAAAGTTTTAAGTTGCATCTTATTGTTACAACCATGAGAAGAGTATTATCACTATTAATAGCGTTGATTGTGGTGGCAGTACCGGCACTGGCGCAGGAGAGCAGACCTGAGGAGGAGCAGCCACGGGCGATATTTGAGTCGCGGGTAGACATCGGTGGATTTATCCCCTTAGATAATGATGAATTCTACGGATGGCTGTTGAAAACGGACTTCGGAGCACGTATAAAGGAGAGGGTCTATGTCGGTGGCGAGGTGACTATCTTATGCAACACGTTTCAGCCCTTCGTCCGTTACTCGATGGCAGACCTATACTTCGTCGTAGCTCCAAATGTGAAGTACTACCCACGCTGTAAGAGCCGTTGTCTGACACCCTATGCAGAGGTAAGCCTCGGTGCTAATGTGAACACGCGCAACGAGTGGGGTGTTTGTATGACAATAGGTGGAAGTCTCGACATCAAACGCTTCAACATCTCGTTAGGTTACAGGCTACTCACATCTGACGATTTTAGGGTTTATCGTAATGGCTCGGATGTGATAAGTACACTCTACCTACAATTTGGAGTACGCTTCGGAAAGTAGAGCGATCTATCTTTATCGGTAGACAATTTATTTATTATTATCAATTACTTTAATTGTTGACTATTTGCTACTTTCAAAAGAAATTGAGGATGATAAATTAGTATAAAATTACTTATAGGATTTAGGAAAATATATACTATCTTTGCGAATAGAGGTTGAGAATTTTATTAACAACAAAATATAGATGGATATGAGAAGGGTACTTTTTAGCGCGTTCATCATACCGTTAATGATGTTCGCAGCGTGCGAGAAAGCCAATAATGACGATGTTAAGCCTAACGAGGATAACAAGCCAAATGAAGAGGTTAAGCCCGTTGTGGATGAAAAGTTAGTTGCTGCAACCACAGCGATGGCAGAGTATATCACCGAAGGTAGCGAGTTCAATACCGAGGATATTAAGTGGAGTGTGTATTGGTATCTCGATGCCAAGATGGAGTACGATGACAACTTCGAGAGTGTCACGAAGATTGTTTCCGAGATTGGCGGTGAGCCGTGGCAGGAGGAGCTGGAGACGGTAGTATGCATTACTGAAAATATGGTTCAGCGCTTCGCACTATTAGAAAATAACGACCTCGATGTCGCGCAGCAGGGAACGCTGGAGTTTTACCCTCGACTATTGACACTCTTTGTCGATATGGAGGCGCAGAACGGCTACGATACGGTTGCTCTTCAGGCTAAGCTATTGGCCTATACCGACGACTACTTCGTTATCGAGTGGCAGGAGGGCGATGTTAACCTTCGAGCCCTATTTAAGAAGACGAGCAGTAAAATGATGGTGATGAAAGAGGCTGAGCTTAAGATGGGCGACCTCTTGGAGAGTGTCAGCCCGCTCGACAAGTCGCGCGTAGAGGAACTTATCATTGGTAAATGGGTAGGCAGCACGATGCTTCGGTATGATAGCGCTGATTACACCAAAATAACTCATGTAGACAAGCTCTCCGGCAAGAGCGATTGGTCTCCCTTCCCTCCCGGGTTGGGCGGGCCCTACACCTTCAGTGCCGATGGTACTATGACATATAGTTTCGAGACGGATTATCCTCCCTTCGACACCGTAACATACAACTACACGTGGAGCTACGACAGCGAAAAGAATATTCTCGCTGTGGTTGACGAGAACGGCAAAAAAGTATCATATTCGCTGCTTGCGGTAGACGACAAATGGCTAATATGGGACTTCGAGGATGTACTCTTCAATGATGGCGAGGTGCAGTATATCCGTCAGGCGTTTGAGCGAAAGTAGTAAATATTTACATTCAACCTCATAAAAAATTGAGGATAACAACAAAAAGTACGAGTGGCATGTTTGAATGTCACTCGTGCTTTTTTTGTGTGACGACAAAAAACTGTAAAACTTTTTTTGTTTTTTAAGTTTTCTTTACTACTTTTGCACCGTAAAATTGTGCAAAAACTGATGGCAAGCAGAGAGGATATTATCAAGCACACATCGAAGATGTTTGTCGAGCAGGGCATAAAAGCTGTGCGCATGGATGACATTGCGCAGGAGCTAAGCATCTCTAAGCGAACACTCTACGAGCTCTTTGGCGACAAGGAGGAGCTAATATACCAGAGCATACGCCACTACTCGGAGAGCTCGCGCCAGCGTCGCATGGAAGAGATTGCCGACGTGGACAACTCGCTCGAGGTGATGATGCTCAACCTACGCGGAATGATGGACACAGCGCCCGTAGCCGGACGCATGCGCAGAAACATGCGCCGATTCTACCCCTCGGTATATAGCCGTTTGGAGCAGGATGTGCAGTCGAAGTCGTACAACGACATCGAGAATTGGATGAACAACTGCGTAGCAAACGGTTACTTCGAGAAGGGCATAAACAAGGAGTACGCCATAAAGCTGCTGCACAACTCCGTGCACGGCATGCTCATAAATGCGCTGTTCGAGGAGGCTTCGTCGGACAAACTTATCGAGATGATGTTCTACGCTCTACTCATCTTCATACGCGGGCTATGCACCGAGGACGGAAAAAGGATGTTCGACACCTACAAAACTAAATATTTCGATAATATTTAGGCGAAAAATTCGTTATAGTATAGTTAGTGCTGTAGGAGCAGGCAGAGAGAAAAAACAAATAAACAAAATAACAGGATGAAAAGGATTTTAATGATAATGTGTATGGGTCTTGCCTCGCTTGGCGTGGCTGAGGCTCAGGTGCAGCTCACGCTCGACAAGGCGATAGAGATTGCACTCAACGACAACCCTACAGTCAAGGTTGCCGACATGGAGATCGAGCGATACGACTACGTATACAAGCAGGCCGCATCGACACTCTACCCACAGATTGAGGCCTCGGGACAATACGCCTTGGCTATTCGTCGTCAGGAGATGACCGAGGGATTCTCATTCGGCGGTAAGAACACGTTTAACGTATCGGGTAACATATCGCTGCCGCTCTTCGTGCCCTCGGTATACCGACAGATGAAGATGACACGCACGCAGATGGCAACAGCCGTAGAGAGCGCACGTGCCAACCGCATAGACCTTATCGCGGCGGTACGCTCGGCATACTACAACGTACTCCTCGCGGAGCAGTCACTAACGGTACTCAACGAGGCTGTGGCGACAACACAGCGCGTAGTGGACAACACCAAGGACTTATACGACAATGGTCTTGCATCGGAGTACGACTACCTCACAGCACAGGTGCAGCTCTCGAACCTCAAGCCTCAGGTGCTACAGGCAGAGACGGCCATCGACATAACAAAGCTACAGCTCAAGATGTACCTCTCGCTGCCCGAGGATCTCGAAATAGAGGTTAGCGGCACACTCGACGACTTCCGCACCGAGGTACTCCTTGGCGAGGATTACTCGACAGACATTGCCGAGAACACCACGCTTAAGACATTAGACCTCCAGCGCGAGCTTTTGGAGCATCAGGAGAAGCTTATCCAGACAACACGCATGCCCTCACTCGTAGCCTTTGGCTCAATATCGTACATAGGTCAGGAGCGCATCGACCTCAGCGGCCTTATGGGTGGCGCTATGGGCGGAACACGCGCTGCGGCAGAGAGTCAGTCGAAGTTCTGGTGGTAGTACCCCATACAGGTAGGTGCGCAAATCTCTATACCCATCTTCTCGGGTCTGAAGAAGACAAATCAGCTTCGTGAGGTGCGCAACCAGATGGCTCAGCTTGAGCTTCAGCGCTCATATGCCGAGGAGGGTATTCGCCTACAGGTACAGGCCTCGATAAACACACTCCTAACGGCACGCGAGACGATGCTTGCCAACGAGCTCACGGTGGAGCAGGCTGAGAAGGCTTACGACATATCGCTCACGCGCTACAATGCAGGTGCCGGCACAATCATCGAGCTTAACACCGCACAGCTATCGCTCACACAGGCGCAACTGAGCTACTCGCAGTCGATATACAACTACCTCGCTGCACATGCCGAGTATGAGAAGTCGCTTGGCGTTGAGGATGTAACAAGCTCAGATGTAGAGTAATTCAACGAGAAAAAAATTAAAAAAATAACAGATATTATGAAGAAGTACATTATGTTCATCGTTGCAGCTGCCTCACTCGCAGCCTGCAACTCTAATCAGCAGCAGTCTGCCACCGAAGAGACCACGAAAGAGAGCGCCGTGGCAGTTAAGACCTGCACGGCCGAGGTTATGACCATCGACCTCAAGGAGACCTACACCTCGGAGATTTTACCCTACAAAGAGAACGACATCACCCCCGCAGCGCAGGGTCTGCACATCGACCAGATAAGGTTCGACGTGGGCGACCGCGTGAAGGAGGGCGAGGTTCTTGCTACGCTCAACCGCTCAAGCCTTAAGCAGCTCGAGATAAACCTCGCAACGGTCGAGGATAGCTACAACCGTATGAAGCCCGTACACGAGGCCGGTGGTATCTCTGACCAGCAGTTCATAGAACTTGAGAACACCCTCAACCTACAGAAGGAGATGGTAGACCACATGCGCAAGAACTCGGAGATTAAGTCGCCTATCACGGGTGTCGTGACAGCACGTAACTACGAGAATGGCGACCTCTTTGCCGGCATGCCCATCCTGCACATCATGCAGATTAACAAGCTAAAGGTCATGGCCAACGTATCGGAGCAGTTCTACCCCAACGTGAAGGTAGGTCAGCCCGTGGAGATACACGTAGACATCTTCCCCGGCGAGGTATTCGAGGGTAAGGTATCACGCATAAACCCCTCGTTGGATGCTGCAACACGTACCTTCGGCGTGGAGGTGACCATCCCCAACACCAACGAGCGCCTACGCCCGGGCATGTACGCACGTGCTACGTTCAACATGGGTCAGCGCAAGGCTGTGATGATTGACGACGTCGCTGTACAGAAGCAGGCAGGCTCATCGGAGCGTTACGTATACGTTATCAAGGATGGCGTAGCGAACTATCGCCTTGTGGATGACGGCCGTAAGATTGACGGCAAGGTAGAGATTCGCAAGGGTCTGGAGGCCGGCGAGGAGATTGCCACAACGTCGTTTGTACGCCTTATGGATGGCAAGGCCGTAGAGGTGGTTAGCGAGTAACCACGCAAATCCAATAGTTGTTAATGCAATAAGAAGACTATTTGAGAGATGAAAATTTACGAATCAGCGGTACGAAAACCGATATCTACCGCGCTAATATTCATAGCGGTCATCGTCTTTGGCTTATTCTCGGTAAATAAGCTCGGCGTAGACCAGTTCCCCGATATCGAGGTGCCCTACATCAGTGTTATTACGATGTATCCGGGAGGTAATGCCGAGGATATCGAGACCAATATCACCCGTGTATTGGAGGACCAGCTCAACTCTGTCGACAACCTCGACAAGATTACCTCGAAGTCGTCCGATAACGTCTCTATCGTGACGATGGAGTTCGAATATGGATGTGACCTTACGGAGGCGGCCAACGACGTGCGCGATGTGGTGAGCCGCTCGCAGTCACTCCTCCCCGAGGGTGTGGAGTATCCCACCGTCATGAAGTTCTCGACGTCGATGATGCCTATTATGATGCTCTCTATCACTGCGGATGAGAGCTACACGGCCCTCGCTAAGATTCTCGACGATAAGATGGTTAACGAGCTTAACCGTATCAACGGTATCGGCTCGGTGGCAGTCATCGGTGCCCGTGAGCGCGAGGTGCAGGTAAATGTCGACCCGAAGAAGTTGGAGGCATACGGTCTTACTATCGAGTCGCTCGGTGGCATCATCGCAGCCGAGAATATCAACATCCCGGCCGGTAGCCTCGACCTTGGTAACCAGACGTTCAACCTAAAGTCGGATTTGGAGTTTGACGACTCGCGTGAGTTGCGCGACATCGTCATCTCGAACATCGGCGGCCGCACGGTGAAACTCACCGACGTTGCCGAGATTCGCGATACGTTGGAGAAGGCTACGATGGATGAGCGCATCAATGGTCGTCAGGGTGTGCGTGTTATCGTGCAGAAGCAGACAGGTGCCAACACCGTAAAGATTATCGAGGATGTGCAGAAGGAGCTCGAGAAGATTATCCCCACGCTACCACCCGATTGTAAGGTGGAGACCATCTTTGAGTCGTCGCGCGAAATTAACGATGCCATCAACTCGTTGACCGAGACCATCATGTTCGCCTTCATCTTCGTGATTTTGGTGGTTATGATATTCCTCGGACGTTGGCGTGCGACGTTTATCATCTGCTTGACAATCCCTATCTCGCTTATCTGCGCCTTCATATACCTCTATGCCGTAGGCTCGACGCTCAACATCATATCGCTCTCGGCGCTATCTATCGCTATCGGTATGGTTGTGGATGATGCTATCGTGGTATTGGAGAACATCACTACACACATCGAGCGTGGCTCGAAGCCCAAGGAGGCGGCCATCTACGCTACGAATGAGGTGTGGTTGTCGGTTATCGCCACAACACTCGTTGTCGTAGCCGTGTTTATGCCTCTTACGATGCTCCCCGGTATGTCGGGTATCATGTTTAGAGAGTTGGGATGGATCGTTACGATTGTTGTCAGCGTATCTACAACTGCGGCTATCACCCTCACGCCTATGATGTCGGCATATATGCTTAAGCTCGATGGTGGTGAGCATACGTACAAGGGCATTGGTATCATCTATAAGCCTATCGACAAGGCTCTTAGGTGGCTCGACCGAGCTTACGAGAAGGCGTTACGTTTCGTTGTGCGCTGGAAGAAGAGCACGGTGCTTGTTCTTATGGGCATCTTTGCCGTATCGCTCATGCTTATCCGTCAGGTGCCTACGGAGTTCTTCCCGCCCTCGGATAATGCACGTATCACGATGAGCATCAAGATGCCACAGAATGTCCACGTGGACTACACCGCGAAGGTAGCACGCCAGATTGATGCTATCATCGCAGAGAAGTACCCCTACATCTTCATGGTATCTACCTCTGCGGGTGCGAACTCGTCGGACAACGCCTTTGCAGCGATGCAGACAACCGGCTCGCATATCATCAACTACAACATGCGTATGCCTCGATTGTCGGATATGGAGCGTCCAACAATCTTCGAGATTTCGGATGAGTTGCGTAAGGATCTTGCCGCTATTCCCGAGATTCGCGAGTTTACGGTATCGCCCGGAGGTTCGGGCGGTGGCATGGGCGGTGGCTCAAGCACTGTGAATATCAAGGTGTTTGGCCACAATATGGATAACGCCATGGCTACGGCCAAGGATCTTCAGGCTAAGATGTCAGCATTGAGCACGTTGCGCGACGTGAAGCTCTCGCGCGAGGACTTGCAGCCCGAGTACAACGTCATCTTCGACCGCGAGAAGCTCGCATACTTTGGCCTTAATAGCGCCACAGCGGCACAGTTCATACGTAACCGCATCTATGGCTACGAGTGCTCGAAATATCGCGAGGATGGCGACGAGTACGACATCGTGGTGCGCTACGACGAGCCCTTCCGTGAGAGTATCGAGGAGGTAGAAAATATCATCCTCTACACATCTATGGGTCGTCCCATCAGATTGAAGGAGGTAGCCGAGGTTAAGGAGGTATTCTCATCTCCCGAGATCGAGCGCGAGAATCGTCAGCGTATCGTCACTGTAGAGAGTGTTGTGGGTGCCGGTGTAGCTCTTGGCGATGCTGTAGCCGAGGTTAATGCTCTCTTGGCCGACTATGTTGCCCCTGCGGGTATTACACTCGAGCTCGGTGGTTCTATCGAGGATCAGGGCGAGGCCTTCGGCGACATTGGTACGCTCTTGATACTTATCGTCGTGCTTGTATACATCGTGATGGCTACGCAGTTCGAGTCGCTCGTATACCCCTTCATTATCATGTTTACGTTGCCATTTGCTATGTCGGGCGTATTTATCGCACTGTGGCTTACAAACACGCCGCTCTCGATTATCGCACTTATCGGTGCTATCATGCTCGTGGGTATCGTTACGAAGAATGGTATCGTGATGGTAGACTACATGAACCTCTTGGTTGAGCGTGGCATGCACGTTGGCGATGCCGTTATCGCCGGTGGTAAGAGCCGTCTGCGCCCCGTGCTTATGACATCACTCACTACCGTGCTCGGTATGATGCCTATGGCTATGGGTATCGGCGAGGGCTCGGAGATATGGCAGCCTATGGGTATCTCGGTTGTTGGCGGTCTGCTTATGTCGACACTCTTGACCCTCTTCATTGTTCCTGCGCTCTACGCCATGTTGGAGGGTCGCAAGGAGCGTAAGGCGGCACGTAAGGCACGTCTGCTGGCTGAGCAGGAGGCATTCATCCGCGCACAGAAGCAGAAGGCACTGGAGGCAAATAACCAATAAAACAACAAAAAGGTATGAAAGCATTCTTTTTATCATATAATCAGGCGCTCACCGACCGTGTGAATAAGATGTTGGACGACCACGGTGTGCGTGGCTTCACACGCTGGGCGCTTACCGAGGGCCGTGGCTCGTATACAGGCGAGCCCCACTACGGCACTCACGCATGGCCCTCGATGAATACCTCAATCCTCGCCATCGTCGAGGATGAGAAGGTCGAGACACTTCTCAACGCTGTGCGCGAGATAGACTCTACGACCGAGCAGCAGGGCTCACGCGCCTTTGTGTGGGATATCACACAGGCGATGTAAGAGTACCGTCGCAAAAGGGGCTGACTAAAAAGTAACTTAGTCAGCCCCTGATACTCAAGAGAGTGAATAAAAAGATGTAGTTTTAGGCCTGCGAAGCCCGAAAAAGCGGAGTTTACTTGGCGTAAATGAGCATTTTGAGGGCGAGCGTAACGCAGAAATACACTTTTTATTCACTCTCTTATATATAGCCTCGTTTATTACTCTACTGCTACCATTATGGCCACAAGCGTGCCATTACTTAGTAGGAGCATATTCGCAGCATCCATCTCGTAGTGTGTGACATGCTCCAACATATCGTAATAGTCGCTCTCAGCCTCGGCATTGGGACATAGACGACGTGTGGAACCGAGATTTTCGATATTTAGGGCACGCGACTCCGTCGTGGTATAGGTAGCTGTCAGCCTGTTACAATCGCCAGCGCCCGTAATCGTACCATCGGCATGGAACAAAAGGGTGAACCTATCACCCTCGGGGTGGATATCGCAACCCATAATCTGCACAAGCTGCCAATTAGTACCCACAAGAGGCTTGGCAAGCTTTGCATGCTGACGACAATTGCAACATCCCACGGCCATAAGAGTAATAAATCCTATTAGGAAGAGAAATAAAATCGCGCGTTTCATACTATTTACCAAATTATCATTATCTTTGTACTCGCAACAAAGATAATACAAAATAACGAATAGATTATACCTTAAACTAATACTAAGATGAAAAAAGTTATCGCTTCGCCTTTGGCTCCTAAGGCCGTAGGCCCCTACTCTCAGGCTATCGCACACGATGCAACGCTCTACATCTCTGGTCAGCTCCCTATCGATGGTGCTACAGGTAAGATGGCTGAGGGCGTGGAGGCACAGACACGTCAGGCACTCACCAACCTCGGTTACATCCTTGAGGAGGCAGGCTATACGTTCAACGACGTTGCTAAGACAACCGTACTCCTTGCCGACATCGCTGACTTCGGTGCCATGAATGCTATCTATGCCGAGTTCTTCACCGGCGACAAGCCCGCACGTATATGCTATCAGGTGGCAGCACTACCTATGGGCGCACGTGTGGAAATAGATGCTATAGCTATCAAGTAATTAGCTTATACATCAGACACATACCCTTCCACATTGTCACTAACGGCAACGAGGAGGGGTATGTTCGTATTTTCCTAATACCCATGTACCAGCAACATATCACACATCGTAATCGCACGGCTGTAATCCTTGTGATTGACTGCTCGATATCGATGAAGGCTCGCACACGTATCAACAACTCACCTATTACCATGTCTGAGTTAGCGGCCATGGTATCCAACTTTATCATCGATGAACTTATAGAGCGTGCCCGACGTAATGACAAGGTGCGCAACTACTACGATGTTGCCGTCATAGGCTACTCGGGCGATGGCGTGGAGTCGCTACTTCCGATAGATAGCGACGGCCTCGTATCTATAGATAGGCTTGCGGAGTATGCGCCACAGCCTACGACCTATGTTATTGAGCAGAAGACACCCGAGCGTATACCCGTATACGCCCACTTTCATCTGCACCCATGGATTGAGCCTAAGGCTACGGGAGATACGCCGATGTATAACGCCTTGGTTACGGTCAAAGAGATTGTCGAGGCGTGGTGCGCTGACCCCGACAACCACGACAGCTTCCCACCGCTGGTATTGCACATCTCCAATGGCGACTGTAGCGATGCCGACGAAGCAGACCTCTTAGATATATCCAAGCGCATAACAGATACGCATACGACAGATGGTAATACCCTCTTTGTCAACCTTCACCTATCTCCGACAAACGAGGATAACGACTTCTGTAACATCTTCCCCTCGGAGGCCACGTTCCACTCCAACGACCCCGACCGCAAAATCTTCTTTAAGATGTCGAGCGTGATACCCAAGAGCCTTGAACCCGCCATCTACGACATGCTACATCAGCGCTACCGCGGGCCGTATCGTGCCGTGGCGTTCAACACCTCGGTGTGCGAGATACTATCAATCATAAACATAGGCTCGGCAAGTATCAACGACTTTAGATGCTAAGGGCTATGCAACAGTGTACCTATACCACCTTTATCACCGCCATGCGCAACCCCAATGCTCTACTGCGGAGTCTGCGCGATGTTGTCATTGAAGTCGGCACTGAGCAACACACGAAACACTTTGGCGAGTGCCACGCCACGAAAGATGGTCGTGGCATCACGCTATATGCCCCTATATCGCCCGAGGCGATGACCCTTGCCAACAATGCTGCGAGCATCATCAGCGCAGCAAATGGCGAACTCGGCAACTTCGATATTATCGCCGAGGAGCTACTATGCAGCAACCCTATACCGAGCTATTGCAGTGTCATCGTCGAGGATAGGGCCTCGGGCATACCACTACGCGAGGCTCTCTATACGCACACCAAGAGCAACCTGCTCCGCGGCATGAAGAGACTGCGCGAGGTGCTTCGATTGCATGATGTGAGCCACAACCACCTGACGTTAGACAATATCGTCGTAGATGCTGCTCACACGTGGCACACGACGCACAACTACTATATGAGTCGTGGCGCGGGAGGCGACGACAACATCTTCAGCCGTATAGCCTCGCTCATCGACGAGCGTGCTCTGCCCGACAACATGGAGCTTCATGACGTTTATGCACCCTATACGACCATGAGGGGCTATCCTCTTGTGTGTCATCGCCGTCGTGTTATAACACCAGAAGGCATAGGCTTCGAGGACGACAGCGGGAATATTGTCATCGAGGGCAAATACCTCCGTGCCACGGACTTCAACGAGAATCGCGCCATTGTCGTTACTCACGAGTTTAAGACGGGCATCATTGATAGGGATGGGCGCAATGTCATCGCCCCAATCTACGATGATATAGAGTACGACACCATCGAAGGCACGTCACGTGTGCGCCTCGGCAATCGCTACGCCATGTTCGACTATAATGGCGAGCAGATGACAGAGTGGAGCGAGAATTGAGGGGGATAGATGCAACGCTCGGCAAAAATGCCGTCGATGGATAGTACTTGACGCACATTCCATTGACGGCACTTTTTGTTAGCGGGGATGACTAAAAAGTAAATTTGTCATCCCCGTTTTGTTAAGAGGCTGAATAAAAAGATGTAGTTTTAGGCTTGCGAAGCCCGAAAAAGCGGAGTTTACTTGGCGTAAATGAGCATTTTGAGGGCGAGCGTAACGACAAAATACACTTTTTATTCAGCCTCTTTTCACAACAAATTAATTAAGAGGGCGAATAACATACCCATACTCATAACGGTCACTCGTCAGGCGATATTGGTCGTGCGGCGACATGCCCCACGAGTTATCGCCACCAAGACCACGCTGGGCGAGGTCTACGTGGAGTACCACCTCGCGACGAGGCTCAATATCGGAGTAGTGCATCTGTTTCTTAGTGCCAAGACCCGGGTCAAGATCCTCGGAACGATAGGGCATAGCACTCACACTCAGAGGCTGAAGACCCTCAACACGTATACCAACACCATCATCATTTGTGAGCTCCAACCATCGCACATCGGTCTTATTGCCCGACTCTTGCGGACGGACATAGGGGAAGAGTTGCTCGTCGGTAGACTGGCGATAGATGCCAAGGAGTGATGATTCGTGTCTATCGGAGTAGTTCTCCCAAGGGCCACGACCATAGAAGGTGAAGTTCTTATAGTTCTCGGGGAATATCATGCGCATGCCAAGGCGCATCAACTCGGGCACAAACTCGCCCTTACGCTCCCATACGACCTCGACCTTAAGAGCACCATCAGCCATAAAGGTATATGTCGTGGTGAAGAGCGACGGAGCATCTACCAACTCGCGGACATTGCGCACAACCACCCTATCCTCAAACTCCTCGACAGACGAGTCGATGATGCGGCTACGATTTGTGCGCCATACGTTTGCCGTGCGTTGCATACCCTCACCCCAATCGTTGTCGGTAGGTGCTCGCCAGAACCACGGCTCGGGGAGCTGCGACATCAGGTTACGACCATTCGACACGAAGCGCTCAAGACGACCATTCTTCGTATTGAACAGCACGCCCGTATCACCAACGAAGGCTGCCAACCAATTATCCTGCTTCTCAACCTCTATCTTACCCTCGGGAAGAGCCCTCGTAAACGCATACTCTCCTCCCAACGACATCTGCTCCATTGCGACATCATGTCCCACAGGAATCATAGGATGCCCTGCAGTCTGCAAAGCATAGATGTTAAGCAGCATCTCGCCGCCATACGTCGCGGGCAAGGCCACGACGACATCTACACTTCTTCCCGCAGCACACTTTACATCAGCAATGTCGCCTGAGGCCACCACCTCACCATCCGAGAGCACCTCGTAACGGAAGTTATACTCCGCAAGGTCGTTATACAGGTGGTCGTTATATATACGCACCTTACCCTTTGTGGCATCGACAAGCTCGAAACGTATATCCTGATAGACCTTCTTCACCTCATACAACCCCGGATGCGGTACGCGGTTAGGTAGTATAAGGCCATTGCAGCAGAAGTTCTCGTCGTGCGTATACATCCACGCGCCAAAGTCTCCACCGTAGCCCCAATAGTGACGTCCATCGTTACCCACGCCGTCAATGCCTTGGTCTACCCAGTCCCATATAAAGCCTCCCTGCATGTGCTTGCCGAGCTTCATGATGTCGAAATACTCGCGGAAGTTGCCTGTAGAGTTACCCATGGCGTGAGCAAACTCACACATTATATATGGCTTCGTGGGGTTCTCCCTCTCGGCATACTTGCGCATATCCGCAATCGTGGGATACATCGGACATACAATGTCGGTGTTGGGCCCACCAAATGCCTGCTCGAACTGCACACAGCGGCTCTTATCGCGCTCCTTAATCCACGCATAATTCTCCGTGTATACGGGGCCATCGCTACTCTCATTGCCCATAGACCATATAATCACCGAGGGGTGGTTTTTGTCGCGCTCTACCATCGAGCGTATGCGGTCGTTGTGCGTACCCTTCCACTCCTCACGATGCGAGGGGTGATAGTTGGGGAACGACTCGTGATAACCCGTACCGCAACCATGAGCCTCGATGTTAGCCTCGTCGACGAGCAAGAGTCCGTACTCATCGCATAGGTCGTACCACTCCGCAGGCTGGGGATAGTGGCTCGTGCGCACAGCATTGATGTTAAACTGCTTCATAAGCTCGATATCCTTCAACATCAGTTCACGTGTGACAACATGTCCTGTTGCAGGGTTGTGCTCGTGGATGTTAACGCCATTAATCATCAACGGCTTGCCGTTGAGCATAAGCTGTGCATCGCGTATCTCCACCTTGCGGAAGCCCGTGCGACACGACGTAGCCTCAACGACATTGCCCGCAGCATCCTTAAGCGCAACAACCGTAGTGTATAGGTTGGGCTTCTCGTAGCTCCAGAGCTTCACCTTGGCTATCTGATGGCTGAAGTCTACATCCTCAGATGCCTTCACAGCGACATCAACGCTCTTCACGCTCTTAGCCACAGCCCTACCCTCGGCATCCAGCAGTTGCAGCTCGACAACTCCGTTAAAGGGCTCGTCGGCAACATTCTCGATGGTCACCGTAGCGCTAAAGAGGCCATTCTTGTAGTTCTTATCGAGGTCGCCGATGGCGAAAATGTCGCCCACGCGCACCTTGTCAACGCTATAGACCTTCACAGCACGGTCGAAACCCGAGAGGCGCCAGAAGTCCTGATCCTCGAGGTATGAGCCATCGGCCCAGCGGTAGCCCTCGACAGCAAGGAGGTTATCGCCCGCCTTGACCATGTCGGTAATATCGAACTCGACAGCCATCTTCGTACCCTCCGAGTAGCCTACACTCTCACCATTGAGCCACACGTGCATGGCTGCCAAACCCGACTCGAAGTGCAGGATTATACGTCGTCCATCCCACGCCTCGGGGAGCTGGAACGTGTGACGATAGCACCCCGTAGGGTTATCGTCATGAGGGATAAAGGGGGGGTTCAGCGGATGTGGGTATGTCACATTGGTATAGATAGGCACACCATAGCCCTCAACCTCCCAATTGCCGGGCACAGCGATGGTATTCCATGCCGCATCGTCGTAGCCTACAGCCCAGAAACCGTCGGGGCGCTCTGCGGGGGTCTTAGTCCAGTGGAAGCGCCACTGCCCGCTAATATCCATGACATACTCCGAGGCACCACGCTCGGCAGCCTCGGCCATCGTCGCATAGGGCGTAAGCGTAGCACGTGCCGGCAGTTTATTGATGGCATAGACCTCGGGCTGCTCCCAATAGGGGCGTGGCTCCTCGGCCTTTGCAACAATCATCACCGCGGAAACAAATACCGCGCATAGTATCAAATAGATTCTTCTCATAGGTTATAGTATTAGGTCATCAACAATTATCTTCGGCACGTAGTGCGTGTCGCCCTCGCGGTAGTAGGTGAGGTTGTCGCCTGCACGACACTCCTTGAGGACAATCCTCTCGGCAGGACGGCCTATGGCAAGCACCAAGAGAGGCTCAAAGCGCAAGTTTAGCTCCTCGCTCAGCGCCTCATGGTCGAAAGCACCGATGCAGATGCCTCCCAAGCCAAGCTCAACGGCCTGCAACAGCATCGACTGCGCCACGATGCCAAGATCCATGTCTACATACTTCGACTCCGGCACCGTAGAGCATATTACAATGAAGGCATTGGGCTCCGTGCCCGCAAAAGGCAGATGTAACTCGGGCAGGGCACCTCCAAGACGAATATTACGAAGCACCTTTGCGGCCTCGTCCGCCAAGACGGGACGAAAGCGCAGCACCTGCTGATTGCGAGCCGAGGGGCACAGCGTAGCCACCTCTATAATCTTACGCAACTGATCCTCGCGCACACGAAACGAGGCATCATAGCCACGATAGCTACGATTATGCTTCAGCAACCGTGCAACGCTTGCCACACGCTTTGCGCGGGGCTGTTGACGGTTATAGTCCTCCATTCTCTTCTCGAGGTAGTTATCTGCCATAGTTCACACACCTTTATAAAGTAGCTCCCTGCCTACATTGCAACATAGGCCTATCAGGGATAATACACCACCCCCTTGTGGGGCATCGTTATGACGACAAAGATAGTGTAAAAAATAATAAAAACAAATAAAAAAGATGGGGACAACCAACGTAAGTTAGTCATCCCCACCTCTTAGATGGTTGAATAGAGTTACATCATCTCAATGCCGTATACTCTCTTTACAAGAGCCTTAGCACGCTTGTGGAATGCCTCCTCACCACTCTCAATCTTCGTCTTAGGCACGAAGCGCTCGAACTCCTTAATCTTGATAGCACGAACAGGAGTGATGCTATGGTGACGCTCCATAGGTACGGGTGCATTGCCGATAGACTTAACCTTCGGAGCACGCTGAGTACCCACAGATTCGTTCTTAGAGGCTCTCGCAGCCGAGCTCTTGCGCGTAAGAACGACATCGCTGTGTACACGTGGAGAAGTAGGCGTAGCCTGACCATACTGGAGCTGTGCAACACAAGGATAGTAGATCTCGACAGCATCATTGCCATCTGCGGTCTTGTACTTATACTCGATAGGCTTAATCGTAAGCGTGTTGTAGTCGGCAGACACCTCAACAGGGAAGCGTGAGTCACATATAAGCTTGCCCGTTGCATCGTATACCGGAGCACCGATGTATGACTTATCGCCTACACCAAGTATGAAGAACGTATACTCCATACCGAAGTTCCAAGTACACAACGGGAACTCCTTGGCGATGTCGATAGGCAACCATACGTTACCATCACTGTCAATCTCGAGGTTCCACTTAGGACCGAAGTCGTAGAACATGTGGCTAACCTTGCTTGATGAGTAATCCGACATGGTGAAGAGCTCATAAGGCGAAGCTACCAAGTCGAGCATATACTCAGGTGCCGTAAGGTTGTAACCGAGGCAGAGCAGACGGTTGAAACCACGAGTACGGTTGTTATAATCCTCAGCCAAGTCTACAAACTCTTCGTACATTGCATCCGTAGCATCTCTGTCGAAGCCTAACTCAGCGTAGAGCTCGTATACATCGGCGGGCAACGTCTCAGGATACTCGATACCTGCAGCGATTGTGACATCCGACTTGTATGTCTTACCCGAGAGCTCCCATGAGCCCAAATCAGCATCGTATTCTCCCATCTGTGCCGCAGCCTCCCACTCACCGCAAAGAAGCTCGAAGAGGTCGCTGTTTACGCGAACAGGATAGTTCTCCTTAGGTGTGGTGTACTCGGCGATAGCCTTTGAATCGGGGTTGTTAAGGTCGTCATTGTTCGTACCCTCGTCGTTGTAGACGATGACAGCAAGACGTGTAGTTGCATCTGCACGGCTGGCAACCGAGAAGTTAAGACCTGCATCAGAGTTAATCATCGCAATCTCATTCTTACCAAACTGGTTACCTGCGCCCATAGATCGCATAAGAGCAAGGTATGTTGTCTCCTTAAGAGCGGTGTCGAACTCACGAACATAGTCGCATGCGAAGTATGCCTCATAAGCATCCTTGTTTGGAGCCTTGATGTTGAATGTCGCAGTATAGGGATCATTGCTCTCAACGGGAGTTACGACAACCTGAGGAGGATCCTTCTCGACGTTAGGAATCTCGAACGTGAAGTCCTGGAATATCTGAGTCCTACCCTGATTGTCACCCATAGCAGTACACAACACGCGGATAGTCTTACCCTGCATTGTCTTCATATCTACGAACCAGTCGCTAAGGTAGATCTCCTTCTTACCCATCACCATCTCCGAACCGAAGGTGTAGAGAGCGAAATACGAGCCCGTGAACCAACGCAAGTAATCCTTATTGTTGTCGAGCAACGGAAGAACTTGGTTCTGATACTCCGACTCCTCCATCATCATCACATTGTAGAATACAACACTCTCCGAAGGCTCGAAGGTGACACAGCCCTCGATAGGACGCATGCTGTGAGTACCAATCTTAACAGAGCCATCGAACGTGTCGGGCTCGATAGTGTCTACCTGAATACGCTCGTAGTAACCCGTCCAGAACTTCTCGGTATCAATATCCTTGTTTCCGGCCTCGGCAATCCATGCCTCCCAGTCATACAACGGCATATAGTATCCGGGCTGCCAGCCTGCGGGATATGTCCAAATAGCATGTGAGGCATAATCTTGATAGCCAAGATTTGTATCTTTGTCAAAACTACCCTCAGCAACACTTACAACCGACACCTCAGGCTCCTGATCCCCATCCAAGTCCATATATACGACCATCTCATCGGGATCGTCCATATATGCGTACTCGCCAATAAGGAATATACCGGGCTCACCGGGAGTCTTGGGGTCTGCGTATGATGCACCATCGGGTATGGGATTACCATCCTCGTCGAGCTCGTAGCTGTTCTCCTCGTCGTAACGTACAGCCTTGTCGGTTGTGGTGAACTGCTGCGCATTGTAGAGCAACATATCGAGCTCAATACCACCCTCCTGCTTCATGTAGTTGTACATAGGAAGCGACGATGTAGAGTAACGAAGAGCATTGCCTCGGCTCTTGACATCCTCGGGAATCTTTACATAGATACCGAAGCCGTCATAACGGCGGTCGATAACCGTGAGTGCGCCCTCGTAGTTTGTCGTAGTGAACTCCGCCTTAACAATCTCACCGTAGAACTCATTGTTGCTCATACGGAAGGCAAAGAGGACCTTTGCCGAGGTGTTAGAGCCTACGCCGAGAATCTCAACGCGCGTAACGGTCTCCTTCTCGGGCTCGCTGATGCTCTTAACAGTACCTCCCACGAAGAGAGCAGTCTCCTCGGTGATGTCGCTGTCGGTCTTCATGTAGGCAAACTCCTTGATGTTTGTGGTAGTAAGCTCGATGAGCGCGCCACCCGGGTTAACCTCGATAATCTCAACCTTCACACTCACATCCTCAGGCTTCTCGTTGTTGGGCTCGTCCGTAGATGGCTTGTTAGGCTTATCCACATCGGGATCGTCGTTACAAGCCACGAAGCTCACGCCCATAACAAGCGCCGCCAACGCAACTAAATAATTTGTAATCTTTTTCATAAAGTTAATAATTTGGTTTTAGTATGTCCCTTATCTATGCGGTATGCAATATACCAGCATGCAAATATATGTATAATTTTTCTAACTTACACTATCACACTGCATTTTTCTTGCATACGCAGCATGTTTATTCATCTGCATTTTGCATAAATACACCCATCACACGACCATTTGGGCATCACCACGACATTCAAAAAGTGTGGTTTTTTATTCTTTTTTATAGGGGGGGGGTACGCGGTTTTTTACCTCCGCGTTCTTACATTGCGGGCCTCAGGGCGGCCATCGTCGCCCTTCACAACATCGTATTCTACGTGCCAATTATGTTTAAGCGTGCGATACCCATCGCTCAAGACAGCCGTATAGTGGACGTATGTGTCTACACCATCTTCGCCGGTGATAAACCCATAGCCACGCTTGTCATCGAACCATTTTACAATACCCTTCATAGGCTCAAACATAGATTTGGTACTTCAAAGTTACGAATTTTATATTTATGGTGCAATACTAACCACCTTAAAATTTACGTTATATTTGTAGAATTACAAAAAATGGCGTATATTTGTGTTGTGTTTGAACCGACTAAAAAACTGACGTTATGAACTATAGATGGAAGATTGCCCTTTTGGCTATGCTCGGATTGTCGACCGCAGCATGTTGCAGCACAAAGAAGGCATCGAAGAAGCAGGATAAGGCTAACGACAATGTTGAGGTTGAGGCTATCGACAACCGCGTAATGTTGATGTATGGCGTGCCCTTCCCCGATGGCAATATCAGCGCACCTAAACCCGAGTTGCCACAGCCTGTACGCCCGGGAGTACCCTTCCCCGATGGTCGTGTAGCTATCGAGATGACCGAGGAGCGTGCTGCCGAGGTCATGGAGATGATTAAGGCCGAGGATGCAGCCAAGGCCGAGCTCGTCAAGGAGGTTGACGGCGTGCCCTTCCCCGATGGTCGCGTAGCTATAGTCATGACCGAGGAGCGTGCTGCCGAGATTATGGAGATGATTAAGGCTGAGGACGAGGCTAAGGCTAAGGCCGCAGCTGAGAAGGCTGAGGCTGAGAAGGCCGCAAAGAAGTAATCGACGACGGCCGTGAAGGGAAAAAGATTAGGGCTCCGCAAGCATATTGGCCTAAAGCTATTCAAAGGCCTATATGACGACATGGTGGAGCGCCACGAGTTGCGTACACTCTTTTGGGAGTGTACGCTTCGTTGTAATTTGAGGTGTCGCCATTGTGGTAGCGACTGCCGCACGGATGTTGCGGAGAGGGATATGCCCTTGGCGGACTTCCTCCGTGTCTTAGACGAGGAGGTCACGCCCAACGTAGACCCTCGGCGCGTGCTCATCATCTTCTCGGGAGGCGAGGTCCTTGTGCGTAGCGACATTGAGGAGGCGGGGCGCGAGGTTACGCGACGTGGATATGCTTGGGGCATGGTAACAAACGGCATGGCTCTCACGCGCGAGCGCCTTGATGGCCTTGTACGTGCCGGACTACGCTCGATATCCGTCAGCTTCGACGGCTTCTGCGATGAACACAACTACATACGCCAGCACCCGCTTAGCTTCGAGCGCGCACGCCAAGCTTTAGGATATATACGCGAGGTCGAAGGTCTTGTCTACGATGCCATAACATGCGTCACACCCGCGATGGTCGACCGTTTGGAGGAGTGGAAGGAGTTTTTGATAAGCGAGGGTATCACACGTTGGCGCATATTCTCTATATTTCCTGCAGGACGTGCCAAGAGGGACGACAGCCTGCACCTCAATGCCGAGCAGTTCCGCACACTCATGGAGTTTATACGTCGCACACGCAAGGAGGGACGCATATCGCTCAACTACGCCTGCGAGGGCTTCCTTGGCGGCTACGAGACGGAGGTGCGCGACCACTTCTACATGTGTACTGCGGGCGTATCGGTGGCCTCGATACGTGTCAATGGCGATATATCGGGATGCACGAGCGTGCGCGGCAACTACGCGCAGGGCAACATCTACCGCGACCACTTCTGGGATGTATGGCAGAATAGATTTACCCCCTTCCGCAACCGCGAGTGGGCGCGTAAGGGCGAGTGTGCCGATTGTAAGGTGTGGGAGTTCTGTCGTGGTGGAGGCATGCACCTTCGCGACGACGAGGGCGAACTGATGTACTGCCACTACAACATGTTGAAATAGCAGATATTAGGACTTTATTAAATAGATAATAGGGAGCTTGCGCTCCCTATTATCTATTTAATAATCACACACCTATTCACCATCGGTGTATCGGGCGAGTCGAAGGCCTTGGTCGTATCCCCAACCCATGTTGTCGTTATACGACTTGGCGCTATTCCTGCAGCGAGAAGGTAGGCCTTGACATTCTCCGCACGCTCCATCGATAGTTGCTCGTTGCGCTCGGCACTTCCGGTCTCCCTATCGGCATAACCCGTAACACTTATCGGAGCATCACCCTCGGCAATGGCGGCAATGTAGCTATCGAGCGTAGCATGAGCATAGTCCGTAAGCTCGGCTTCACCTATATTAAAGAATACTACGCCCTCACCCATGGTGACATACTTCGTATCGGGCCTCTTCGTGCGGCAGGCTTCGAGGTCGCTGCTGAGGCGCTTATTGTCGGCCGTAAGGCTCTCTACCCGCTTATTTGCATCGGCAAGGTGCTCGCCATTGCGTAGCAACTGCTCCTCCAACAGGAGTATGGCGGCAAGGTAGCCATCTACCTCTACGGCAGAGTATGCGGGTGTCCAATCGCGCTGGTTGAAGCGGTATGCCACACCAAGCGATGCCGACATGGCAAAGGCAAAGCGCCCGCCACTCTGTATCTGGTCGGGCAACCCCTTCTCGGCAAATATCCACGAGCGCAGGTCGAGCTCTATGTCCCACTGGCGGCTTACGCGGAACTTGTTAAGCACGCCCGACGAGAAGGCATACTCGCCATTATACGAGCCTGCGGATTTCTTCGTCCACGACATCGCCGTATAGCCAAAGCCCACATACGATATGGCGCTATATATACGGTTGGGGCGATAGCCACCAATCCAATTGGACATGTTTACGAGGATGTCGCCATGAACGAAGATGTAGGGAGTCTTAAAGGCACCACCACCGTAGGCCTTCTTGTTTAGCGAGTAGTTCTGAAACTCACCGCCATCGAGCTGCAAGCGCATACCGATGATGGGGGCCACCCACTTCGTGAAGCCCACGTTGGCATTCCAGCCAATACGGTCGAAGAACTTGCCCGGGTCCTTCACTCCCGAGCGGTTAGCCACCTTCAACGACGAGGCACCACCACCAACGCCTATCTCCCAATTATCCCAGAAGCGGTTGGTCTCAAAGCCTTGCCAGCGTAGCTTCTTGTCGCCATCCTGTGCCGTAGCTGCATGAGTTGACAACAGCATCGTGGCGACAAACATTGCAAGTAAAATCTTTTTCATAGGTCTAAAACTTTAAAAGTTCGCACAAATCAATTATCGTCTTAGACCATGACAAATACCGAGCCACACGCCCACGGAGATGAAAAAACGAGGGTGACTCGAAAGTCACCCTCGCATTGCCATTATAGACTCCCTCGACTAACGGTTAGCGCTGAACTTTGCAACCTCGGGAGTTGCCTCCTTTGCTGTGAACTCGCGCTGTGAAGCCTTAAGGTAAGTAGGAATAGCCTTACGCTTAGAGATGCTTGCATCAACCTCGATAACATCACCCTTAGTAGCTGTAGGAGCCTCGTTGATTACCACGCTCTGGAGACCAATACCACCATTCCAGCTGTCCCACCAGCTTGTAAACTTGGTAATGTCTGACTCAGCACCAGCGTATGTAGGCTTGTACTCGTACTTCATAAGCTCGCTGTAACGACCATTTACATCGACAACAATACCTACGATAACATAGCGGCCATCCCAATTGAGCATGGTGTATGTGTCAGTTGTAGAGTATGAGCCATACGTCTCAACTTGCCAGATAAGACCAGAGAGATACTGCGCATCGTTGTACTCGTCGTAACGATTTGTCCAGTCATAAATCTCGATGAAGAAGTCACCGTGGTTCTTCTTAGAGAACTCGATAGACAACGGAAGGATTGCCTTGCCGTTATACGATTCATTACCAAAGAACTCAAGGCCCTCCTCTACTGCGAGGTCTGTGGGATCGTAGTAGCCGAGATCCTTGAGAGAGATGTTAACCTCGCCCGGTTCACCCGATATAGTAGTGAAGTTAGCAGTCCAGAGCTGTGTCGTAATAACACCACCATAGAGACCAAAGGCGTATGCTACATACTCTGTTCCGGGCTCGAGATTAGAGTAAGCGAATGTCTTGTCGCCCCACATGTACTCAAGAGCGATGTTATTCTTGATGTAATTCATGCGTGCATCATCGGTATTGCCATAGCTATTCCACTCCTCCTTGGTTGCAATGTCGGTAACATAAGCGTGGCGATAGTTCTCCTCGCTCTGCTCGTAAGTAGCGTCTACGGTAACCGAAGCACGGTAAGAGGTGATATCCGATACCGAGATTGTCAACTGGTTGTCCGAAGGCTCAACAGCCTCTGTGGTAAACTTCACCATCTGAGGTGTTGTTACGCAGAGGGCGCTCTCGCCAAAGTTGAAGGCAAAGAGATAGTAGTTAGTGTTAGCCATAAGGTCGTATGTCCACTCGCTACGATCTCTTTCCACACCATTATCGGTAGTCGTACCCTGACATGTGTTCATCTGTATAATGTCATACTCGCTATATTGCTCACCATGCTTAAGCTGAGCGGCAATCGATGCCCACCACAACTTGATGTACTCCTCCTTGGTGTAGCCACGTCTCTCACCAGCAACAAGCTCAGCCTCGGTCATAACATCGAAGTAGTAGTCTACCTCTGACGATGATGTAACCTTAGTCTTCACACGAGGACCAGTAATCTCGTAGTTGAATGTGAAGTAACCCTCAGGAAGTGTAGTAACCTCAGGGTGCTCTACAGTGAAATCGAAGCGATAGATGTCAGACATGAGCGAGCCTGAGTCGTAGTCGAAATAGTAGCAGTAGAATACCACGGGCTCACCGGGAGTAGCCTCACCCAACGTAATATTAAGCTGGTTACCACTTCTCGCACGCTCCTGCATAATCTCAACAGCAGTCATACCATGGAAGCTACCAATATACTCGAAATAAGAGTAGTCATCAGCGAACAACTCCTCGTCGGTATCAAGACCATTAGCCTCGATGTAGCTCTTCGATGCCGACATCATGATGAAAGGCATTGTCTTGTTCTCGGGGTATACATTTACGGTGTATGAGTAGTACTCACCCTTACCTGTCACCTGCTCAACAGAGAAGCCCTCGCCTGTGCGTGCACCCTGCTTAACAGTGAACGTAACATCATTAGCATAGCGGTACTTAACTGTTACCAAAGCCTCACGCTCCGTATCGCCATCGTTGGCAGTAACCTTGAAGCTGAAGGCGCCACTAAGTGAAGTGTCGACGTCTGAAATCCAATCCTCGGCAAACTCCAAGCTAATCTTCTCGCCCTGATGAGGGTTGGTAATCTCATACTCAACGAAGCATGTGCCACCAGACACAGGAGCCGACACGCTCTTCTTGCTAAGTACAATCGATGAGTCCTTCTCTTCATCGGGAATCTCGGGACCATCGTTAGGATCGTCATTGGGGTCATCATTAGGATCATCATTGGGGTCATCACTGGGAGTCTGCTCCGTACCATTACCCTTGTCAACATCGGGATCCTTGTCGCAAGATGCGAAAAGAACTACAGCAACAAGAGGCAAAAGAACCATCAACAATAAATTCTTCAAATGTCTCATAATTGTAATTTGTATAAATGTTAAAAATTGAAATTGTATATCTATCAAAAAAACTCTATATTTTGCACACTCCAAGGCCCAACTTAACGCACCTTGATAGCCACTTTTACTCAATCAACGCCCTCGACATATCACCTCGGCCCCTTTATCTCATTCCAAGGCCCAACATAACGCACCTCACCTTTTCTCATGCCAAGGCCAGAATTAACACACCTCGACCCCCTTTTTGCACACCTTAAAAGTGGTGTTGTACGCTATTCCACACTATCTCTATACCATCAAAACCACGTTTTGACTAACATTATAGCAGGGAATTTAGTAAATTTTTTTATAAAATCCCACCTGTACGTGTGGCAAATATACAAATAAAATCCTATTTTATAACATAATTGGCGAGTTTATTTGTTTTAATATTGAAAAAAAATCGACAAAACAGCCCCTAACCCCTCGAAACGAGTATAAAAAGCTATCTCCACGTTTGGTTTTTAAATATAAAAATCATATCTTTGCCTTAAAATGTGTGCCATATAACATGTATTTATTATTCACGATGAAACGATTTCTACTTTCATGGGGGCTTATAGCCGCTACTTGCAGCCTTCTGCTACTATCATGCAGCGATGACAATACGACGTTAGACAAGCCTGCGGATGATAACGAGGATAACCAGCCTACGGATGTCACCACCGGCCTAACGCTCAGTGCCAACCATATAGATATACCCGCCGAGGGTGGCACGTTCAGCATCGACTACACCCTCACGGGAGGGTATGAGGGCATAGGTCTCAAGGCGTCGTGTGATGCCGAGTGGATCACGGATGTTGTTGTCACCGATACTACGATTAGCCTCACGGCCCTTGCCAACGGCGAGTTTATGCCACGCGAGGCTATTGTTATCGCACGTTATCCGGGCGTCGATGAGAAGAAGGTGACGATAACACAGGTGTGCGACACCTCGCACTTCGACATCGTCATATCGAAGGAGACAACGACGAGTTGCCTCTCGACCGTGACATGCGACGACCCTGAAATGGCGTACATCGTCAGCTTGGCGGACATAAGATATTTCCGCAATGCGAACATTTCCACGGCCGAGGAGCTATATATGAGCGAGTACAACTACCATAAAAGCCTCGCTGCGGAGTATAACGAGAACCTTGGTCAGTTTATGTTCATCAACGAGATTGCCTTCTTCGGTAAGAGCACGATTCAGTGGACAACGATGACCCCGAATGTAGACTATGTGCTCTACGTCTACGGCATAGAGTTCAACGAGAGCATGACAGAATATACGTTGGCAACACCCGTGTCACACGTCATAGTGCGACTTAAGGGTCAGGAGCTTAGAGATGTAGAGTTCGATGTCACCGTCACGGTCAATGGCCCCGAGGCGGTATACGAGTTTGAGCCCGTAAACTGGTCGGGAAGCTACTATATAGACATATACTCTGAGCGCGAGTACCTCTATCTCCCCGAGGGTGACACCCCGAGCGAGGAGTACTGTCAGGGCGTTGTGGACAACTGGTTGCAGCTTATAAATCAATATATGGCCTCGGGCTATAGTGGCGAACAGCTCATCAACCTCATGTGCCTCAAGGGTAAGGATTCGTATAGCCACATACTTCTTGCCGACACCCGATATATGATGTCGTTCTACGCCATCGACCTCGTTGACGGCATCCCGCAGGTAGTGTCGCGCCCCTACCTCGTACACTTCAAGACCGAGCCCGTGGAGACGTCGGACATGACCTTCGATGTGGCTGTCACCAATGTATATACGCGCGTAGCAGACGTGCGTGTGACACCCTCGAACAACAACGACCCCTACACCGCGGCGCTGATACCTACGAGCGACATCCCCGATGTTAGCAACGAGCAGGACATCATCAACTGGTACGTTGCCACATACCAAGTATCGGGCTTCAGGGGTGAGATTATAAGCCACCTCAACTCGCTGAGCCCCGAGACCGGATATACGCTCCTTGTCTTCGGCTATTATGGTGGTGTTATCACCACACCACTCACGCGCGTGGACTTCACCACAGAGCCCGAAGGCGAGTGTGAGAACAGCGTTGTCCGCGTGGACTTCATGGGCCCCTACAGCTGCAAGGAGCTCGCCAAGCACTACCCCGATGCCGTCAACGGCATGGAGGATATGTATGAGCAGTATGGCTTCTATGTTATGTGGGCAGAGATTATCACCGAGGTGCCCTCGCAGGATGTATTCATAGACCTCTGCGAGCCCGCAGAGTTCGAGAAGGGCGATGATGCTGTCTTCGAAAACCTCGTAAGCTACTCTTCGCCACGCCTAACCATCCTCACGGCACGCTCAGGCGTGGAGTTCGTGATGTGTGGTGCTACGATGGACTACCGCGGCAACTATAGCGAGATGTGGAAATCGGAGCCCTTCACCTACGAATATAACGCCACGACCAAGCGCCCCATCGAGGAGCTTATATCGAAGCTTGCATCGCCAGCACAGACGGGAAGACTTATGGTCGTAGGCCCTGATGCTGCCGAGCCCACGGCTCAGAGCCTCGTGGCACGTATGAAGTAGTAACACGCCATCTGTGGGCGTAACAAACAAGAGAGCATCCCTCGGGATGCTCTCTTGTTTGTTTTGGTAACGATGCAACGCTCGGCAAAAATGCCGTCGATGGGTAGTACTTGACGTACGTCCCATTGACGGCACTTTTTATTAGCGGGGCTGACTAAAAAGTAACTTAGTCAGTCCCTGATACTCAAGAGAGTGAATAAAAAGATGTAGTTTTAGGCCTGCGAAGCCCGAAAAAGCGGAGTTTACTTGGCGTAAATGAGCATTTT
>JAFVWO010000049.1 GCA_017501625.1 Alistipes sp.
ATACCGCGACCTCCCCATCCTATGCAACCAGTGGGCTAATGTCGTGCGCTGGGAGATGCGTATACGCCTCTTCTTGCGTACTGCCGAGTTCTTGTGGCAGGAGGGTCACACGGCACATGCCACAGCCGAGGAGGCTATGGAGGAGACCGAGCGTATGATTAACGTATACAAGACCTTTGCCGAAGAGTGGATGGGTGTCCCCGTCATCGTGGGTCATAAGTCACCTAACGAGCGCTTTGCCGGTGCTGTCGATACGCTCACCATCGAGGCGTTGATGCAGGATGGCAAGGCATTGCAGAGCGGTACGTCGCACTTCCTCGGCCAGAATTTCGCTAAGGCCTTCGATGTGCAGTATACGAACAAGGAGGGTAAGCAGGAGTACGTATGGGCAACATCGTGGGGCGTATCTACACGCCTTATGGGTGCTCTTATCATGGCTCACTCGGATAACAACGGCCTCGTTCTTCCTCCGAAGCTCGCACCTATACAGGTTGTCATGGTTCCCATCTATCGTGGTGAGGAGCAGCGTGTTCAGGCTGTCGAGCGTTTCGAGGAGATAGCCAAGGAGTTGCGTGCTAAGGGCGTGTCGGTAAAGATTGATGGCCGCGATAATGTGCGCTCAGGCTTTAAGTTTGCCGAGTATGAGCTTAAGGGTGTGCCCGTGCGCCTTGCTCTCGGTCCTCGCGACCTTGAGAATGGCACCATCGAGCTTGCACGCCGCGATACTCTTACTAAGGAGGTCGTATCGCAGGAGGGTCTTGCCGACTATATCGTAAATCTCCTCGACGAGATACAGCATAACATCTTCCAGAAGGCTCTCGACTACCGTAACTCGATGATTACGAAGGTAGATACGTGGGAGGAGTTTAAGGATGTGCTTAATAACAAGGGTGGCTTCATCCTCGCACACTGGGATGGCACTCCCGAGACCGAGCAGGCTATCAAGGATGCTACGAAGGCTACCATTCGCTGCATACCGATGGATGTTGTCGAGGAGGAGGGCACATGTGTATTCTCGGGCAAGCCGTCGAAGTATCGCGTGTTGTTTGCTAAGAGCTATTAATTTGTTGTGATAAAGCGGCATCTACTGCCGCTAACAAAAATGCCGTCAATGGGCCGTACCTCCATGTACTATCCCATCGACGGCATTTTTACATCATTACTGCCTTCTACTTTGCTCTGTCGTAGGTGCGAAAGGCGAAGGGGTATTCATACTCCTCGCCGCGCTCGTGGCGCTCCTCGGCAACGAGATGCCACTTGCTTAAATCAATCTCCGGAAATGCCGTATCACCGGCATAGTCATGCTCTACATGCGTGATATACAACCTGTCAGCCACACCGAGGGCCTCGGCATATATCTGCGCACCACCGATGATGAATATCTCCTCATCCTCGCCGGCAAGCCTTATGGCCTCCTCCAACGAGTGTGCTGTGAGTGCCCCCTCGAAGGTGCGCTCGGCACGTGTGATGACGATATTCGTGCGCTTGGGCAGGGGGCGCGAGCCTAACGACTCGAAGGTCTTGCGGCCCATGACAACGGCATGTCCCGATGTCGTCGTGCGAAAGAATCGCATATCCTCCTTTATGTGCCACAGCAGGGCGTTCTTATCTCCAATGGTGCCATTTTGTGCTATGGCGACGATGATGCTTACCATATCGTTGTATGTTTTAGAATGATAGTGGTGCTTTGATTGCGGGGTGAGGGTCGTAGCCCTCGAGTGTGAAGTCCTCATAGCGGTAGTCAAAGATGCTCTTAACCGCAGGGTTGAGGTGCATCCTCGGAAGGTCGCGTGGCTCACGGGCGAGTTGCTCGGCCGCCTGCTCCGCATGGTTGAGGTATAGGTGTGCATCGCCAAGCGTATGTATAAACTCTCCCGCCTCAAGACCGCACTCCTTTGCCACCATCATCGTAAGAAGTGCATACGATGCAATGTTGAAGGGTACACCGAGGAATGTGTCACCACTACGCTGGTATAGCTGGCACGACAGCTTGCCCTCGGCAACGAAGAACTGAAACATCGTATGACATGGTGGGAGTGCCATGTGCTCGACATCGGCCACGTTCCACGCTGATACAATCATCCTTCGCGATGAGGGATTGCGCTTTATTGTCTCTATTACGTTGCTTATCTGGTCGATAACGCCACCATCGGGCTTGGGCCAGCTACGCCACTGATAACCATATACATGGTTTAGGTCGCCAAAGTGATAGCCCTCGATGGGTGACTCTACGCCCGCAGCTCCGAGGAACGTATCCATATCTACGGGCAGCACGCCATGCTTCACGCACAGCTCGTTGTAGTAGCGGTAGGCATCGCTATCCCATATATGTACGCCGTTGTCTACCAGATATTTGATGTTGGTGTCGCCCTTAAGAAACCATAGTAGCTCGTGAATGACACCCTTCAAAAATATCTTCTTCGTAGTGAGCAGCGGGAAGCCCTCGCTGAGGTTGAAGCGCATCTGATAACCAAAGATACCCTTCGTGCCTGTGCCTGTGCGGTCATCGCGCACGACACCCTCGCGGCATATCTTATCGAGAAGCTCAAGATACTGTTTCATCTATATCGAAAGTTTTTAGTTCTAAGATGTTATCCTCGCCAAGCGTCGCATACGTAGCCTTCGACTGTGACCAGTCGCTGAGGAACAGCACGTCGATGTCATCATCCGTCATGCGGTGAGCAAGGTGCATGTGTCCGAAGATATAGTGGCGTATGTCGCTGTGCGCGGTGTGGTGTTGGCGGGCATAGTCTACGAGGAAGCCGAGTCTATCCGCTGTTATATGCTCCGTGCCGTGCGACTTACGCGACTTGCCGCTCCACCAGCGGCCGAACTTAAGCGCTATGTCGGGGTGTATGCCCCAGCGAAAGAGCCAGCGTGCTGTGCCTGAACGGAAGATGGCGTTCATTGCTCGCAGCAGGGGCTGACCATGGATGTTCATATTGTCGCCGTGGGCGAGATGTATGTTTAGACCATTGATATTCACGACCTCGGGCTTGCGTATTATCTCCACACCGCACTCGCGTGTAAGATAGTCGTAACTCCACATATCGTGGTTGCCGCTAAAGAGAACTACACGAATGCCGCGGTCGTGTAACGCTGCAAGGCGACCGAGGGTGCGCGTAAAGCCTTGGGGTACAACCCTCAGATACTCAAACCAGAAGTCGAAGATGTCGCCAAGGAGGTATATCTCCGTGGCATCCTCCGCCACCATGTCCAACCAACGACAGAAGGCACGCTCGGTGTGCTCGGCCTGCGTGGGTGTACCTCCTCCGAGGTGTATGTCCGAGGCAAAGTATATCATTAGGCTTAGATATGTTTCTTAATTTCGTTTTCGAGCTCCTTCATGTCGAGAGGAGCGATGCTCATGTTACCCTCGCGGTCGATAAGGTATGCCATAGGTAGCTTTACGACATTATAGAGCGAGAATACATCGTTTCTGCCCGCGGCAAAGAGCGATATCCATGGCAGTTGTTGTTGGCGTACAGCCTCAATCCACATCGACACATCCCTATCGGCTGATACCTGATAAACCTCGAAGCCGGCATCGTGGTAGCGCTCGTAGAGGGCCTTCATGTCGGCATTGATAGTATTGCAGAGAGCGCTCTCTGCCGTCCAGAAGTAGAGCATTATGACCTTGCCATCGAGTGACGACAAGCGATGCTTCACCTTGTACATATCCTCGAGCTCGATGTCGGGGTATGAGCTATACTCTATACTATTACTTAGCGAGTGAATGGCCTCAGCATCGGCAATCTCGCGCTCGATGATGGCGATATACGGCGAGTCGGGATAGCTCTTTGTTATGCCCTCAAGCACGGTGTTGTAGTGTGCCAAGGTTATGCCGTAGCCGTTGAGTTGCGGGATATACTGCTCGGCGATATTGTGGCGCATGGCGTAGAAGGCCGCAAGCTTATCGTGGTGCGTGCCCACGAAGCGTACCTGTGTCTGTATGGCATTACGTGCAGCGAGATATGCTTGGCGCTCGGGTATCGCCTTAGAGCTGCCAGCCATGGTCTCGGCAATAAGCGCCAAGCGGTCGCACGAGGCGAAATACTCGTTGTTGAACTCGCGTATCAAGGCTGACTCCTCGGAGCCCTCGACCGTATAGTTTAGGAATATGTCGCCCGCGGCCTCCAAGCGTATGTTATCGCCCGGGGCTACGACTAACGTCACGGGACGTGTGTTGTCGGGAAACGATAGCTTGTAGAAGCGTGGCGAGGTAGACTCCTCGATGTCGAATGAGAAGCGGAAGGCTCCATTTTCGGCAAGTGCTGTTGCAGCTATGCGCTCGGGGTTGACGAAGGTGTCCGACACGCGCTCCAAGAATACGGAGTCGACGTTGCTGCCTACGAAACGCCCCTCTATGATGGTCTGATGTGATGCCTTATCGCTACCACACGATATAAGCATAAGGGTTGCTATTGCGCTGAATATAAATCTCTTCATCAGTTATGTGTAGTTAATACCTATATGTGGTAACGTGCGACTACTTGTGTGCATTGTGTCGCGGAGCAGGTTTATTGCTCTTTGTCACCTTGCCCCTATTGTTGTTATTGCGCCCCGGTTGCGGCTTGTTACGTTTGATGTTGCGCGGTGATGCCTGACGATAGTCGTTTCGCATGGTGCTCACGGCCGTGAGGTCGACATCTACATCTCCACCTGCCATGATGTTGATGTCACGGATGATGGAGCCGTTGTTGGGGTGCTCGTTGTTGTACTCGAAGCTCTTTGCGCGCATGTAGCGTGCTACGTTGATTATCTCGTCGGTCTTAAGCTCCGTGTTTTGCTCCGTTGCGATGGCACGCACAAGTCTGTGTACATACTTGCCGTAGTGTTTGAATGTTATGCGTGACTGTGTGTATGGTAATTTTTGTGGCACGACAGCCAAATCTTGGCGTGATGGTTGTGGGTATGGCGAGTCGACGTCCAATTGAAAATCCGACATTATGAAGAGGTGGTCCCACAGCTTATGCTTGAAATCCTCGGTATCGCGCAGTGTGGTATTGAGGTTACCCATAACGGCGATTACAGCCTTTGCCTGTCGTGTGCGCTCCTGTCTATCCTCAATCTCGAGTAACGAGTCGACCATCTCGTGTATGTGTCGCCCGTACTCAGGCAAGTATAACTTTCGTCGTGTGTAATTATAGTTTTTTCTCATTGTCTAAGATATTAAACTTTCGATTGAAACCCCGCACAAATAGCCTGTTATGGCCATTATTGTATCGGGTAAGGGTCATCCCCTCGTGGTTATTTGCACCATCGAACTAAAGGGTGCATCTTTATCCGTCGTAATGGCGGCGTTTAACCTCACAAAGTAACTAAAAATTATTTATATAAACAAGCTATGACCAAAATTTTAATTCTTTCGCCCTCGAAAAGCATGCTTAACTCTCTTGGTGAACGCCTACGTTTCGAGAACTTCGCAACGGTCGAGGCCGAGAGCCTGCCTTCGGCCCGCGAGATGTGTCGCACGGCAACCTTCGATGCCGCAATCGTCGACGGACAGATTCAACTCGAAGACATGGGGCTCCCCACGATTGTCGTCACACGCAAGCCCGATGTAGACTCCGCTGTTGAGGCCCTGCGCCATGGTGCTATAGACTACCTTAGCATGCCTATAGACATGAACCGCCTCCTCACGTCGTTACGTCACCTCGGCGATGACGACAATGTCGAGCATGAGGCTCCATCTCGAGCGGTACGCCACACTACACGTCGCACGAACTGTGCCACACAGCCCATCATCGGGTGTTCCGAGGCTATCGAGCATGTGCGAAGGATGATACGTCGTGTGGCACCCTCGAATGCTCGTGTGTTGGTGCTCGGCGAGAATGGCACGGGCAAGGAGCTTGTTGCCCGCTGGTTGCACCTCAAGAGTACACGTTCAGCAGCGCCCTTTGTTGAGGTAAACTGTGCTGCAATACCTGCGGAGCTCATTGAGAGTGAACTTTTTGGTCACGAGAAGGGCTCGTTTACCTCAGCCGTGAAGCAACGTAAGGGTAAGTTTGAGTTGGCCGATGGTGGCACGCTCTTTATGGATGAAATTGGCGATATGTCGCTCTCGGCACAGGCTAAGGTGTTACGTGCGTTGCAGGAGAATAAGATTACGCGCGTAGGTGGAGATAGGGATATTGCCGTCGATGTGCGTGTTGTTGCGGCAACGAATAAGGATATACGCAACGAGATACGCCTCGGCAACTTCCGCGAAGACCTGTATCACCGTCTTAGTGTCATAGAGATTGATGTGCCACCGCTACGCGAGCGCCGCAACGACATAGCCCTCCTTGTGGACCACTTCATCGAGGAGATTTGTTCGCGTCAAGGTATTGAGAATAAGAGTATTGATGGCGATGCTATAGAGCTTCTTGCCTCGCGTCCGTGGACAGGAAACATTCGCGAGCTGCACAACGTCGTCGAGCGACTTATAATCCTTAGCGATGAGCGCATCACGGCAGATGCCGTGCGATTGTATTGCCGAGGTTAGAGCAGGGCTTCGAGTTCTGCCATTGTGCTTACCACGTGCTCGGCACCTGCGGCGTAGAGCTCCTCGGCAAAGCGGAAGCCCCAAGCTACGCCTATCGAGTCTATGCCTGCTGCGCGGGCTGTGCGTATGTCTATGCCCGAGTCACCCACCATAACGGCCTTTGCAGGCTCAACACCCGCGATGCGGAGGATGTTGTCTACGATGGCGGGGTCGGGTTTCAGGGGCGCACCCTCGCGATTACCCTCGATGGCAACAAAGTCGATGTCACCAAAAAATTTGGCTACAAGCCTATCCGTGCCGTGCTGAAACTTATTCGATGCCACAGCCACCTTCACACCCTTAGCCGTGAGGCTGCGTAGCAGCTCGGGCATACCCTCGTAGGGCGTGGTGTGGCGGTCGATGTTATCGACATAGTAGCGACGAAACTGCGCTACGCACTCCTCTACATAGGTATCATCGGCCGCAAGCTCCGCGGGGAGGGCACGCTCCACAAGGCGCTTGATACCACCACCGACCATCTGTCGGTACTCCTCGTCGCTATGCTCCGGGAGGTTACGCGAGCGCATAACATAATCAACCGATGCTGCCAAGTCGCCAATGGTATTTAGCAGCGTGCCATCGAGGTCAAAGATAACAAGCGAGTATTTCATCTGTCGTGGGGTATATTATGGTTGTAGGCGTGTATGTTTCTTGTCAGAGTGGTGCTAATGTGGCGCTGACACGAGAAATGGCGGATGGGACATACTTGTTGTGTATTTCCCATTCGCCATTTTGACTGAAGCGTCGCAGTAGCGCCGCTATCACAAGAAATTAGAAGTTGTAGGTACAAGTAATACCAACATTCGCGAAGCCCATGCTGCGGAAATCAGCTGCCGAGCCACCCTTCCAGTAGCCAATCTCGGGACCGATAACGGGAGTATAGTCGAGTGAAAGGCTTACGGGAGCACCGTTGAAGGTGATACCAAGGCGTGCCATACCTGCAACACCAACATAAGCATAGTGCTCACGACCACCGACGTTAACACCTACACCTGCATCGAAGAACCACTCACCGGCGCTGGGTGTCCAGTCCATAGTGCAAACATTCCAGTTGTGAAGAACTGTGAAGTCAGCAGTAACACCACCACCGTGGTTAGCCCATGAAGCACCAAAGCGAGCCTCGAGATACTTATCAGCGCTATAGCCGTACATACCTACAGCCTGGAAGCCTGAACCGACACGACCACCTACTGACCAATCCTGTGCAAAAGCACCTGTTGCGAACATTACAGCAACAACAGCGAGTAAAAACTTTTTCATAGTAAATTGTTATTAATTGTTATAAAGTTTATTTCGAAGACAAAGATAGTAAAATATTCTTAATATTGTTCCATAGTGGTGAAATAAGTTATTGACAATCTATAACCATTTCATTGAGCGCTCTGTTTTTCATAATGAAATAAGCCCGAAAACAACCGAAATAGAATCGCCAAACGACGAAACCCTTTTATACTAATTTATAGAACATCCCCAAGGACAATCTTTGTGTCAATAAAATTTATACAGCGCCACACGAACTAATATATCGAAAAAAGTATTACCTTTGCGGATTGATATCCGCAATGAAAGGAAAACAAAAAACATATAGACTATGACACAGGAAGAATTGTTCAAGAAGCTGGTTGCTCACTGTAAGGAGTATGGCTTCATATTCCCCTCGAGTGAGATTTACGACGGCCTTGGTGCTGTATACGACTACGGCCAGAATGGTGTGGAGCTCAAGAACAATATCAAGAGCTATTGGTGGGACTCTATGGTTAAGCTCAACGAGAATATCGTAGGTCTCGATGCCGCCATCTTCATGCACCCCCGCACTTGGGAGGCTTCGGGCCACGTGGGTGCCTTCAACGACCCTCTTATCGACAATAAAGACTCTAAGAAGCGCTATCGTGCCGATGTGCTTGTGGAGGATTGGCTTGCAAAGCAGGAGGAGAAGATTGAGAAGGAGGTTGAGAAGGCGCATAAGCGTTTCAAGGAGAACTTCAATCGTGAGCAGTACCTCGCCACCTCGCCCCGCGTGTTGGAGATTAAGGCTAAGATGGATGCCGTGCACACACGCTTTGCCGAGGCGTTGAACAACAACGATCTTGCGGAGCTACGTCAGATAATCCTCGACTGCGAGATTGTATGCCCCATTTCGGGTACGCGCAACTGGACGGATGTACGTCAGTTCAACCTCATGTTCTCTACGCAGATGGGCTCTACGGCAGATGGTGCCAGCACCATATATCTGCGCCCCGAGACGGCACAGGGTATCTTCGTCAACTACCTCAATGTGCAGAAGACGGGACGTATGAAGCTCCCCTTCGGTATTGCACAGATAGGTAAGGCCTTCCGTAACGAGATTGTGGCACGCCAGTTTATCTTCCGTATGCGTGAGTTCGAGCAGATGGAGATGCAGTTCTTCGTGCAGCCCGGAACAGAGATGGAGTGGTGGAACAAGTGGAAGAATACACGTATGGCATGGCACCGCGCCCTTGGCTTCGGCGACGACAACTATCGTTTCCACGACCACGACAAACTCGCTCACTATGCCAATGCTGCTACCGATGTGGAGTACAACTTCCCCTTCGGCTTCAAGGAGGTGGAGGGCATCCACTCGCGCACGGACTTCGACCTCGGCCGTCATCAGGAGTTCTCGGGCAAGAAGATTCAGTACTTCGATCCCGAGCGTGGCGAGAGCTACGTACCTTATGTTGTCGAGACATCTATCGGCGTAGACCGTATGTTCTTGCAGATTATGTCGGCAGCATATACCGAGGAGAAGTTGGAGAATGGCGAGGAGCGCGTAGTGTTGCGCATACCCGCACCTTTAGCACCTACGAAGGTTGCCGTTATGCCTCTTGTTAAGAAGGATGGTCTTCCCGAGGTTGCCCGCGAGATTATCGACATGCTGCGCTTCGACTTTAATGTGGCCTACGACGAGAAGGACTCTATCGGCAAGCGCTACCGCCGTCAGGATGCCATCGGTACTCCGTTCTGTGTTACCGTCGACCACCAGACGTTGGAGGATCGCACCGTCACTGTCCGCCACC
>JAFVWO010000050.1 GCA_017501625.1 Alistipes sp.
AATCTTCCACGTAAGACCGAAGGTGAAGTACGAACCCTTGCCAAATGCCGTGCCATCAGGATTGGTGTTGCGACCTATATTATATGCATAGGCGGCATGTAGGCGCACATCGTGATTGCCACGACCACCAAGAGGGTAGTATTCGACACCACCACCCACACGTGTCATCTCCGTGCCCGGGAAGAGCCCCGAGGCGGTGACAGCGCTATCGCCAATCTTGTCGTAGGTAGCCTTAGCAAAGATGTTCACGCGATTAACGATGAGATACGAGAACTCGCCCATGATAGAGAAGTTGTCGAAAAGCAGATCCTTGGCCTTAGGACCACGATTCATGAGGTCGAGCTGAATCTTAGCATCGCCAAACTTGAATTGGTTGCCAAGAGCGATATACTTGTCGAACTTACCCGCAGCGTACTCCATAAGGTTTGCCGACCAAAGTGCTGTGTAGCATCCATGTGTGCCTGTCCAGTGGAGGTTGAAGGCAAAGTAGTTGTTCGTGCTGCGATCATAGGGGCTCTGGCTCACCTGCAAGAGGATGGTGTCGTTACCCTCGTTTGTCGTGTAGGCTACGCTCGCACCAAGCTGATAGCACGATACATTGTTCCAAAACTCAGAGCAGAAATAGAGGTCGATAGGTGCTCGGTCGTACTCCCAGCCACCAATCATAAGAACCTGCTTACCGCCCGATATTGCCCAGTTATCCGTAGGCTTATAGGTGAGTGTAAGCCAGTCGGTATTGTGCGCAAAGCTGCTGAGCGAGTTTACGCGGTTGAAGCGCTGGCGCCACGAATAGGTGAACTTCTCGGAAATCTGACCATCCATGCGGAGGTTGAAGTAGCGCACCTCGAAGCCTGAAGCATCGGGTTGCGGTTGGCCTGCAAGAGATTGGGCGAGATAGTCGAAACGTGCCTCAACACCGAGTTTGAAGATGTCGTTGATGTCGCGGCCATCGTCCTGAGCCTTAGCTACGTGTGTACACAATGCCATGGCGGCAAGACATAGAATAGTGGTAAAGGTCTTCTTCATATAGTAAAATTTAGATTATGATATGCCTAAAATAATATACAAAGGTAACAAAACAATTCAAAACGCAAAATCTTGTGCCCTAAAAAAATGAGTTTCAGCTGCCGATATTACTCATATAGGGCCATAATGCAAAAAAATGGAGTTTTGTTATTGCGTATTGCAAAAATTTAATTATCTTTGCACCGCGAAACGTGAAAACGTCGGGCCCATAGCTCAGTTGGTTAGAGCAGCGGACTCATAATCCGAAGGTCGGGGGATCATGCCCCTCTGGGCCCACAAAAGGGGGATGACTAAAAAGTAACTTAGTCATCCCCCTTTTGTTAAGAGGTTGAATAAAAAGATGTAGTTTTAGGCTTGCGAAGCCCGAAAAAGCGGAGTTTACTTGGCGTAAATGAGCATTTTGAGGGCGAGCATAACGCAGAAATACACTTTTTATTCAACCTCCTTTTGTTTTTTTATGCTATATGCGTGGCTTTATAGTGCCGGTAAACTGGAGCGCTATCGTGTCGCCCGTAGTCATCGTATAGTTTGCCGTAATGCTGTGTATGATAGCACCCGTAGCACTACTTACGACCGCAACAGTGGCGCTACCCTCCGTGATACGTATGAAGTCTTGCTGACCAGCAAGCAGGATGTAGGTATACTGTTGGTCGCTGGTCATCGACGAGCCATCACCCAACGGGTAGGTGCCAGCGGGCAGGTACTCGCCACCAAGAGGCGAGTAGAAGTCGATAAAGAGCGTGTGACCCTTAACATCGTCGTAGAACGATACATAGTCGTTGCGAAGACCATTTGTCTGCATGATGTCTACACTTGCGGTGATGTTGTCGACGAAACAGTACGTAGCATCGCCTACGTATCCATTCGTGGTCTTGACAACGAGTGTGCTGGCTAAGGTGATATCCCCCTTGCTGTTCTTCGCAGCACCATAAATCTCGTAGGTGGCACCCGCAATAAGTTCTGTGGCCTCTATTATCGTCGTGGTGTTGGCATCAGCCACGGTACCCTCAAGCATGACATCCTCGCCTGTTAACACCGCTGTTGTCTGTATGGTGCATAGCCAACGTACCTCCTCGGCATTGGCGCTCGTGAGCTCGAATGAGATGCTGTTCTCGGCAATCTCTTTCACATGAAGAGATATCTCAGCAGCTGCCACATTGACATTATCGTTGCCGCCCTCGTCATTGCCACCCTCGTCGTTGCCGCCCTCGTCATTGCCGCCCTCGTCGTTGCCGCTCTCGTAGTTGCCGCCCTCGTCGTTGCCGCCCTCGTCATTGCCGCCCTCGTCATTGCCACCGTGCTCTTCGTTGGGCTTATTCATGTCATCATCGGGAGTGCCGTCGATATCGTCGTTGGGGAGTTGCCCGGGAGTGTTGTTATTTACACCTGAGCTCTTGCCGTCGTTGTTATCCTCGCATGCTACGATGGTGAACGACAGTATGAGCATAGCCAATAGTTTTATGAATTGCATAATCGTGGTAGTGTTATAGGTTTGCACTATTCGTTGGGTTTATCTGCCTCGCTCTTCGATGTCTGAAGTGCCTCGCGGAGCTTCGCGGGGAAGTTACTCTTAATGTCGCGTTCCATGGAGCGTATCATGCTGCATATAGCACGTGCCGACGAGCTGCCATGGCCAATCATCACGGGGGCATTTACGCCCATGACCTGAAGGCCACCAACGCTCTCGGCGTTCATTGCATCCCAGAAGTCCTGCTGCCAGTATAGCTTGGGCACAAGGCGGCCAAGCACGGGGCGTAGCATCCTACGCAGGCTTGGTATGCCACCTCCGAGGCGGTGGTTTATGCGGTATAGTGCCTCGGCCATCTTGAGAAGGCTGTTGCCCACAAAGGCATCGGCAACGACAACATCGCCAATCTTGCCTGTGAAGATATACGATGCCTCGACATTGCCAACGAAGTTATAGCGACCATCGGCCTTCATGAGGTCATATGTGGCCTTCGCTTGGGCATTGCCCTTGCCCTCCTCCTCGCCGATGTTCAGAAGCGCCACACGTGGGTTCTCCATCTGGAGTGCCGACTTAGCGTATATCGAGCCGAGAAGACCATATTGGGCTAATACCTCGGGCTTGGCATCGACGTTGAGACCTACATCCATAAGCACGGCGCGACGTATGCCGTGTTCTGCAGACACGGTGGGTATGAGCGTGGCAAGTACAGGACGTATGACACCCTCGATGGGCTTGATTACCTGCATCGAACCCACCATCATGGCGCCTGTTGAGCCGGCGCTTGCGAAGCCGTCAATCTTACCCTCGGCAAGGTCGCGAAATCCCACGGTGATGCTCGAATCGCGCTTTGCAACGAAGGCCTTGGCGGGATGGTCGCCCATCTCGATGACCTCCGTCGTTGCCACAATGTCGAAGTGCTCCTCGGGGCAGTTGTGTTTTTTGAGGAGCTCGATGATGCGCTCCTTGTCGCCGTAGAGTACTATGCGGCTATCCTTGTCGATATGTTTGAGCGACATTATGGCACCCTCGATAGCAACCTCGGGGGCGAAGTCACCACCCATAGCATCGATACCAATCTTTATCATAGGGATTCGGTTTTAGGTTTAGAATAGAGGTGTTATAAAAAAGAAAAGCACTACCGTCGTGCGGTGTGCTCTTCCTCTCTTTTGTGAAGACTACTCAGCTGCCTTCTTCTCAATTGCGAGCTTACCGCGGTAGAAGCCACACTCGGGGCATACGCGGTGGTAGAGTACTGCTGAACCGCAGTTTGAGCAGGTTACTACAGTGGGAACTACTGCCTTGTAGTGAGTTCTTCTCTTGTCTCGACGTGTAGACGAAACTTTGTGTTTAGGATGTGCCATACTACAATATAATTTTTAAGTTTTTAAGTTTCTTTTTCAGCATTGCCCCGTGCCTGACGGATAGACCCGCAGCGTTGCCTTATATTCTATTCGTTACTCTTCGTTACTCTCTAATTTGCGTTTCAGTGCCGCGAGAACACTCTTGTTGTAGTCGTCTAAGCCCTGCACGTCGCTCTCCTCCACGGCAGCCTCCATGCGCTCCATCTCCTCCTCCGTGGCCTCGCTGAACGATGCCAGCATCTCGGGATTACAGCCGCCCTCCTCGTGTACGCGACGGTAGGGTAGCGACAACACGATGCTCTCGTAGATATACTGCGTGAGGTCGAGGTAGTCCTCCGCGGGCGACATCCACAGCACCTCGCCGTCGTAGTCGTCAATCTCGTCGGAGAACTTAACCACAAGGTCGCCCTCGTAATCCACCGCTATGGGGCAATCCTCCAAGCAGCGGTCGCACTCGCAGATAACCTCGCCATCGATGGTTACGTTGAGCTCCAACATCGTCTCACTGCGCTTGAGCATAACGTGCGCATTGCAACGGCCACCCTTAATCTCCACTCGATCATACGCCTCAAACAACGCATCATCTACCTGAAAATCATACTCGTAGCTACCACTCTTAAGCCCCTTATAGGCTATCGTGTACAATGCATTTTGCTCCATTTCAGCACAATTAGTCTGCAAATTTACGACAAAAAACTAAAATCTGCAAATTATTACTATTTTTGTAGCACAAATTTCAATCATTTTACACAAAACTGTTCGATTATGGCGGGGTTTACTATTAGAGTCGATTGTAAGGATGATGCGTTTTGGCGCTTCAACTATGTTGTTATGTGTAGTGTGCGACGTGGTGGTGAGGAGGTAGAGTTTCTTAAGCACCGTAGCGAGATAGCACCCGTAGGTGCCGAGCTTCGTGAGAAACCTAAGGGCTACAATGCGGAGCGTGGTGTTGTGCTCAGTAGTACCGATGCCGAGGAGCTTACCTTATATATATATGTAATCCCGCATACGCTCCCGCGCGAGAACACCACACGCGACATTGCGCCACTTAATATGTCGCTCATCGTCGAACATGGCACAACACAAGTACTTAAACGCTGGGTGGAGATAAACCCATGGTCGGGAGATAACATAGAGCTCAACCTTAAAGGTGAGTAAATAATTGGTAATGAGTAATAGGTTTTGATGGGTTCCTATAGGTCCTTATGGGTTTCAATGAGTTACTATGGGGTACTTTGTCATCCTGAGTGGAGCGTTTTAGTTGGCTGCGACAATCTCGTAGAGCCCCATTTGACCTACTGGAACTTATAGTAACCTATTTTTGTTGATGGCAAATAGACCCCAGCCCTCGACACTCGCCATGGTAAATAATTAAGTATATGTTTAGAGGGTGGCTAATTTTTTTAGCCACCCTCTAAACATATTAGCGTAACAGTCTATTACATCATGCCACCCATGCCGGCAGCGCCTGCGGGCATGCCGGGAAGGGGATTGTCCTCCTTCTTCTCGGCCAAGACGCACTCCGTCGTGAGGAACATCGAGGCGATAGAGGCGGCATTCTCCAAGGCTACGCGCGACACCTTTGTAGGATCGATGATACCTGCAGCGAGCATATCCTCATAGCGGTCGTCACGAGCATTGTAGCCAAAGGCGCCCGTGCCCTCCTTAACCTTATTAACCACAACCGAGCCCTCGCCACCGGCGTTGGCTACAATCTGGCGCAGAGGCTCCTCGATAGCGCGCTTGACAATCTGGATACCCGTGGTCTGGTCGTCATTCTCGCCCTTCATGCCCTCGAGCGATGCTACGGCACGGATGTAGGCAACACCACCACCCGGCACGATGCCCTCCTCTACGGCGGCACGTGTAGCTGCAAGAGCATCATCTACGCGATCCTTCTTCTCCTTCATCTCTACCTCTGTGGCGGCACCTACGTAGAGTACGGCAACACCACCGGCGAGCTTCGCCAAGCGCTCCTGAAGCTTCTCGCGGTCGTAATCCGACGTTGCATTCTCGATAGAGGCGCGAATCTGCTGTACACGGGCAGCGATGGCCTCCTTAGTGCCGGCACCATCGACGATGGTCGTATTCTCCTTATTCAATGTCACCTTCTCCGCAGTACCGAGGGCATCGAGGCCTGCATCTTCGAGCTTCATACCCTTATCCGACGATATTACAGTGGCGCCTGTGAGCGTAGCTATATCCTCGAGTATCTCCTTGCGACGGTCGCCAAAGCCCGGGGCCTTGCATGCGGCAATCTTAAGCGTGCCGCGGAGCTTGTTTACGACGAGAGCTGAGAGAGCCTCGCCATTAACATCCTCGGCGATGATGAGGAGCGAGCGGCCACTCTGTGCCACGGGCTCAAGGATGCCCATAATCTCCTTCATCGTCGAAATCTTCTTGTCGGCAATGAGGATGAAGGGCTTGTCGAGCTGTGCCTCCATCTTCTCGGTGTCGGTGATGAAGTATGCCGAGATGTAGCCGCGGTCGAACTGCATACCCTCGACAACGTCCACATGTGTCTTCGTGCCCTTGGCCTCCTCCACGGTGATGACACCCTCGTTGTTAACCTTGGCCATAGCCTCGGCTATGAGCTTACCTATTTTGCGGTCGTTGTTTGCCGAGATTGTTGCCACCTGCTCGATCTTGTCGAAGTCCGAGCCTACAACCTGACTCTGCGACTTGAGCGACTCGACAACCCTCTCTACGGCAGCGTCGATGCCGCGCTTGAGGTCCATGGGGTTGGCACCGGCTGTTACGTTCTTGATACCTACAGATATGAGCGACTGCGCAAGGACTGTAGCCGTCGTTGTGCCATCACCCGCATCGTCGTTGGTCTTTGATGCCACCTCGCGCACCATCTGCGCACCCATGTTGGCAAACGTATCCTCCAACTCTACCTCCTTGGCTACGGTCACACCATCCTTTGTTACCTGTGGTGCACCGAACTTCTTGTCGATGATTACGTTGCGACCCTTGGGGCCAAGTGTCACCTTCACGGCGTTGCATAGTGCATCTACACCCTCCTTAAGAAGCTCTCTTGCCTCTACGTTATATCTTATCTCCTTTGCCATAATTGTCTTAAAAATTGTCTTAAAGATTACTACTTACCACCTCGATTGATTCCCTATTGTTGGTCATCGCGCAAGAGTGTATTATTCGATAACGGCGATGATGTCCGACTGCTTCATCACGAGGTAGTCTTCGCCCTCGTAGTTAAGCTCCGTGCCGGCATACTTGCCATACATTACTGTGTCGCCAACCTTCACCTCCATCTTAACCTCTGCGGTGCCGGGGCCTGCTGCTATCACCTTACCCATTAGGGGCTTCTCCTTAGCTGTGTCGGGGATGTAGAGACCACCTGCGGTCTTCTCCTCTGCCGGATTGGGTTTCACCAATACGCGGTCTGAAAGTGGTTTTACTGCCATAGTTTTATGCTTTTTTATGTTTTAGTTAATATTTAATCCAATTTAAGCCTCTCTGCTTGCGATTTGGTGTCGCGGCAATCACTGTGCCAAAACTCGCGTGTCATACGTTAAAACCCTATTTTGTCACGCGACTGACAAAATGTCATAGTCTATGATTGTCGTAATAGTCCCCTCTAACGTAATCTTATTGCCGATAGGCGTGTGCAAGCTTGTGTAGATGCTCTTCAATCTTGGCACGACGCTTATATGTGTGGGACTTTGCACCATTTACATACTGCGCATTGAGCTCTCATTTATACCCATTGCAATATATTTCTACAAAGGTAACACTTTATTTTCATAAAGAAATATCGCGGGTATTATTTTTAATACCTGCAAAGTGGCAAGCGCGATAAAGTGCTAAATTTTATTGCAATGCCCTCGCGAGTGTTGTTCGTTTCAGAAATTATACTTAATTTTGTGGTGCTATCCGCGTGATAGCAGACATATTGAAAGTGTTTTCGTAAGTCTTTACAAGAAAATGTGGTAGTTTTCAAAAGCAAAAGGATGACGAACAGCACTCATTTCTTGTATAGCTATGTGGCTATGCACAGTCTGTGCATATACCCCATACTATCCAAGTGTGGGGCATTGTATCGTTTGTTTTTGCTTGGGTTTTACCACAACCCTCTTGTAGATAAACGGGATTCATCTCCACACTTTCTTAGTTTAATATAACCCGCCGTGATGGAGGTGTGCGGTATTGTTTGCGACAAACAATTATTAACCTAATACAACAATCTATGAAAAAGCTATTTGCGCTTATGGCCATAGTTTTGGCCGTAGTAGTGTCATCGTGTCAGTATGATGATACAATGGTGTGGGAGCGATTCGACGACCACGAGAATCGAATCACACAACTTGAGGAGCTGTGTCGCGAGATGAACACTAACATCTCGGCACTGCAAAGCATCGTTGAGGCGTTGCAGAACAACGACTTTGTTACGAGCGTAACACCCGTTACGGAGGGCGGTGAGACTATCGGTTATGTCATTACCTTCTCCAAGAGCGGAACTGTCACCATCTACCATGGTGAGGATGGCGCTGACGGTAAAGATGGTATAAACGGTGCCGATGGCAAGGATGGAGTTAATGGTGCTGATGGTAAAGATGGTGTCGATGGCGCTGACGGTAAGGATGGTATAAACGGTACCGATGGCAAGGATGGTGCTGACGGTGCTGATGGTAAGGATGGTGTTACACCGACGATTGGTGTGCGTCAGGATGAAGACGGCATCTACTATTGGACTATCAATGGTGAGTGGCTTACGGATGATGCCGGTAACAAGATTAAGGCTGTAGGCGTTGACGGCAAAGACGGTGTCGATGGAGCTGACGGCAAGGATGGTATAAACGGTACCGATGGCAAAGATGGTGTCGATGGTGCTGACGGCAAGGATGGTATAAATGGTGCCGATGGTAAGGATGGTGCTGATGCCATTGCTCCTCAACTTAAGATTGAGAATGATTACTGGTGGATATCTACCGATGGTGGTTTGACGTGGACACAGCTTGGTAAGGCGAAGGGCGAGGATGGTGTCAACTACTGTGAGGTGTTCAAAGGTGTGTCGGAGGATGACGACTATGTATACTTCACGCTTGCGGATGATAGCACCATCGCCGTGCTTAAGGATAAGGAGTTTACATTGGAGCTCGCCACCGAGAAATTCAACTACTCGTTGGGCTATACCTACACTATAGGCTACACAATCACGGGAGCAACCTCTGCAACAACGCTTGAGGTTATCGGCTCAAACAACCTTCAGCCTACAATCGAGAGCTATGCTCTGAACGAGGGCGTTGCTACTGGCGAGATTACGGTTGAGATGCCTAAGACCATTGTTCCACACGCTACCGTAGCGGTACTTGCGGGTGATGGTCGCAGCAAGGTGGTGATGAAGGCCGTACACTTCTACTATGAGGGTAACGATGATATTGAAGATGGCGTTCTTGTCATCACCTCGGGTGAGGCTCTCGAATTTCCGAAGGATGGAGGTGTCGTTGAGGTTGATGTTCAGACCAACCTAAGCTATCGCGTAGATATTCCCGAAGAGTATTCATGGCTTACTGTTGCCGAGACACGTGCATCACTCCGCGAGGAGACTCTGACATTTGCGGCCGAGGCTAACGAGGGTAACCCGCGCCACGCCTTTGCCTATATCATCGACCTTGCCGATAACAGCATAGCTCAGACACTATGCTTCACTCAGGCGGCCGACACCACGCTTATGGGCGAGGAGGTTGTCTTTGTCGACGAGCTGCTTGGAGCATATATGATTAAGAACTTCGACACAAATCAGGATGGTGTGCTCTCTAAGGATGAGGCTCTTGGCGTTGCTAATGTAGCTGTAGATAAGAATGTTGCCGACCTTACGGGCCTTGAGTGGTGTACTAACCTTAAGTCGCTCTCGTGTGCCTCAAATAGCTATCTCACGGCACTCAATACAACTCCCTATGCTCAGCTTGAGGAGTTGGATATTAGCGGGTCGAAGATTACGTCGCTCGACCTTAGTAACAACCGTCGCCTGAAGCGACTCATTGTATACTCTTCAAAGCTCACGGCGCTTAATGTTGAGAATAACAACGAGCTTGTTACTCTAAAGTGTTATTCGATGTCTAATCTCGCGAACACTACCCTTACGTTGAATAACCATCCCTATCTTGAGTATCTTGATTGTCAGAAATCTAAGCTCACTAAGCTCGATATAGCAAGTTGTTCGTCACTACAAACACTATATTGTCAGAACAATAGCATCTCGAAGCTCGATATTACCAATTGTCGCAACCTTGAGATACTTGATTGTAGGTCCAATACGATTGAGGAACTTAATTTCGCTAATACCACGAAGCTGCGTACTTTGGATTGCAGCGGTAATTATATGACTAAGCTCAACCTCTCGGCATGTATGAATCTTCAGTATATCTATGATCAGATCTATTCATATAATGAACTCGATTTGCCATACCTTAGGGAGTTGAACTTGGGCTCTATACCGAGCATTAAGAGCCTTAGTATAGCTACGATTGGGACAGATGAGCTATACACCCTGAAGGTTAGTGGCGAGTGTCTTACATCGCTAACAGTAACGGCTCGTAACAAAAATATCAATGGCTTGTCTCTCGATTTACCGAACCTTAAATCGCTCTCAATCACGGGATATATGGGCACCGAGGAGGATTTCGATGGCGTGCCTAACCTTAAATCGTTGGAACTCTCTGCCAATGTGCTCACCAAGCTCGATATGGCAAAATCACCGCTTCTGGAGTCGCTTAACATCACTTCGGCTATCCATCTGCTCGACTTGAATATTGCGAATAATAAGCAACTTAAGAGCTTATTTATAGGTGAGGCAGGCGTAGTATTGAGCGCGATAGACCTCTCTAATAACACCGAGCTAACGAGATTGGTCATAGAGAAGGCCACTAACCTCGAGCGCTTGGATTTGTCCAACTGCCTAAAACTCTCATATGTATCATTAAGTTCTATACAGTCGCTGTCATATATTAATTTTGGCGAAAATCCAAATTATATTAATGTTTCACCATTTGATAGGTATGCCAGAGGTAATGGTTGGGAGTATCTCGGTGCCACTCTCGCAAGTGATTTGACGATTGTTGCGCCTCTTGCCGAGTCGCTGAATGTGTATGATGTCGCAGCGAATATCAAGCTTGATATTACGGGGTGTCCCAAGTTGAGGAGCCTAGATGTCGAGGAAACATACAGAACGACAAATTATTATGGTGTAACAGAGTTAGACCTCAGCAAACAGACAGACCTAAGGACACTCTCGGTTGTTTGCAATAATCTCGACCTCGATTTTGACCTTAGAAACCACACTCCGCTGACATCTATACAGATACAAGGAACTTGTAATACGGTTAATGCCTCAAACCTTAAGAGCGTTGAGAGCATATCTCTTGGTAGCTGTGCATCGGTAGATATAAGCGGCTGTACGGCATTGACAAGTTTTGAGGCAGCAACAATCAAAGAACTTGACTTTAGCAACTGCCCGAATCTGAGGACATTTGCCGCACAGTGTAACTTCGAGCATCTAAATTTGAGCAATATGTCACAGCTCCAAGAGGTAGATTTACGTAATAGTCCGCTTCTTGATTCATTAGATGTTAGCGGTTGTAGCAACCTCTCCTCTTTAAGGTGTAACCACTCACCATGGCTCGCGGCTATAAATTTGGATGGATGTACAGCATTATCAGCATTATATCTATCATATTGCGAGAGACTGGCATCAATTGACCTTAGCGACTGTACGGCATTGAAATCGCTAGAGTGCGAGTTGTGTTCATTCACACAACTCGATGTGTCGTACTGCTCGGAGCTCACATCACTCGATTGTAGCCCGATGTCTACCTTGGAGACTCTCTATGTTAATGCTACGCAGAATGAGAAACTTTCTCGTCACACAAACTATATCCCCAATAATACGAATATCGTAGTGAAGTAGGGTAGTATATGTTGATTGAGAGTGAATAAAAAGAGTATTTCTGCGGTAAACATGCATGAAACTACATCTTTTTATTCACTCTCTTTTTGTGGTTGCGAAGGGTGGCGTGGAGAGTATAGCAAGTTGATTTTAGGGCGTTTGGGAAGCTTAGTGTTTTTTAGAACCCTTAAATTCATAAAATTGCCTGAACTCGCAACCGCTACGTGTCATCTCGGGTATACTTTTATATACCCACGTCATCGCGAAGAATTGTATCCGACGGCTACACTGATACGCAATATCGCACTCCGCAACGAGGTATATTCAGCGGTAGATGCCCACGTTGGGACATGGTATCAACTATCGCTCCTCACCGCCACGGATGCCCCCGCCTCGGCATGACGAGTCTATTTATACTCCACCGGCTATTTAGGTTGCGCCCTTTGTTGCAGCGACCCATCACTCTTGCGGGTATACTTTCATATACCCGCAATACAAAATGTTATACTGAGTGGAGCGTGGAGAGAAGTGAGGGGGTGTGAGTGTTTTTGAGGCGTTAGGGGGTAGTCATGAATATTATCAATAGAGTAATTCGATACCAAGAGTTTTAACAAACTGTCGGGGTCGAAGACTACACCTCAAATTATAGATGTCTATCCGCTTTTACTTGGGAGAATTTATGCGGAAGCCAAAGTTAGCATATATACAGCATTTATTTGATATTGCCGATTTATAGGTGTCTATATAGCGTATGCCAATGCCGATATATGGTCCTCTGTTAAACTCGAATTTTGCCCCAAGGTCATAGGCCATAGCGCCCCATTTACCGCCAAGTGTCGACTGCACCTTGGGTGCTATAGCCAAGCCCCAATTCTGAGATTGCACAACCTTATACTCGGCGCTGATACCTAAATAGCCCTGCTCGGTAAAGGTTTTACTATTGTGAAAAAGGCCTGTGCTGGCTGCAAGGGGTATATGTACGGACCATCTGTCGTTAAAATGAAAACCATACGAAGCCTCGATATCCATCATGCTGAAGTTGTTGTCGCGCCTTGCGAATGTGCTACCCGCCCTCGTCTCGGCAGTAAATGACATATAGAAGTTCTTTTCGGGCTTCTGTTCTTGTGCCATAGCCACTGATGCAAACATCGTAAATAGCATGACAAAGATAATTCGCGCTCTCATAATTTATACAAATAATTTTTGTTGTTAATAACAAGTCTCAATATCTATTCGCAAAGATAGTAAATATTTTCCTAATAAAAATAGAAAATACCCTTAAAAGTGCATCACACATATCTTGTCTAACGCTTTGATATACAACAAAATACAAATAGTGTGATATTTCAAAATATCACACTATTTTGCATATTTTAATAATGTGTTGAATATCAGGAAATTACCCCCCCCCTCAAAATTTTGTCGCTGTGATAAAAATTTTAAGGCTTAGGGCATCTCTTCGAGGATAATTTGGGCGTTTGGAGTATTAAGTTTTGAGATTTTATTACGCAGGCGGTATTTACGTGTAAGGATATTGCCCGTAGTCTCGCCCACAAAGATACTTATACTCTTGGCCGAGAATCCTGCATATATATAGCATAGTAGCTTAATATCGCGTGGCGATATACTGGGAATCTCGGTGCGCACCAAATTTATGGCATTACGTTTATATTGATTTACAATCTTCTCCAGCTGTGCTAATGTTCCCTTGTCGTTGGCGAACTTGTTTATCTCTATTCTCACTTGTTCGTAGATACTCTCCTTCTCGCGACTAATTCCGTGAGTTTCGTAGTATGTATTACTAAGTTTATCCAACAATTTGTACTGCTTATGGAATAGGTCTGCCACTTGGCTGTGCATCTCCCTAATCATGGAGGTGTGTGCCTCCTCTTGCTTAGATATATGTTTTGAAATCTCCGATATGTGTCGCTCCTTGTCTTGTATAGAGTGCTGCAGTTCGGTGGCCAAATCCATATATTTGCTAATCTCCAAATCTTTTGATATGACGCGATGTCTTGCGTACATTATTATAATAACTATACATAATAGTGCGACAACGAATAGTGATACGTAGATTTGTGTATTCTTCTTTAGGCGGTAGGCATTGAACTTTGCCTGATTATGGAAATATTCCTTTTGTACCGATTCTATTGGCTGTTGTAAGATATCATGTAATTGAATCCTTTGTTTGTTGATGCCGGCAGTCAAATAACTATACGCTTCATCAGTCCGTCCCATTTTGTTGTATGTGCTTGCCGACTGAAAGTACATACATACAGTGTCATTGGCATTTGTAGTCTGCTCCCAAGCTCTTCGTAAATACTCTTCTGCTTGTCTATGATTGTTCGATGCCGCATAGTAATTAGCAACAGCGCTTAAATATCCAGATGAGGTTGGTTGGTTAATATTTTTTTGCGTTATGTTAATTATGTCACCACAATGCTCATAATCTCCCACCATATCGTATAGAATGATAAGATTTTCATAACAACCGGTCTCAAGACCTATATCGCCTAATGCGATTGCATATTTTAAAGCCTCGTTGGTGTATTTGATAGCCTCATGTTTGTCCTCAAGATTTATATAGGCGTGACCAATATTATGCAATGCGTATGCTTTGTGATATTGTAAGTCTGTTTGTGAATAATGGCTATATGCCTGTTTGGCTGCCGTTAGCCATTTGTTGTAATCGTAGAATAAACTATATATGTTTCCTATCTCAGTATATAGTAGACCTGCCAAGTAGTTGTCATTTAACTTGTCGAGTAGCTCTTCGGCTTGAGTATATGCTATGATAGCATGCGTATAATCGCCTTTGTTGGATAATATTCGTCCTTGGTAGTAGTACGACATAAATTTATAGTGCACATTGTCGGACTCTTCGTAGTACTCTACGGCATCATCTATGAGCGTAGCATCTGTCTCGTCGATATAGTTTTTATCCTTGGCTTGGGTAAGCAGCAGGGCATAGCGCGCCTTGGTGCCACGCGAAGCTACGGTTGTTATATCGATACCCTCAAGGAGGACTAACGACGAGTCGGGGCGCTCGACCATCAACTCTTCTGCCTTGTCTAACATCCGCTCAACATCGCGTGATGAGGAGCAGGAGCACAAAAGCACGAGTGATATTCCTACGGTGATGTGTAATAAGTGCTTCATAGGTTTGTCTGTTTACCATATACCCGCTGCAACTACTGCACACGTATGCGCTTGCCTATAGCTATGCGATCAATATTTATGTCGAGGTTGAGTTCTGCTAATACAAGCCGATAATGAGCCATATCCTTATGGCCGTGAATATTCTCGGGGTCAATTGAGTTGATGATGCTCAAAGCCGAGTCTGGATGGTCAATCATAGTTCTCTCCGCCCTCTCAATAAGTTTGATGGTATCACTATGTGTCGTACAACTACCCAATGTTAACAAACAGATAGCAATGGCATGTATCCAACCCCTCATAGATAATAGATTTTGTTATTTTTGATACTTATCACCCCATAGTGTGCGCATACGCTCGGCAATTTTCTGCTCTTGGGCGTTCTGCTCATTGGGGGTATAGAAGCGTGTGCCGCTAAGGCTCTCGGGGAGGAACTCCTGTTGCACGAAGTTGCCCGCATAGTCGTGGGCATACTTATAGTCGGCGCCATAGCCGAGCTTATCCATGAGTTTCGTGGGGGCATTACGCAAATGCAGGGGCACAGGCCTATTTGTTGTGTCGTGCTCGACCATTTGCAGTGCCTTATTGATAGCCGCGTATGCCGAGTTGCTCTTGGGGCTCGTGGCGAGGTATATCGTCGTCTCGGCCAGCGTGATGCGTGCCTCGGGCATGCCTATCTTATGCACCGTGTCGAAGCAGGCGTTAGCCAAGAGCAGGGCGTTGGGGTTGGCAAGGCCCACATCCTCCGAGGCGAGGATGACAAGCCTGCGAGCGATGAAGCGTGGCTCCTCGCCACCGGCAAGCATACGTGCGAGGTAGTATATCGCAGCATTGGGGTCGCTGCCACGCACCGACTTGATAAAGGCGGAGATGACATCGTAGTGTTGCTCGCCCGACTTATCGTAGAGGGCTATATTTTGTTGTAGACAGTCGGTGACACGCTCATCGTCGATGATGATGTCGCCATCCGAGGCGCCGACGATGATGTCGAGGATATTTAGTAATTTCCTCGCATCGCCACCCGAGAAGCGGAACAAGGCCTCCGTCTCGCGCACCTCGACATGTCGCCTCTGAAGCTCCGCATCGGTAGTGAGGGCGCGGTCGAGGAGCGTTTGCAGCTCGCCATCGTCCATGGGCTTAAGGACATATACCTGACATCGGCTCAAAAGTGGCGATATAACCTCGAATGAGGGGTTTTCTGTCGTAGCACCTATGAGCGTGACGATGCCCTGCTCCACAGCACCGAGCAACGAGTCCTGCTGCGACTTGTTGAAGCGGTGAATCTCGTCGATAAAGAGAAATGCGGGGCGGGCATTGAAGAGGTGTTGGTTTTTGGCCTTCTCGATGACCTCCCTCACATCCTTAACGCCCGAAGTCACGGCAGAGAGGGTGTAGAAGGGCCTATCGAGGGCATTGGCGACAATCTTCGCCAATGTCGTCTTACCCACACCCGGGGGGCCCCAGAGGATAAACGATGGCACACCCCCCGTGGCGATAAACTTGCGGAAGACACCGTTGTCGCCAACCAAATGTTTCTGCCCTATGTAGTCGTCGAGGCTCTGTGGGCGCAGGCGCTCGGCCAAAGGTTGTGACATATATTAGTGCTTTGCCTCAGCAATCTTCGTGCGGTCGTGCTTATAGCGGAAGAGTATCATAAACATCACGGCGACAATCAGCGCGTATGCCGCGAAGATAAACCATGTCGTCTGCCAGCCATTGGCATACTCGGGGCGCGAAACGAGGTGGCCACCATCCCATGTGCAGAAGTGGTCTACGACCTTGCCGGCAATATATGTACCTACCGAGGCGCCGATACCGTTGGTCATAAGCATAAACAGACCCTGTGCGCTGCCCTGCATGCTCTTAGGAGCCTCCTGCTGCACGAACATGGCGCCCGAGACGTTGAAGAAGTCGAAGGCTACGCCATATACTAAACATGAGCATACGAGGGCGACGATGCCCATGATGCTCTCCGTCGTACCCACACCAAAGAGGCCGAAGCGCAGCACCCATGCGAACATGGCGATGAGCATAACATTCTTGATGCCGAAACGCAAGAGGAAGAACGAGGTGAGGAGGATACACAGCGCCTCAGATATCTGCGATAGCGACACGAGCATCGTGGGGTTGCTTGCAAACCAGCTCTCCGACGTTGCCGAGAAGCTCTCTATATAGGGCGTGGCATAGCCGTTGGTTATCTGCAACGACACGCCGAGGAGCATAGAGAAGATGAAGAACATGGCCATCTTCTTGCTCTTGAAGAGCACGAAGGCATCCAAGCCAAGGCGCTCGGCAAGGCTCTTCTTACCCACCTCTTGGCTGAGCGGGCACTCGGGTAACGTGAATGCATAGAGGCCGAGGATGACACCCAAGCCACCACTCATGACAAGCTGCATATATGTCTGCTGTGCTGTGAGCTCCAAGCCAAACGATAGGCTGTTTACGAGCCACATCGAGGCGATGAAGCCTACTGTGCCAAGAGTACGTATCGGCGGAAAGGCCTTGACGAAATCCAAGCCCGAGCGTGTGAGCGTGCCAAAGGCCACGGTATTGGATAGCGCTATCGTAGGCATGTAGAACGCTACACTTATTACATAGGGTATAAACACGGGCCATATATCGGCTACATACTCCGCATTGCCGGCATTGGCCTCGGCAAGCAGCGTAGCCTCGTAGCCGAAGTATGCCGCAACGAGCATGAAGCCACCGGCCAAGAGGTGCGATAAGCCTAAGAGTCGCTGTGGCTGAATATACTTGTCGGCAATGATGCCCATAATCGCGGGCATGAAGATTGAGACAACACCCTGAGCGATATAAAACCACGATATATAGGCACCAAGGCCTACCTTGCCCAAAAACTGACCTACACATGTGAGGTAGGCTCCCCACACGGCAAACTGTAGGAAGTTCATAACAATCAATCGAGATTTGATATTCTTCATAATCAGTATGTTTTATATTTTTTATTTCACATGTATTGCAAAAATCTTAACAAAGGTATGAAATTTTTTTTACATTTTTCTTTGCAATTAAAAAATAATGTTCTACTTTTGCACCGTCAAAACAAATATTGGGCTATGGTGTAATGGTAACACTACAGATTCTGGTCCTGTCATTCTTGGTTCGAATCCAGGTAGCCCAACTAAAGCGACTCTCAGTGCGAGGGTCGTTTTTTTGTTGTATGTTTTGCAATAGGGTAGTGTTCCACTACCGCCACGTGTAGGCATGTACCATTGATGCGAGCATCATAGACACGCCTACACGCGCCACAGCTACGCTGTCCCTATTGCAAACGTCATAATCGCTATGTGGGTTGTGCTGTCTGATTCTCACTCCATTGTGGTTGAGCCGATAGGGTTACGATTTATTGCTCGTCCTTTGCGCTGTGCGCAAATGCCTGCGCTATTTTTTAATGGTATCGGCTCTACTTTGCAATGGCGGGCCATTGCTGCAGTTCGAATCCAGGTAGCCCAACTAAAGCGACTCTCAGTGCGAGGGTTGTTTTTTTTGTTGTCTGTTTTGCAATATGGTAGTGTTCCACTACTGCCACGTGTAGGCATGTACCGGCTCAGTCTTAATAGTCGGTGGAGTATAAATCAACTCGTCATGCCGAGGCGGGGTATTCGTGGTGGCGAGGAGCGATAGTTGCTACCATGCCCCAACGTGGGCATCTACCACTTAATATACTTCGTTGCGGAGTGCGATGATGCAGGCATGGATAGCGTGGGTAGTTATTTGATAGCGCTTTACCCAATCTCCCCATTCTCCCCAGACTCCCCATAACTGCGCATAGAGGCTGTGGTGTCAATCAAATGCCATTTTGTCAGTCGCGGGCTGTGTGGCATGTCACTTTTGTCACGTTTTAGTAAATATGAGTGTCACTTTTGGCGCATTTTTTTGTTTGGTATGCCGTTTGCCATGCTCTATTTCGTCGAGCGGAAGATGCTGCGACAGCGAAACGTGTAAAATATTAATTAACAAAATAAACTAACGATTATGAGCAAGATTATTGGTATTGACTTAGGTACGACAAATTCGTGCGTAGCAGTAATGGAGGGTAACGAGCCCGTTGTTATTCCCAACGCCGAGGGACACCGCACAACACCTTCGGTTGTTGCCTTCACCGAGGGCGGTGAGCGTAAGGTGGGCGACCCCGCAAAGCGTCAGGCTATCACCAACCCCAAGCGCACGGTGTTCTCTATTAAGCGCTTCATGGGTGAGCGCTACGACAATGTGGTTGCTGATATCCAGCGTGCCCCCTATACCATAGTTAAGGGTGACAACAACACTCCCCGTGTGGAGATTGATGGTCGTCAGTATACACCTCAGGAGATCTCGGCTATCACACTTCAGAAGATGAAGAAGACGGCGGAGGACTACCTCGGTCAGGAAGTTACGGAGGCTGTTATCACCGTGCCGGCATACTTCTCTGACTCGCAGCGTCAGGCTACGAAGGAGGCGGGTGAGATTGCGGGCCTCAAGGTGCGTCGTATCATCAACGAGCCCACGGCAGCAGCCCTTGCTTATGGTCTCGACAAGAAGCAGAATGATATGAAGATTGCCGTATACGACCTTGGTGGTGGTACCTTCGATATCTCTATCTTGGAGCTTGGTGACGGTGTATTCGAGGTTAAGTCTACCAATGGTGATACTCACCTCGGTGGTGATGACTTCGACCACGTGCTTATCGACTATATGGCTGAGGCCTTCAAGGCTGAGCACCATATCGACCTTCGTCAGGATCCCATGGCGCTCCAGCGCCTCAAGGAGGCTGCCGAGAAGGCCAAGATTGAGCTCTCGTCGGCTACGACTACGGATATCAACCTCCCCTATATCATGCCTGTAAATGGTATTCCTCAGCACCTTGTGATGTCGCTCACGCGCTCTAAGTTTGAGCAGCTATGCGACCACCTTGTGCAGAAGACCATAGAGCCCTGCCGCATAGCTCTCCGCGATGCCGGTCTTCAGGCAAACCAGATTGATGAGGTCATCCTCGTAGGTGGCTCTACACGTATCCCTGCAATCCAGAAGGTCGTTGAGGAGTTCTTCGGAAAGACTCCTAACCGCTCGGTTAACCCTGACGAGGTTGTTGCCGTAGGTGCTGCAATTCAGGGTGGTGTCCTCACTGGCGAGGTTAAGGATGTGCTCTTGTTGGATGTTACGCCCCTTTCGCTCGGTATCGAGACCCTTGGTGGCGTGATGACGAAGCTTATCGATGCCAACACTACCATCCCTACACGTAAGAGTCAGGTATTCTCTACGGCTGTAGATAATCAGCCCTCGGTGGAGATTAACGTATGTCAGGGTGAGCGTGCCATGGCTGCAGATAATAAGTCTATCGGTCGCTTCCACCTCGATGGTATCCCCGCCGCTCCCCGCGGTGTTCCTCAGATTGAGGTAACCTTCGATATCGATGCCAATGGTATCCTTAACGTGTCGGCCAAGGATATGGGCACGGGCAAGGAGCAGAAGATTCGTATCGAGGCCTCGAGCGGTCTTACCGATGCCGAGATTCAGCGTATGCGCGACGAGGCTAAGGCTAACGAGGAGAAGGATAAGAAGGAGCGCGAGCGTATCGAGAAGATTAACGCTGCCGACTCTAATATCTTCGCTACCGAGAAGCAACTCAAGGAGTATGGCGATAAGCTCCCCGCTGATAAGAAGGGCGCTATCGAGGAGGCTTTGGGCAAGCTTAAGGAGGCGCACAAGGCTCAGGATATCGCAGCTATAGATACAGCTATTGAGGCACTCAACGCTGCATGGCAGGCCGCCTCGCAGGATATCTACGCTCAGCAGCAGGCACAGCAGGCGCAGGGTCAGCCTAATGGCGGTGCTCAGCAGGATGCCAACCAGCAGCAGCCCGAGGATGTGGAGTTTGAGGAGGTAAAGTAAGCTTTTCTTGAATTTCTTGTGATAAGGGGTCGCTTGCGGCCCCTAACAAAAAATGCCACCAATGGGACGTACACCAAGTACTACCTATCGGTGGCTTTTTTGCCGATGTATGCTCCCGCTACGACTGTTCGGTAGAGTGAAAGATGTTAGAAACACCACTTTGGACATGAGTAATTAGAAACATTGAGGCTGAATAAAAAGTGTATTTTGTCGTTATACTCGCCCTCAAAATGCTCATTTACGCCAAGTAAACTCCGCTTTTTCGGGCTTCGCAGGCCTAAAACTACATCTTTTTATTCAGCCTCTTAACAAAACGGGGATGACAAATTTACTTTTTAGTCATCCCCACGTTATTCGCAGGTTAGAATGTGTAGACGAAGGTATACTCTGTGCTGTCGGTAAACTGCAACGTGAGGCTCATTTTGCCCTGTAGCACGGTCATCGTACCATCTGTTACCGCCTTGCTTATACCATCAATCTTTACACTATCGGCGTGGAATTGACCCGCGTTGCAAGCGTAGCTTCTTGGGGTTGTAAATTGATACTTTCCATCGTTGATAGATGTCGTTGTACCCCAATAGTCGCCTACGTACACCTTGAGTGAGGTGTTGCCACCATCCGTAAAGGAGTAGGTATGCAGATAGCTGCCCAAAAGCGTATCGCTATAAGACATTGTCGAGAGCTTTATGGCGTTCTCGTCATCGCCTTCGGGGACGTCGCCACTGTCATTATCGTCGCCATTATTACCACCGGCACCCGATATATACTCGTAGTCCAAGGTGCTATTTATGGGGCACACGGCGCAGTTGACAACCTCGTAGCCACCCGATGAGGCATCATTATCGGCGCTAACGATAGCTATAACCTCGAGGTTGTTGGCGTTCCAGCTCGCATCAATGGGGAGCTGATAGCTGCGGCTCACCTCAAAGCCTACGGGGAGGGTGGCAAGCTCATCACCTGCCATGTCGCGCTTGCTGTAGGGTGTGACTATCTCGCGCAGGGCGTGGTTATAGACGTAGTGGTGCTCTTTGTAGCCATTCGACTGGTTGGGTGATTGGATATTGTTCTCCAACACCCATACGGCAAGGTAGTACTCCTGCTCCAAGGCCGATGTCACATCTACGTTGATGTTAAGCGTGCCGCCCGACACGGAGGTTTCCATGGCGATACCTACGGCAGCACCATGCTTACTATGGTATGAGTTGAAGATGTTGCGCATCGTGGTATTCACGAAGTAGTCATCGCTATCCCCGCGAGGTATAATGCCTCCAAAATAGTTAAGGTAGATGGTGGGTAGGCCACTAACACCTTGGAATGAGTACATGTCTGCGGCGGCCTTCGAGTATGCGGGGTCGCTGCTCGACATCTTACCCGCATGGAGTGTTACCTCGTGGTAGTACTCCTTGAACTCCGATGCAGCGAGAGCATGTAGGCGGTCCATGGCTGTGGGGCAGTAGCCGCAACCCATGTCAGTATGGTCGAGGATTAGGATGCGGTGGCTAAAAAGCGATGTTGTGCCGGAGCCTCCACCCGTACCTTCGCCCACGGTCTCACCATTGATAAAGTCATAGCCCACGATATAGTTGGCATAGGGCATCCATGAGGCGTGTTGTTTGTATGTCTCTACGGCACTCTCAGGAACATATATCAGCGCTCCGATATAGCTGTAGCCTCCTGTAGGGCTGTCGCACAGCAGGGCGCTGTCGCCAAGCGTGGGAGGCGTTGTGGCACGTATATATATCTTCTGTATGTCGCGACTATTGGTGAAGGCATAAGGACCGATGTTCTCTATGCCGCTACCAATGTGCACCTCCTTAAGGCCTGTTGTCGCAAAGGCTGCCTGGCCTATGCTCTTAACCGAGTGAGGCAGGTAGATGGTCTCCAAGGTGCTTTGGTTATAGAATGCCAGTTGGTTGATGGTTGTCACCGCTGCATCGAACTCTATGGCGTAGAGCGAGTAGCACTGTCCATTGGCACAAGCACCAAAGATGTGATTCGTTATGTTGGCATCTGTAGGTGAAGACTGTATTGTCAGCTGCCCACCCGTAGTGTTGTACCATATAGAGTTGTTGCCGGGGAACTTCTTCTCCACCTCACCTGCACCCTCCTCGGGGACATAGTCGAAGGCACGCATGCCCTGTATAGCATTGCGGTCGATGGCAACGCTCTTATCTGTAGACTTTGTCATCGTGCCACCATTAGTGTCGGTAATAACTATGGTTATACCCTCGGTGAAGGTCTGAGGCAATAGGCCGATGTAGAATGTTGTCGCTGTTGTGGCGTTAAGCATCGCGCCACCCTCGCACGTGAGTGTCATGGCCGTTGTGGGGCTCTCTGTGGCTACGAATGATGCTGTAGCATCCTCAGTGTTGATGACAATATCGCCTGCAAGCTGCTCGCCCTTGTTGCCTGTGAGCGTGATGCTTGCTATGGCGTGACTTGCACCTGTGAGTTCCACCTTCAGCCAACCATACACATTTCTCAGTGTCATGTTGTTTGTGGTGCTCTGTGCCACGAGGATGTTGCCACCCATGCCGTAGCTACCCTCGGCGTAGCTCTGTGTGGCCGTCACCGTCGCTCTCACGCTGTTATCCTCCTCGTTGTAGAGGTATGCCTCGTTGTCGGGGTAGAGCACAACGATGTTGCCCTCTACCTCGGGCGTTGTAACCTCCCCAACAGGCTCTATCGTGCCCTCGGTATCGCCCGTAGCACCTTGGAACTGCCACTGCTGGCGTGTCGCGCTCTTGTAGAATACCGTGAGAAGGTCATCTTCGTTCCATACGGTATGTAGCTCCTCGTTGAGCTGTATGCGTGTGTCGTTACCCTCAACGCCTACGGTTATAGATATGCTTTGGTTCTCCTCATTGTCGGGATTATCTCCATTGGTGTTCTCCTCCTCGCTTGGCGTATTCTCATCGTCAGGCTGCTCTATATTATCGGTGTTATCCTTGGGCGTGTCGATGTCGTTATTTGTCTCGGTGCATGCAACCATGGCAACCATGGCAAACAAAAGTATAAATGCTCTCTTCATAATAACTCTCATTTTACCAATCTAACTCATCTTTTACATAGGGGTCTTCCATGCTTGTTGAAAAGCCGTGCTCTACGGCCACCTCCGTTACCAAAATCTCTGGCGCGAGGTACACATCTTTGGGATAGTACGCTGTCATTGGGTCTCGATGTTAATAGTTCGTATGTTTTATAATTCTCGATGGTGGATGTAACATCCTAGTACAAAGATATAGCATTTTTTTTGTGTCTACAAAATATTTTGCCCTATTTTTAGGCATAGGTGTGACAGATGATACGGACGGTAGTAACAAACTAAGATTAGTAATAGGGGTGTTAGCATGTGTTACTACAGTTACTACTATTATTCGCACTACTAATTACCAATTATACGTATAATATTAGATAAATTGTTGTATCTTTGCCGCGGATGTGCGCTCCATCGCTGCCACCTTAGGGTGGGGGAGGAAAGTCCGAGCAACAGAGAGCACCGTGCAAGTTAACGGCTTGATATGCGTAAGCGTATAGTAGCGTAGAAGAAAATAACCGCCCGCAAGGGTAAGGGTGAGAAGGCGGGGTAAGAGCCCACCGCGAGGGTAGCAATACTCCTCGGCAGTACGTCTCACGGGTTGCAAGACCATGTATACCGACAACTAAGGGTTGCTCGTCCAATGTCGGGGGGTAGGTTGCTGGAGGCGACAAGTGATTGCCGTCGTAGATAAATGATGGAGGCTCTGCTTCGGCAGAGTACAGAACTCGGCTTATAGCGCATCCAAAAAACAAGGTGTCGGCCATCACGGCCGACACCTTTGTTTATAAATTGGTATAATCAGTAATTTCAATTACTCACTCCTCACTTCTCATTACTCATTGGAATTAAAGTCTTGCCTTGATGGCCTTCGACTCCTCCTCATATCCGGGCTTGTCGAGGAGCGCAAACATATTCTTCTTGTATGCCTCCACGCCGGGTTGGTTGAAGGGGTTTACACCGAGCATATATCCCGATATGCCGCAGCCCTTCTCGAAGAAATAGAGGAGCTGACCTATAGTGCGCTCGTCGATACGCTCAATCTCGATGAGCATATTGGGCACACCGCCATCGACATGTGCTATGCGCACGCCGAGCTCAGCCATCTTGTTAATCTCCGATAGACGCTTGCCCGTAAGGAAGTTGAGGCCGTCGAGGTTGGCGCTATCGGCCTCCACCTTGACCTCATATTTTGAGTTCTTCACCGAGATGATTGTCTCGAACAGGGTGCGCTCACCCTCCTGAATATACTGTCCCATAGAGTGTAGGTCGGCAGTGAGCGTTACGCTTGCTGGGAATATGCCCTTGCCATCCTTACCCTCCGACTCGCCATAGAGCTGCTTCCACCACTCGGCGATATACTGCAACTTGGGCTCATACGAGCCGAGAATCTCTATCTTCTTACCCGCCTTGTATAGCTCGTTGCGCACGATGGCATATTGTGCTGCGGGGTTGTTCTCGATGGGCTGATCCATGGCCGTCATGCGCTCCATGTCGCGGGCGCCCTCAACGAAGGCCTCGACATCGACACCTGCAACAGCCAACGGCAGAAGTCCTACGGGCGAGAGTACCGAGTAGCGGCCACCGACGTTATCCTCGATGACGAAGGTGGGGTAGCCCTCCTGTGTGGCGAGGGTCTTCAGAGCACCACGTGCCTTGTCGGTGATGGCCACGATGCGCTCGGCAGCCTCAGCCTTGCCGTAGCGCTTCTCTATCTCGGCCTTGATAAGGCGGAAGGCGATGGCGGGCTCGGTTGTCGTTCCCGACTTAGATATTACGATGGCTGCGATAGAGTACTCCTTCACCGCCTCCATAAGCTCGTATGTGTAGTCCTCCGAGATATTCTCACCTGCGAATACTACCACGGGGTTGTCGTGCTTCTTCTTGAGGCTCTCGAATGAGTTGCTCATAGCCTCCAATACGGCCTTAGCACCGAGGTATGAGCCACCGATGCCTATGCATATAACTACCTCTGCACGCTCGCGGAGTTTCTTGGCTACAGCCTTAATCTCGGCCATGTCGCCATCTGTTATCGACGTGGGAAGGTTTACCCAGCCGAGGAAGTCGTTGCCGGCGCCCTCGCCAGTGTGAAGTAGTGCATTGGCGCGACGTGCAGCCTCCTGCATCTCTGTAGTGATTGCTACACCTGAGTGTGCAGCGTTAAACTTGATAAGCTCCATATTGTTGTATGTTTAATTGTTATGCGTTATTTGAGTATCTGTATGAGCGATTGCATGGCTTCGCGTGCCGATGCTCGGTTGTAGAGCACCTCCCACACCATGTCGGCGATGGGCATGTCGATATTACGGCGCATAGAGCTCTGGCGTATACACTCTGCGGCATAGTAGCCCTCGGCAATCATCGTCATCTCGTTTAGGGCGCTCTTCACGGAGCATCCCTTACCTAAAAGCGTGCCAAGACGGCGGTTGCGGCTTAGCGGTGAGTAGCACGTCACGAGCAGGTCGCCCATGTATGCTGCCGAGTTGATGTCGCGCCCTTCGATTGGCACGGCGTTGTCGATGAAGTGTTTCATCTCGGCGGCGCAGCCTGCGATGAGCACGGCGAGGAAGTTGTCGCCATAGCGCAGACCTACGGCTATACCCACGGCCAAGGCGTATACGTTCTTCATGATGGCTGCGGCCTCCACGCCCAATACGTCATTCGATAACGAGCAGCGGAAGAAGTCGTTGGCAAGGACACTGCGCACACGCTCGGCTGTGGCGCTATCCTCCGATGCCACCGTGAGGTACGACAACTGACACTGCCCCACCTCTTCGGCATGCGAGGGGCCTGTTACTACGGCGAGGTTCTGCATCGGAACATCGTAGTAGCGGTTCATGTGCTCGACAATCGTGAGATAGTCGCCGGGGATGATACCCTTGATTGCCGATACGATAATCTTATCCGATAGGTCCTCCGTTAGAGGCTCCAAAAAGCTCTTCATGAATGCCGAGGGCATGGCAAGGAATACGATGTCGGCATTGCGCACAACAGCGTTGATGTCCGACGAGGGTGTGATGAACTCCTTGTCGATATAGCACCAAGGCAGGTACTTTGAGTTACGGCTGCGCGAGTGTAGCGACTCGCGTATCTCATCATTTAGCACGAGCCAATCTACGTGGTGATGATTAACCGTAAGTGTCTTGACAATCGCAGTAGCCCAACTGCCGTAGCCCAGTACGGCACATTTAGGTCTCATTTCTGACTTCATAGGTAAAAAATTATTGACAAAATTAACAAAAAAAATGTGAAAACTCTTGCAAAATGTCCATATCTTTTTCCTATCTTTGCAAGTGAGTAATGACATGTTTGATGCAAAATGGCTGTAACTGTCTGTTGCTTAGTTAGTTGTTGCCTTTTGACACTCGCTGTGGCGAGAGTCGTTTTTTTTGTCTGTGGAGTACTGCGATACAGGTAAAATCAGAGGGCGAAACCAAAAAATGCAAATAAAATAGTAGATATATGGGACTTTTTTCACTTACGCAGGAATTAGCTATTGACCTCGGTACGGCCAATACGCTCATCATGCACAATGGCAAGGTTGTCGTTGACGAGCCTTCGATTGTTGCTCTCAGCATTAAGACCGGTGACCTCATGGCCATAGGTCATAAGGCGCGCCTTATGGATGGTAAGACACACTCTAACATCCGCACTATTCGTCCTTTGAAGGATGGTGTTATCGCCGACTTTGAGGCTACGGAGCTTATGCTTCGCGGTCTAATCAAGAAGGTTGGTGCTACGCGCGGTATGTTCGCGCCCTCGCTACGCATGATGATATGTATCCCTTCGGGTTCTACGAATGTGGAGATTCGTGCCGTGCGCGACTCGGCACAGCATGCCGGCGGTCGCGAGATATACCTTATCTTCGAGCCTATGGCTGCAGCTCTCGGTGCCGGCCTCGATGTTGAGGCTCCTGAGGGTAACCTTATCATCGACATCGGTGGTGGTACGTCGGAGATAGCATGTATCTCGCTTGGCGGTATTGTATGCTCGAAGTCTATCAATGTGGCGGGTGATGTCTTTACCAACGACATCCAGAACTACATCCGTCAGCAGCATGGTATACGTATCGGTGAGCGCACTGCCGAGGATATAAAGTGTGCCATAGGTGCTGCCGTGCCTGAGCTCGAGAATGAGCCCGAGGATTACATCTTCACAGGCTCGAATATGCTCACCAACCTGCCGCAGACCGTTACGCTCAACTATAGCGAGATAGCCTACGCCCTCGATAAGTCGCTCGTGAAGCTCGACAACGCACTTATGGAGGTGCTCGAGAATATGCCTCCCGAGCTATACTCCGATGTTGTGAAGAATGGTATCTACCTTGCCGGTGGTGGTGCTCTTATCAAGGGTCTCGACCAGCGCCTATCGAAGAAGTCGGGTCTTCCCGTGCATATTGCCGACGATCCCCTTCGTGCCATTGCGCGCGGTACATGTATAGCCCTCAAGAACATAGGTAACTTCTCGTTCTTGATGGGTGGAGAGAAATAATCCGGCAATTTGTTGTGATAAGGCATCATCTACTTCCGCTAACGAATTATCTCGTCAATGGGCAGTACGCTTTAGTACAGCCCATCGTCTCGAAATTCGCCGAGCGTTGTATCTGCACCATTCTCGCAACAAATTAGGTCGCATGGGTGTTAGAGGGTAGTAGGTAGTGGTTGATTAATTAAATCCCTCGGAGCTCCATAGGAACTCACAAATAATACTCCACGAAAGAGTAAAGTAACGAGGCTGTCGCTTATAAGGCAGCCTCTTTTAAGCAAAGATATGCATCGTTTAGTAGAGTTCATAAAGCGCATATACGTCCTTGTCGTATTCCTCCTCCTCGAGGTGGGTGCGCTGTGGAGTTATGCTACATCCTCGTCATATGCTGAAGCGAAGATTTTATCGCGCACAACAGCTGTAGGCGGGGCTGTAAGTGGTGTGATAACGGATGTGGGTCACTTCTTCTCGCTCCCCGAGGTCAATCGTCGACTCACGGCGCGTGTTGCGGAGCTCAACGAGGAGCTTGAGAGTGCCGAAGCGTTGCTCTACGCCTCGGGTCTCGACACCACGGCGATGGCTATGTTTGAGGATAGCAATCACCATTTCCGCTATCATCCTGCACGTGTGGTGTCGATGACGACAAATCGCAAGAAGAACATCATCGTGTTGGATAGAGGCACGATAGACGGTGTGGCACGCGACATGGGTGTTATAACGCCCGACAACGAGCTTGTGGGCTATGTCGTGTCGTGCTCGGAGCACTATGCTGTGGTGATGCCCATGCTCAATATCGACTTCTCGACAGGAGGACGCATCGTCGAGAACGACCACGTATGTGTGATACGTTGGACGGGGGAGTCGAGGTTTGAGGTTGAGGCTGTGGAGCTCTCGATATACTCCGAACCCAAGCGAGGCATGGAGGTGGAGGTGCGCTCGGAGCGCCTGCCCTCGGGAATCACGGTGGGAACAATCGAGGAGTATGAGCTTAATAGTGCTAAGTCGGCATATACGGCAACGCTGCGTATCGCTGCCGACATGGCGACACTCGATAATGTGCTTATTGTCGAGAATACGCATTATGGCGAGATTGAGGAGCTCATAAAGCAGGTGGAAAACTAACATAGGTGAAGAGGCAATGTTTAAGAATATATCATACTTTTGGTTGACGCTGGCGCTACTTGTAGCCGAGATATTTATCCTCGACCAACTATCCATAGCCATGTGGTTGCGCCCCATGCTCTTTCAGTTGATAGTCATACTGCTGCCGATGGAGTGGCGCACGATATGGGTGCTTGTGGTGTCGCTCGTGGTGGGTGTGGTGATGGATGTGTCGCTTGGAGGTGCAGGACTATATACGGCTACGCTTCTTCCGCTTGCTGTCGTGCGTCGCACGGTGATGTACCTCACGACACGACGTAGCGTGGAGCCCGGCGATCAATCACCGTTGCTTACACGTATGAGTCAGCGACAGTTGATGATATATGTCGGGGCGATGATTTTTGTTCACCATCTGCTCTTCTTCTGGCTGGAGACTATGTCGATGGTGTCGCTGTGGCATCTTGTGGCAACAATCATCATGAGTACGCTACTATCGGTGGTCATAGCATGGCCTATTGTTCGACTCTTCCTCTCTAAAATTGTAAGGTGATGTACCAGAACGAAGGATACGTGAGATATAGGATATTGAGGATTGTGGTGCTTGGCATTGGCGCTGTAATCCTCATGCGTCTCTTTGCTATGCAGATTCTCGATGATGGCTACGATGAGCGTGCCACTCAGAATATGTTACGCACGGAGGTGGAGTACCCGATGCGTGGTGAGGTTCTCGACCGTAATGGTGAGTACTTGGTTAAGAGCCGAGTATGCTACGATGTTATGGTCGTATATCGCGAGTTGCCGAAGGAGGGCTTCGACACGCTGCGCCTCATGACCATCCTCGATATGTCGAAGGAGGCTCTTACGAAGCGCCTGAGAGAGGCATCGCGTAGCCCGCGTGCTGTAACGCTTGTTGTGGGCTACCTTTCGCAGGAGGGCAAGCTTCTCTTGGATGAGGGTGGCTTCTCGGGTTTCCATACGCGCTTCCGCACGGCACGTGAGTATCCGCGAAAGATTGGTGGCAACCTCCTCGGTTATGTGAGCGAGATTACGCAGGGGCAGTTGCAGCGTAGCGAGTACGACTATTACGAGGCGGGCGACTATATCGGTACGCAGGGCGTAGAGTCGGCTTACGAGACACTGTTGCGCGGTGAGAAGGGCGTGAGCTACCGCATATACGACTCGCACGGCGCCGTGCAAGGCTCCTATAACGATGGCGAGAATGATGTGCAACCCATTAAGGGTGCGCAGCTCACGTCGACGATAGATGCACGCCTACAGGAGTTTGCCGAGCAGATGATGGAGGGAAAGATAGGCTCGGTGGTGGCTATCGAGCCCTCGACGGGAGAGATTCTTGTGATGGTGTCGTCGCCGACGTATAACCCCGACCTTATGGTTGGTCGTGCCCGCTCGGCAAACTATGCGAGCATGTTACACGACCAGCGACAGCCGCAGTTTAATCGTGCTGTCAAGGCTAAATATCCTCCGGGCTCGACGTTTAAGCTTGTGCAGGGACTCATAGGCTTGCAGGAGGGTACGCTGCGTGCATCGGATCGCTACCCCTGTAACAATGGCTATAGCTATGGCACACGTAAGATGGGTTGCCATCCACATTCGTCGCCTCTCGACCTGCGTGATGCTGTGGCGTAGTCGTGCAACGCCTACTTCTGCTATGTCTTTAAGGATATGATTACCAACACGAAGTATGGTAATGTGAAGGAGGGTGTGCGCGTGTGGAATGACTATGTATATAGCTTCGGCTTTGGGCGTAGGCTCGGCACGGATCTCTATGGCGAGGGCGCAGGATATGTCCCCACGCCGGAGTACTACGACCGTGGATATAATGGCCGCTGGAATTGGGGTACGGTGCTTTCGTGCTCTATCGGTCAGGGTGAGATGGGATGTACACCGCTACAGATGGCCAACCTTGCAGCCATTGTCGCAAATCGTGGTTACTACTATGTGCCACACCTTATAAAGCGTATCGAGGGTCGTGACTCGATAGACAGGCGCTTCTACGAGCGCCACTATACGATGGTCGACTCGGTGAACTTCGTGCCTATTGTCGATGGTATGTGGCGTAGTGTGAACGTGTCGGGAACATCGCGCACGGCATACCTCGAGGGCTTGGATGTATGTGGCAAGACGGGTACGGCACAGAACCCGTTGGGCGCTGACCACTCGACATTCCTGTCGTTTGCACCGAAGAACAACCCGAAGATAGCAATCTCGGTATATGTCGAGCATGGTGGCTTCGGCTCGGCTATCGCTGTGCCCATCGCGAGCCTTATTGAGGAGTTGTATCTCACGGACACGATACGTCGTCCCGAGTTGTTGGAGCGAGTGCTTAACTTCAAGCCTAACTACGCACGCTACGACGAGAAACAGCGCAAGTATGATGCGGAGCGCCAAAAGAAGAACGAAAAGAGGTAAAGGATTATGATTTCGGATTACAACATATCGCGACGTAAGGGTAGCAATGCGCTCTTTGGCTCTATCGACAAGGTGGCCTTGGGACTCTATGCGTTGATTGTCATAATTGGCGTATTTTGTATCACCTCAGCCTCGTATGACCCCGATAACGGCAGCATCTTCTCGCTTAGCCACAACTATATGAAGCAGATTGTGTGGGTCGTAATATCGTGGACGATGGCAATCGTGGTGTTATTGCTGGATAGACGCCTATTTCACATGTTTGCATATCCTGCATATATATTGGGTATCATGGCATTGCTTGCGGCACTGTTCTTTGGTCGCGAGGTCAACGGTGCTAAGGCGTGGTTCGAGCTTGGAGGCATGCGTATACAGCCGGTGGAGTTCGTTAAGATAGCCACGGCGTTGATGATGGCACGTGTGATGAGCGACTATGTCTTCAATATCAATCGCCTTACGGATTTGGTTAAGGTTGCGGGTGTGATACTTCTGCCGTTGGGCATCATCGTCTTGCAGAACGACACAGGCTCAGGCTTGGTGCTGGGAGCCTTCCTCTTTGTGTTGTACAGAGAGGGTCTGTCGAAGTATATATACTTCCCGATAATCTTCACCATTGTGCTCTTCGTGGTGTCGTTTATCTTCTCGCCTGTTGTGATTTTTACCGCCTTATTGGTGCTCTTTACACTCTATAGCGCACTCAAGACGGGGGCTATTGCCGGCCATGCCCGCTTCCTATGCTGTGTATTGTTGGCGGCGCTGCTCTTGGCGCTGCTCACACCCCTTAGCGGCTATGCCTCGATGATGATTGTCTGCGGTGTGGCAGCCCTCTTGCTTGCGGCTGTGGCGCTCAAGACACGCACGATGATGCTCCTTTGGCCGATACTGATGTTTGTCTATGCCATGCTCTTCGTGCCTACAACGGATGTCCTCTTCTCGCACCTCGAGGAGCATCAGAAAAACCGAATACTCACCTTTGTAGGCCTTGTTGATGACCCTCGCGGTGTGGGTTATAATGTCAACCAGTCGCAGATAGCCATAGGCTCGGGCGGCATGTGGGGTAAGGGCTTTATGGAGGGTACGCAGATAAAGTACGACTTTGTGCCGGAGAAGCATACCGACTTTATCTTCTGCATCGTGGGCGAGGAGCAGGGCTTCTTCGGGGCGTTTATCGTCGTGGCGTTGTACTTAGCCCTCATTTTACGACTTATGCGCATGGGCGAGCGTATCAAAGAGCCCTTTGGCAGGGTATATTGCTACTCGGTTGCGGCAATACTGTTGCTTCACGTATTAGTAAACATAGGTATGACCATAGGCATCATGCCCGTTATGGGTATCCCGTTGCCACTTATGAGCTACGGAGGGTCGTCGCTTGTGGCCTTCACCCTGCTGATAATGATAGCAATACGCCTTGATGCCACGACGTCGGATAACGACATCTACGCGTAATACAAACAAATAATACTCGAACTATGAATAAGGAACGTCTGATATTTCTCACCAACGATGACAGCTATATGTCTAAGGGCTTTCGTGCTGCTGTGGAGCTTGCGCGGGAGTTCGGTCGTGTTGTTGCCATCGCCCCCGATAGGGTGCAGAGCGGCATGAGCCAAGCCATCACCATCAATAGTCCGCTCTTTATGCGTGAGGTTGAGGCTTCGGATGATACTACGATATATGCCTTCTCGGGCACACCCGTCGATTGTGCCAAGATAGCCTTTGACCACATCTTTGCCGAGCGTAAGCCCGACCTTGTGCTGTCGGGTATAAACCATGGCTCGAATGCCGCTATCAACGTCATGTATTCGGGAACTATGGGTGCAGCGATTGAGGGTAGTTTCTATGGTGTGCCCTCTATAGGGTTGTCGCTCGACGACCACGCTCCGGATGCCGATTTTCGCGGGGCAGTGAAATATGGCAGGGAGATTATCGCCTCGGTGCTTGCTACGGCCGATATGTTACCCCGCCCCCTGTGCCTTAATGTCAATGTGCCACGCTGCGCCGAGGGTGATATTCGAGGTATACGTCTTTCGCGTCAGACACGCGGCTTCTGGAGGGAGGAGTTTTACGCCCGCCAAGATCCGCATGGGCGTGACTACTATTGGCTCACGGGAGCCTTCCAGAATGCAGAGCCCGAGGCGGAGGATAGCGACGAGTGGGCCTTGGCTCATGGCTATGTAGCCGTTGTTCCGGTGCAGACCGACATGACGGACTACCGCATGTTGAATAGTTTGAGGGAGGTGATAAAGTAACACAGAGAGGTTATGCGTGGGGCTGAGATTGCGATGATTGTCTGCATAGTGATGCAGATAGGTGCTATGGTGTTGGCACTTCTTCTTGTCAACCAGACGAAGTATCGTGCGCTGTGGTGGTGCTGTATCATAGGCCTTGCGATGCTCACCGCCGAGCGTGTTCTTCAACTCTTCGAGTGGGATGGCGTGGATATATCGAACCTTGCGTTTGCATGGGTGGGGACAATCGTGTCTGTAAGCTTCTCGGTGAGTGTTGTCTGCGCCCACATGCTTGTGCGCCATGTCGACCGTATGACCAACCACCGTCGCATGCTCGAAAATAGCCTTATGACGGCGGTGTTACGTACCGAGGAGCGCTCGCGTGCCTCCTTCTCGCGTGAGTTACACGACGGCTTAGGGCCGCTGCTCTCCTCTGCCAAGATGTCCATCTCGGCACTTCAGCGCGCCGAACTAAGCGATAAGGATCGCAGTACGCTTGCTAACACCTCGGCTGTCATTGATGAGGCCATACGCTCGCTGCGCGAGATATCGAATAACCTCTCGCCTCATATTCTCAATAACTTCGGTCTTGTGCGCGGCATCAAGAACTTTATAGATAGGGTTGTTACGCTACACGATGTAAAAATCAACTTTCGCACGTCGCTGCGCACCGAGCGCTTTGACTCCAACATTGAAGTTATCCTCTACCGCGTTGTGTGTGAGCTTATTAATAACTCGCTGAAACATTCGGGCTGTAAGACCATAGACCTACACCTCGAACTTCGGGACAATCGCCTGAATATTGAGTATCGCGACGATGGCCACGGTTTCTCGCTTCAGGATGCCGATAATGCGGGTATGGGCCTCTCGAACATACGCTCGCGCATATCGTCGCTGAGTGGCAAACTTACACTTACAAGCCAGCCGGGTAGGGGCATGTCGGCATACATATCCGTGTCTACGGATAGTGCCATCATACGCCTCTCGAGCAGTGAATACGACCAACTATATAACACACCTAAGAATGACAAGAAACGTAAAAATAGCTCTCGTTGATGACCATACGCTCTTTCGTACAGGCTTGCGTGGTCTGTTGTCGCAACGCGATGACTTCGAGGTTGTTGCAGATGTGGGCAGCGGTGAGGAGTTTATAGAGCTGCTCCCCACGATAGATGTAGACGTTGTCTTTATGGATATCTCGATGCCCGGTATGGATGGTGCCGAGGCTACGCGCCGTGCTTTGCAGTTGCGTCCCGACCTGCGCATCGTCACGCTCTCGATGTATGGCGACGACCACTACTATACGCTGATGATGGAGTGTGGTGCCTCGGGCTTCCTGCTTAAGGACTCGGATATAGATGAGGTTTATGCTGCTGTCGATACGACGATAGCGGGTGATAGCTACTTCAGCTCTGCACTCCTCGGCTCACTCACACGTAACATGAGTCGCTTGGCTTCGGGTGTCGAGGAGGATGACGATGCGCTCTCGGATCGCGAGATAGAGATTCTCGTTGAGGTGTGTCGTGGTCTGTCGAATCAGGAGATTGCCGACAAACTTTTTATCTCGAAGCGTACCGTGGATAAGCATCGTGCCAATATTCTCGAAAAGACGGGGTGTAGGAATACCGCCAACCTTGTGGTCTACGCCATAAAGAATCGCCTCGTGGAGATATAACCATTTTTTTCTGCGCCACACGTAGCCCTCGGTGGAGAGATAAGTATTTTTACTTATTTCTCTTTCGAGGCTACTTTTTTTTGTTGTCTCAGATTAATAAAAACCATAAAAAATATTACCTTTGCAGAGATATTTATTGGCGTTGTGAGTGCTGTGAGGTGCTTGTGGCGACTCGTAAACAGGAAGTTTTAACTAAACATACGCAATAATGGTAGATATTTTTGATCGCTTATCGAAGAATGCCGGCGGCCCCATTGGTCAGTATATGTCGGCAGTACACGGCTATTTTGCATTCCCCAAGCTTGAGGGTGAGTTGGGTCCTCACATGACCTTCCGTGGTAAGCCTGTGTTGAACTGGAGTTTGAACAACTATCTCGGTTTGGCTAACCATCCCGAGGTGCGTGAGGCTGATGCCGAGGGTGGTAAGGAGTTTGGTATGGCCTACCCCATGGGTGCTCGTATGATGTCGGGACAGACGAAGTATCACGAGCAGTTGGAGCGTGAGCTCGCCGAGTTCGTAGGTAAGGAGGATGCCTTCCTTCTCAACTACGGTTATCAGGGTATGATTTCTATCATCGACTGTCTGCTTACACCCCGCGATGTTGTCGTCTACGACAAGGAGTGCCACGCATGTATCATCGATGGTCTTCGTATGCACCCGGGTAAGCGTTTCGTATATGCACACAACGATGAGGACTCTCTTCGTCTACAGCTTAAGCACGCCACGGAGCTTGCCGAGGAGCAGAAGGGTGGTGTCCTCGTGATTACCGAGGGTGTCTTCGGTATGAAGGGTGACCTCGGCTTCCTCGATGTCATCGTTAAGTGCAAGAAGGACTTTAGTTTCCGTCTCCTTGTTGATGATGCTCACGGCTTCGGTACTATGGGTACTAACGGCCGTGGTACGGGTGACCACTTTGGTGTGCAGGATGAGATTGACGTCTTGTTCAACACCTTCGCTAAGTCAATGGCCGGTATCGGTGCTTTCGTGTCGGGTCCTCGTTGGCTTATCAACCTCTTCCGTTACAACATGCGCTCGCAGCTCTATGCTAAGTCGTTGCCTATGCCTATGGTCATCGGTGCGCTCAAGCGTCTTGACCTTATACGCAAGCACCCAGAGTATCAGGAGAAGCTTTGGGAGATTACCCGCGCATTGCAGAAGGGCCTCACGGACAATGGCTTCAACATCGGTGTTACGCAGTCGCCCGTGACCCCCATCTACATGAAGGGTGGCAACGAGGAGGGTACAAACCTTATCGTCGACCTTCGCGAGAACTACGGTTTGTTCTGCTCTATCGTAATCTACCCCGTTATTCCTAAGGGCGAGATTATCCTTCGCGTTATACCTACTGCAGCCCACACTATGGAGGATGTGGAGTACACCATCAATACGTTCAAGGCTGTACGCGCGAAGTTCGAGGCTGGTGAGTATATCAAGCCTATACCTCAGATGGCTGATCCCGACTTTAAGGTTCGCTAATCTCAGTCTTGTATGATGAGCCGCCTCTTTGCGGCACATCCCTAAACGTAGACTACAACGGGCTGTACGTTTTACTACTATCCCGTTGTAGTTGCTTTTTGTGATAGGCAATATTCGCATTTTTGAAAATGGGAAAGTGCGGCTATTGATTTACTTTCGCTGAATAGATTACCATTTACTAAACATGAAGCAATACATATTCCTGCTCCTTGCCATCATCTTTGAGGTGGCGTGGGCTGTGCTGCTGAAGTATACCGATGGCTTCACACGACTATGGCCCTCTGTTGCGACCCTCGCAACATACCTCGCAGCGCTATACTTTCTCAACCTGACGGTGCAGACTATGCCTGTGGGCATCGCTTATGCCGTATGGGCGGGTACGGGTATGGTGCTTATAGCCCTGTTCGGTGTCGTCGTGTTGAAGCAACACCTCGATATTCCTGCTATTGTCGGCCTCGCGCTCATCGTCGCGGGCGTATTAGTCCTAAACCTCGGCTCTAAGAGCGTAACACACTAACTATGAAAGACAACACACGTGTATCGCTCTCCATCGTCGTATGGATACTCCTCTTTGTGGGATTTGTCGCTATGGGTATTCATGGCATTACGCACATAGATGCCGGTAGTGAGGTTGAGATTGTTGCCGCCAGCAATGAGCAGCGCATAGAAAGGGTTGCACCCGATAGCGTGGGGCTCGATTCGTGCGATTTACGCCGCATAGCCCCGCTTGTCGAGGAGCATGTTGCGCGTGGCGCCTTTTCGGGGGCTGTTGTTGCCGTTGTGCGGGGTGATAAGCTCGCTTATATTAAGGCTTTTGGCTCGTGTGATGATGTGCCGATGTCGGAAGATGTGCGTTTTGACCTCGCCTCGCTCACCAAGCCTGTTGTTGTGGCTACGGCCGTGATGCAGCTTGTTGAGTGTGGCATGTTACGCCTCAGCGAGCGCGTTAGCGGCATAATACCCGATTTCGAGGGGTGGCACGATGAGGAGGACGAGGAACATGCTATCACCATCCTCGACCTTATGACCCACACCTCATGTCTACCCTCGTATGTCTCGATTGAGCGCCTATGTAGGGAGTATCCCGACTCTGCGGTTGTGGCACGTGAGGAGCTTATGGATTATATAGCCCACTGCGATAGGGAGCTACCCGAGGAGGAGGGGGCAAGTCGATATAGTTGCTTAAACTATATTGCCCTTGGTGCTGTTGTTGAGAAGATTGCGGGCATGTCGCTCGATGAGTATGCCGATAAGTATATTTTCGAACCTCTAGATATGCACGACACATGTTTTACCCCTACTGACGAGCATGCTGCATTGTGCGTGCCTACATCACCTACGCTTTGTGGTGTTGTCCATGACCCTTTGGCGCGAGAGATTATGGGTGGCGTGTCGGGCAATGCAGGGCTCTTCTCTACGGCCGAGGACCTCGCCATATATGCTGCGATGCTCCTTTGTGGCGGCACATGGCGAGGTGTTGAGGTGCTCTCGCCCCTCAGTGTCGATGCTATGTTCGTTCTCCCCTACGGTTACGATGTTGCAGGGCGTACACTCGGTTGGAGGGCTGCACGCTCGGTATATGTTGCTGCGGGCGACCTTCTTGCGGGCGATAACACCATTGTGCATACGGGTGCTACGGGAACATCTATTGTGGTAAATCGTAGGCATAATATTGCCGTTATCATCCTCACAAACCGCACCTTTGGCACGGCAACAGCGACAGATATCCATGATTTGCGCTCGAAGGTGTGTAATGTCGTAGCGGCAGCAATAAGGTAGATGTGTAATACCAAAAAATAACTCCTTCCGAATGTTCGGAAGGAGTTATTTCTTTGATACCCATCTATTACTGAGCGCTGAGGGCAGCAATAACAGCCTCGGCGTTAGCCACGTTGTTACCGGCAGTCACGTTCTTCATGGCTGCGATAGCCTCGTTGAACTGCTCCTTCTCGTTGTAGGCAACACCAAGGAGATAGTAGATGTCGCTACGACCCTCGTCTGTTGTCTGTGCCTCGATGGCGGCAGCAGAGAGCTCAATCATCTTATTAAAATCCTTCTTGCCGTAGTATGCCTGCATCGTAATCTTCGCAGCCATCGCAGCATCGTCGAGCTGCTCGGCCATGGCGATGATGCCGTCGTAGTCGTTGGCCATCTGGAGCTTTGCAACCTCGTTGTTGGTGTACATATCCATCTTAGCCTGAGCTGCGGTGATAGCCTCAGCAAACTTATCGGGGTTGAGAGATGCTATCTTGGTGCATATCTTCATTCCCTCCTGATACTGCTCGCTCTTGAAGTAGCTCTCAGCGAGGTTCAATGCCATATCCGTATTGCGGGGGTCGGCAGCGTAGCCCTTAGAGAATACCTCGATAGCCGTAGCGTAGTCCTCAGAGTTGAAGGCATCGGCACCCTGCACCTGATATACCTGACCTATGAGCGTGCGGTTCTTGTTCATAGATGCTACATCCTCGTATAGCTCAGCGAGATTTGCCGCCTCGGTGAAGTTGGCTACGGCCTCCTCATACTGCTTAGCGTTAACAGCAGCAACACCCATCTTGTTGTAGCACGTAACGATGAACTTCTTCGAGCCGGCGATGGCCTTCAGCTGGTTTGCATCGGGCTCGTCGATATCCCAACCTGCATCAATAACGCTCTGGAACTGCGCGATGGCATCTGTGAAGTTACCAGCCTTAGCGTTACCTACACCCTGCTGGAAGGTTGCTACAACGTCAGTCTGAGCAAATAGTGTAGTTGCACCCATCAGGGCAACAACCGTCATAAGAAATTTTTTCATAATAGTTCTAATATTATTTTGTTTAATTAGTTTTCGTCGTTAAGGTCAAAACCAACTACAAAGTTACGATATTATTTTTGAATATCAATACTTTCGCATCCACTTATTTGCGTAGCTCGCCAAAAAAACGTGTCATCAGGGCCTCGCACTCGTTCTGTAGCACGCCTCGTGTGACCACCGTCTTGGGGTGCATAATGCGCTCGGAATAAGTCGAATAGCCCCTTTTGGGGTCAGCCGTACCATATACTAAGCGCCCTATCTGGCTCCATGCCAACGCACCCCCACACATGACACATGGCTCGACGGTCACGTAGAGCGTACACTCGGCGAGATACTTGCCCCCGAGTGTCGACATCGCCGCTGTTATTGCCTGCATCTCGGCATGTGCCGTGGCATCCATCAACGTCTCCACAAGGTTGTGACCGCGACCTATAACCCTGTCGCCAGCAACGACAACAGCGCCTATGGGAACCTCCCTCTTTGCTAACGCACGCTCGGCCTCGGCTATTGCCATGCGCATATATTTTTCATCTTTTGAGGTGTCAAAAACACTTTTTTTCTCCATAGAAAGTCTATCTTCGTTGAAAAATTATTACCTTTGTGAGTTGCAAAGATATAAAAAAGCGAGAATAATATAAAATCTAAAATAAAACACTATGTATAGGACACATAATTGCGGTGAACTCCGCATTGAAAATGTAGGTCAGACGGTGACCCTCGCAGGTTGGGTGCAGAAGGTGCGCAACCTCGGTGCTATGGCCTTCATCGACCTGCGCGATCGCTATGGCATCACGCAGATTACCGTCGAGGAGCACTCTACGGAGGCTGTTAAGGCTGTGGCTGCGGAGGTAGGCCGTGAGTTTGTATTGCAGGTGACGGGTAAGGTTATTGAGCGCTCGTCGAAGAACTCAAAAATCGCCACCGGCGATATAGAGATATCGGCTACCGAGCTTAAGATACTTAACCGTGCCGTGACACCTCCCTTCACCATCGAGGAGGAGTCGGATGGTGGCGACGACCTGCGTATGAAGTACCGCTATTTGGATCTACGCCGCCCACCGCTCCAGCGTGCTATGATTCTACGTCACCGCATGGCTCAGGCTGTGCGCCAGTTCCTCGACAAGGAGGGTTTCCTCGAGATTGAGACTCCCTATCTTATCAAGTCTACGCCCGAGGGTGCTCGTGACTTCATCGTGCCCTCGCGCATGAACCCCAACCAGTTCTATGCCCTTCCGCAGTCGCCACAGACACTGAAGCAGTTGCTTATGGTTGCGGGCTACGACCGTTATTTCCAGATTGTACGATGCTTCCGCGATGAAGACCTTCGTGCCGACCGTCAACCCGAGTTTACGCAGATAGACTGCGAGATGTCGTTTGTCGAGCAGGAGGACGTCCTCGAAATCTTCGAGCGCTGGGCACGTTACATGTTCAAGGAGGTGATGGATATAGAGTTTGCCGAGCCCTTCCGTCGTATGCCGTGGATTGAGGCTATGGAGAAGTATGGCTCGGATAAGCCCGACCTTCGTTTTGGTATGACCTTTAGCGATATAACCGACCTCGCCCATGGTCACAACTTCGTTGTCTTCGACTCGGCAGAGTATGTCGTAGGCTTCGCAGCTGAAGGCTGTGCATCGTATACGCGCAAGCAGATAGACGAGCTCACGGAGTTCGTCAAGCGCCCACAGGTGGGAGCCAAAGGCCTCGTGTGGATTCGTGTGGATGCTGAGGGTGGCGTGAAGTCGTCTATCGACAAGTTCTTCAGCCCTGAGGAGGTTAAGGCTATAGCTGAGCGCACGGGTGCTAAGGCCGGCGATATGGTCTTCATCCTCTGTGGCGAGAAGTTTAAGACACTCACACAGCTTTGTGCTCTCCGTCTGGAGGTTGCCGAGCGCCTTGGCCTTCGCGATCCCAAGAAGTTTGCACCACTATGGGTTGTCGACTTCCCGATGTTCGAGTGGGATGAGGAGACACAGCGCTTCTACGCCATGCACCACCCCTTCACCTCGCCCAAGCCCGAGGATGCCAAGTATTTCGATACCGGCGAGTTGGGTAAGATGCGTGCCAACGCCTACGACTTTGTATGTAATGGCACAGAGATTGGCGGTGGCTCTATACGTATCCACGATGCAGAGCTTCAGGCTAAGGTGTTCAACGCCCTTGGCTTCACCCCCGAGGCAGCGGAGGAGCAGTTCGGCTTCTTGATGAACGCATTTAAGTATGGAGCACCTCCTCATGGAGGTCTCGCCTTCGGCTTCGACCGTTTGTGCTCGCTCTTTGGCGGCTCCGACTCTATCCGCGACTACATCCCCTTCCCGAAGAATAATGCCGGTCGTGATGTTATGCTCGATGGCCCATCGCCCGTAGCTCAGGCACAGTTGGATGAGTTGTTCCTTGCGCTTGTAAAGCCCGAGTAATTTCTTGTGATAAGGGGCTATTCTCGGCCTCTCAATCATCAGCCCGAATGGGAAATACGCTAAGTATGTCCCATCCGGGCTGATTTCATGTCGAGACCAAGCCTAACCCCTTCTGACAAGAA
>JAFVWO010000051.1 GCA_017501625.1 Alistipes sp.
GCAAAGGTAAAAATAATATTCTATCCTGCAAAATTATATCGCAACTTTTTCCCTCTTTTCGCGTGTGCGGGCTACTTGTCCATCTTGAGGGTTACGATAACGGGCAGGTGGTCCGAAAACTCGGCCTTCTCGTCGGCGACATACTTAAGCGACGATATACCCTCCGAGTGCAACACATAGTCGATACGCAGCGTGCCATACATCGGGCGGAAGGTGTAGCCATAGCCACGGCCCACCTCTACGAAGGCATCGTAGTGGTCCTCAACGAGTTTGCCATAGACATACGACATGGGTGTATCGTTGAAGTCGCCACATACGACATGTTTGTATGGTGTAGCGCTGATGACCATGTCGAGCGTATCTACATGGTCGACACGTATCGACGAGTTGCTTGCTATGCGGTCAACGATGCTACGCATACGGTCGCCATCTTGCAGTATATCGCCATCGGCGATGTCGTCCCTATCGGCCGTGGGGATATTCATCGTGTGGAGATGGTTGTTGAAGATACGCAACGTGTCGGCCTTGCGCTCTATGCCGCGCGAGAATACCACATCGAGCCACTGCGACGTGCCACGGTTGTTACCCGAGATGTCGCCACTAGCGATTATCGGGAAGCGGCTATAGGTGCGTAGCACCATATTGCCACTCTCCGTGACGTCGTACTTATGCGCGAGCTTACGCGCCTGCATGAGCGAGTCTATGCTCTCTACGCCACTTGCCGCCGTGTCGAACTCTTGGAAGCAGACCACATCGAGGTTATCTAACCCGTCGAGGTAGTCGGCAACACCCCTTGTCGAGTAGTTGCCGTCGTCGCCATAGAAGCCACGCACGTTATATGTCATGAGCGTGAAGTCGCTACGCGAGGGCTTCGTCTCTACCTCGCGCATGAAGGCTATGTTGTAGAAGTCCGATATGCGGAATAGTCCGGGGATGAGGAAGATGAAGACTATGAGTGCCGTCTTCCAGCGCCCTGTGACAAGCCACAGGAGCATGCACACCGCCACGACAGTAAAGAGTATCGGAGCAAAGATGCCGACAATCGTCAGCGACCCGAATGTCGAGGGTGCAACGTAGGGCGTGAGGTAGGCGATGACAAGCGCCACGGTGAACGATATTGTCACGGCCAAGAGCACAATCACGAAGAGTGCTCCAAGGAATGTGCGTTTAGCTCTTTTGCGCGGTGTCCCGAAGGGTTCGCTGTTGTAGGTCTCGCGTTTATTCGACATGATGTAGTGTTTTTGTGAACACGGGGGTGTGTCCTGTTAATAGTTTTGTGTGTCGTTATAGTTTAGTAGTAGTATGTACGGTTTCTATCTCTGTATCGCCACCATACGATGAGCAGCCAACCCCAGAACATGCCTCCGAGGTGTGCGAAGTGTGCCACGTTATCCATCGTGCCCGACACTCCCAAGAGGAGCTCCAAGGCACCATATATGATGACGAACCACTTAGCCTTCATCGCTATAGGCGGGAATATGAGTGATATTATAGCATTGGGGTGCAACATTCCGAAGGCCAGCAGCAGGCCAAAGATAGCACCCGAGGCGCCCACCGTGGGCACAGACATGTAGGCATACCATGCGGGCGAGTGAAGCGCGATACGTGCGAGGTCTATCTGCGCCATACCCATCTGGAAGAGGGCGGCACCCACGCCACACACCATATAGTATGTGAGGAAACGCTTCCACCCCATCTCCCACTCCAACGCGCGGCCAAACATCCACAGCGAGAACATGTTGAAGAAGAGGTGCGAGAAGCCGCCGTGCATAAACATATATGTCACAGGCTGCCACCAGCGAAAGAGCGTATCGTCGGGCGTGATGCTACGTAGGTCGACGTTGAAGAGCGCAAACTGCACCATGTCGCCCTCGAGCAACATCGTTGCAAGGTAGACGATGGCGTTTGCTATCATGAGGTTCATCACCACAGGGGGTGTTGAGCTATGTGTTCTAAAAGGTGTCATTCTCTTGTCTATTTTTTAGTTAGTCGTGCCGCCAGCTCCTCGGCCTTAAGCTCTGCCATGACGGGGGCACCTGAGGGTGTGAAGCTCGGGTTTGAGCACTTCTCCAAGCGGCGGAGCAGCTCCATGGCCTCCGCGCTCGTAGCGTTACGGCCATAGCCACGGCTACCACGTCGCGCCATAAGCTCCGCGAGGCGCTCGCGCTCCCTATCTACAGGCATGCCACCATCCTCGATGCCATGCAGCAACTCGTACAATAGTTCGTCGATGGGCGTAGCCATGTCGAGTGTCGCGGGACGACCCGCCACCGATATATGTCCGCAGCCACGATACTCCACCTCGAAGCCCAAGGCAGCAAACTCCGTGGCATGACTCTCCATGAGGGCATACTCCTCGGCCGAGAGCTCCAACTCCTCGGCAAAGAACATACGCTGCGACGGAGCACTTCCTACGCTGAGCGATGCCAGCACATCCTCGTACATCACGCACTCGTAGGCTCTCTGCAGTGCCACGACAACAGCCACACCGCCATACGTCGCCACAGCATAACCTCCGGGGATGGCTATCGCCTCACCAAACGTGCGACACTCCTTCATCTGTCCCATCTTCGACTCTACGACGTCGAACAACTCCCCCTCGTCGGCATCCTCGTCGATATACTCAACGATGCTTCCCGTCGTGGTCCACGCCTCGCTTACAGCGTTGGGCTTAGCACCCATCACATCGTCATACGGCACATCGAAGCCCGTAAACGGCACATCGGGCATCGGTGCTGTGGGGTCTATATACTCATCGCGGAAGGGGTTGTAGTCGCTCTTTGTCGCTATGCGCGGCTCGGCATAGCTGTGACCCTTAGCTCCATACACCGGTATGTCGACACTCTGCGGCTGGAAGTCCATCATAGGCACAGCACCCGTCTTAACGAGTGTCTCGCGCACGGCAGCATGCAGTATCTCAAGGATGACATCGTGGTCGGCAAACTTCACGGTCGTCTTCTGCGGATGCACGTTAACATCCACCCTCTCGGGGTCTACCGTGATATAAATGAAATACGAGGGCATACACCCCTCGGGGATAAGCCTCTCGTAGGCACGCACGATGGTGCGCTGCATGGGTATAGAGTTGAAATAGCGGCCGTTGACAAAGAGATACTGCTCGTTGTTACGCCTCTTTGCGGCCTGCGGACGTCCCACAAAGCCCTCGATGCGTACCACCGACGTGTCCACCTCTACATCCAAGAGATTTTGCTTTACATGCTTGCCCACAACATCGACGATACGTCCGCGACGATTCGTCGGCGGCAACGCATATACCAGCGCATCGTTCTGCCTAAGCTCGAACTCCACCTCGGGGTTACACAACGCCACACGCTGAAACTCGCTCTTTATCTGCGAGCCGAGGCGCGAGTTGTCGCCATCGATAAACTTCCTGCGCGACGGCACATTGTAGAATAGGTTGCGCACCATAAACTGCGAGCCCTTGGAGCATGCTGCGGGCATCTGCGAGCGGAACTCGCCACCCGAAATCAACGTCACCGTGCCTATCTCATCCTCCTCGCGGCGTGTACGCAGCTCCACCTCCGCAACCGCAGCTATCGAGGCAAGCGCCTCGCCACGGAAACCGAAGGTGTGGAGCTTGTATACATCCTCTATCGACGAAATCTTCGATGTGGCATGACGATCGAAGGCCATACGCGCATCTACGGCCGACATACCGACGCCATCGTCGATAATCTGAATCAGCTCCTTGCCGCCACTGCGATAGTTCACCTTGACACACTGCGCCCCCGCATCAAGCGAGTTTTCCATCATCTCCTTGACGACATTCGAGGGGGCATTCACCACCTCGCCCGCGGCAATCTGATTTGCCACAATCTCAGGCAGCAGTTTTATTCTATTCATACCTATTCTCTCGTCCGAGGGTTGTTACATCACCCTACTTATCTATCACGCGCCGACCATCCACAATCTTCACATCGTCATCATAGATGTTTATCTTGGGATGCTGTCTGTTCCACTCATCAATCTCGTTCATCACCTCAGGCGTGAGGCTCTCGAACTCGCGGAAGTCGATGTCGCCATGCTTCTCATATAGGATTATGCGCGACAAGGATGTCGTATCGCCCTCATGCACAGCAGCGGACTGCTCGCTCACCATCATCTTCTCCTCGGCAGCACGCTCCGCAAAGCTCACAAAGCGTGGCAGGAAGAAGATTATGGCAAAGACCATCAATGCGCCCACAAGCACTATGCGACCCACACCTGCAAGGCTACTGCGGTCGCCACGCGAAGCATCACGCGCCTCACGCTGCGTGCGTATATACTTACCCGGAGCATAAGGCTCATCGTCGATTGCCGAGGTGCCATGCAGCTCCCTGCGACGACGGTCACGCTCCTCCTTCACGGGGTCGTAGTAGCGCGGGATGTAGTTAAACTGTCGCGGTTTTCGCTTTGGTGGTCTAAAGAATGACATAGTGGCCTACTATCGTTATTATCCGTTTATTATCCTCGGAAGAAGCTCTTCATGCGCTCCAATATATTCTGGTTTTCGACATTCTCAGCACGCTTGAAGTGGGGCTGCTCCGCAAGCTGCTCTACAATCTTGCGCTCCTCCTTAGTGAGCTCGTCGGGGATGGTAACATCGACGATGATAACTATATCGCCCGTGCCGTAGCCATTGACACTCGGAAGACCCTTGCCACGCAGACGTAACACCTTGCCGGCATGTGTTCCGGGGGCTATCTTTATGCGTACACGCCCATCAATCGTAGGCACCTCCACCTCGCTGCCGAGGATGGCTGTCGTAACCGTGATGTTGAGGTTATATACAAGGTCGCTACCATCGCGGCGGAAGTTACTATCACGCTCCTCCTCGATGACGACAATGAGGTCGCCACTCACGCCACCATGACGTGCAGCATTACCGCGTCCCTCGACACGTAGGGCCATGCCCTCCTCCACGCCTGCGGGAATCTTAACCTCGACAACCTCCTGACCACGCTCCGTGCCCTCACCGCCACACTTATCGCAGCGCTCCTTGATGATGCGGCCCTCACCCTGACACTTGGGACATACGCTCTGTGTCTGCATGCGCCCGAAGAATGAGTTTTGCACCGTGATGACATATCCCGAGCCGTTACAATCGGGGCATGTCGAGAATGAAGACTTATCCTTGGCTCCCGTGCCGCCACACTTATCGCACGCCACGGTCTTATTTATCTTGAGCTTCTTAGTCACGCCCTCGGCTATCTCCTTAAGCGAGAGCTTCACCGTCACACGTATGTCGCTACCACGATTTACCCTCTGCCTGCGAGCACCACCGGCACGACCTCCTCCGAAGCCACCAAAAGCACCACCGAAGATGTCGCCAAACTGCTCGAAGATATCCTCCATGGTGAAGCCACCGGCACCTCCGAAGCCTCCGAAGCCACCACTGCCGGCACCATTCATGCCTGCATGACCAAAGCGGTCGTAGCGCGCTCGCTTATCCTCGTTTGACAGCACATCGTAAGCCTCGGCTGCCTCCTTAAACTTCTCCTCGGCTTCCTTATCCCCGGGATTCTTGTCGGGGTGATACTTGATTGCGGCCTTACGGTAGGCCTTCTTTATGGTGTCGGCATCGGCATTGCGCTCAACGCCCAACACCTCGTAATAATCTCTTTTCTCTGCCATAATAGTCTAAAATATTGGCTTATTCGCCCACGACAACCTTTGCGTAGCGTAATACGTGCTCACCCATCTTGTAACCGCGCTGCACGCAGTCGATGACCAAGCCGCGCTTATCCTCACCCGCAGCGAAACGCGCCACAGCCTCCTGCTCCTCCTCGTTGAAGGGCTTTCCTACGCAATCTATGGGTAGGATGCTCGCAGCTGCAAGGATGCCCTCAAACTTCTTCATAACAAGCTCCTCGCCCTGTCGCAATGCAGCGATGTCATCACTCTTTTCGGATGCCGCCACGGCACGCTCCATATCATCGAGGATGGGGAGTATAGCCTTCCATGCACCCTCCGAGCCACGCTCCACGAGCTCCATCTTCTCCTTCACGGTGCGCTTGCGGAAGTTGTCGAACTCCGCCTGCAGGCGCATATACTTATCGCGCCATGCCGCTATCTGCTCCTCCAACGTAGGCTCCACTGACACATTGTCAGCCTCCTCTGCGGCATCCTCTGCCACATTGTCATCCACGGCCGTCTCCGTGCCCTGCTCCTCGTTGTTCAGCGCCTCCTGAGGCTCTGCTATATCTCTCTCTTTATCAGATGTTTGTTTGTTCATAAATCGTTTAAAGTTAAATTGTTTCATATTATAATGAACAAATTATATGCCTAATACAAATATCGTTGGGCGCTTGGCTATGTCCGGCATCACCACCCTGCGCCACTCCTCCACGCGCAATGTGCGTATGTACTCCTCAGGGGCAGTGATGTCTGTTGCCACGGTGAGTCGCATTCTCGGCGAGAGGCTCTTCACGAGAGCCTCGAAGAGCTTCACATTGCGATACGGAGCCTCGATAAAGAGCTGTGCCTGATGCTCCTGCTGTGCTCGGCGCTCAAGCTCTCTCAGGCGGCGCTCACGCTCGCCCTCCTTCACGGGGAGGTAGCCCACGAAGGCAAAGGATTGTCCGTTGAGTCCCGAGGCCATCACCGACATAAGTATCGACGAGGGGCCTACCAGCGGCACCACCCTGATGCCATGGCTATGTGCCAAGGCTACGATGTCGGCACCCGGGTCGGCAACACCCGGCACTCCCGCCTCCGAGATGACACCTGCCGAGCGCCCCTCCAACACGGGGCGCAGCATGCGCTCCACCTCCTCGGGCTTGGTAGTATGCTCGTTAAGCTCGACAAACTCCAGCTCCTCAATCCTACGCTCCACACCCGCCTTCGCGAGAAAGCGACGTGCCGAGCGTACATTCTCGACGATGAAGTAATCGAGACTGTTCATCACCTCGAAGTTAGCCCTCGGAAGCACATCCCACATGGGGCGCGACTCCGCAATGGGGCAAGGTATCATATATATCGTTCCCTTCATCATCGTTCAGTATATATACGCTTTACGCGCGACGACACGGATGTCATTATCTCGTAAGGGATGGTGTCGAGCACACGCGCCATATCCTCCAACGTATTTCCTCTCTCGGCACCAAATATCGTCACCCTGTCGCCCACCGCAACACCGGCGATGTCCGTTATATCTATCATCGCGCTATCCATACATACGCGCCCGATGATACGTGCTCTCTTGCCGCCAACGATAACCTCCCAGCGGCCACCGCCAAGATGACGGTCGAGGCCGTCGGCATAACCCACAGGGATTGTTGCTATCGTGGTCTCGCGCTCGGTACGCTCGCTGCGGCCATAGCCCACGGACTCACCACGTGCAAGTGTACGTATCTGCACTATGCGTGTCGAGAGCGTTGCCACGGGGATAAGCTCCTCGTTATGCTCATAGCCATAGCCATAGAGCCCCAAGCCCAAGCGACACATGTCGAATGATGCCTCCGCGAAGCGCACGATGGCTGCCGAGTTAGCGATGTGGCGCAGCGGCTTATAGTCGAGCCACTCCGTTAGTTGCTGGCTCATATAGTCGAAGTCGGCAATCTGTCGTCGTGTGAAGTCATCCTCCGCCGGCACATCGGCAGAGCTAAGATGCGAGAATATCGATGCCACGTACAATGCCGTGTCGTGATGTATGGCGCGACCCAAGAGGTCTACTTCGTCGTCAATAAATCCTAAGCGGTGCATACCCGTGTCGAGCTTGACGTGTATGGGGTAGGCCTCGCGATGCGCACGATGCACGGCACGACGGAAGGCATCGAGCGAGTGAAAGCTGTATATCTCGGGTTCGAGGTCATGGGCAACCATCACATCGAAGCTCTCCTCATCGGCATTGAGCACGACGATAGGCATCGTTATACCCTTCGACCTGAGTGTCACACCCTCATCGGCAAACGCCACGGCCAAGTAGCGCACACCCTCATGTTGCAACATGCGCGCAACCTCTACATCACCCGTGCCATAGCCCGACGCCTTGACCATAGCGACCATGGGGTGATGCTGCGGCAGGTGACGACGGAAGTAGTTGAGGTTCTTCTTCATCGCCGCGAGGTCCACCTCGAGTGTTGTCGTATGCGTTCTACGCTCCAAGAGTCGGCTCAGGCGCTCGAAGCGGCTATCACGGCTACCCTTGACGAGGATTACCGAGTGTGCCCAGCGCTCGCGCGAGAAGTTTTCGATAAGTTCGTCCGTCGTAAGGTAGAACGACGTGCCGCGCGGGAAGAGGCTCTGATACATCGCGATAGTCTCGCCCACACATATAAGATGGTCAACGGCAGCCTTACGCACAGCCGCAGCCACACGTCCATACAACTCTTCGGGCTCCATACCACTCTGGCGAATATCCGATATTACGGCGACACGCCTGCGCCCCATCGACTGTAGGTGCAGAGCATCGAGCGCCACGATGACGGAGTTTATATCCGAGTTGTACGTGTCGTCGATGATTATCGAGTCGTCGATACCCTCCTTGAGTTCGAGGCGCATCGCCACCTTTGCCGAAAATATCGCGCCATCAACGCTATATCCGAGCTTGCGCATAAGCGCCTGCACGTGGTAGGCATCGACCATAAGAGCATCGTTAAGCTCCATGGCATCATCCACCGTCTCACGGCTGCTGTCTATAAGCTCGCGATCGCCATAGCGTGCCTCGATGCGCGAAGCCAACGATGGATACTCCCTACTATATATTATTGTCTTGGCCTCGCGTGCCAAGATAAGCTTCTCTTCGATTTTTTCCTGCTCCGAGCCGAAATTTGCCGAGTGAGCATCACCTATAGATGTCACCACAACGATGTCGGGGCGTATCATACGCTCCAAGCGCTCCATCTCCCCGGGTTGCGATATTCCCGCCTCGATGAATGCCACCTCCTCGTTGCCCTCGAGCATTATGAGCGATAGTGCCACGCCGAGCTGCGAATTATAACTCTTGGGCGAGGCAAACGAGCGCACACTCTCGGGCATAGAGCGTGCCGCCCACTCCTTGACGATAGTCTTACCGTTGGAGCCCGTGATGGCCACCACCACACCCTCAAAACGGCTACGATGGTATGCCGCAAGGCGCTGAAGAGCCATCATCGTGGACTCCACCCTCACCATACCACACCCCTTTGTCGGCAGCTCCACATCCTTCTCGACGATAAAAGCCTCGACACCACGCTCCGACATACGACGTATGTAGTTGTGGCCATCGTGGTTCTTACCATCTATGGCGGCAAAGACCACAGCCTCATTTGCCACAACGCTGCGCGAGTCTGTTGCCACCTCACGAACCCTGAGGTCCACACCTCGCAGTTCTCCACCCACTATACGGGCTATGTCCGACAATAAGTAATCCATATCTATACTCCTTTCTCTCTCTATTACTACTTAAACGTGACGAGCGTAATGCCCGCGCCACCACGGTCGGCATGGTCGTCGGCAATCGTTGCCACATCCTTCACCGTGCGCAGATAACGACGTATCTCCTCCTTCAACGCCCCCGTACCCTTGCCGTGGAGTATCGTCACGCTACCCACGCCAACCATGAGGGCATCATCCACAAGATCCTCGACAGCCTCCAGCGCCTCCGCAGCTCGCATGCCGCGCACATCTATCGTATCGCGGAAGTTGAGCTTGCGCTCACGTATATCTACCGACACCACGGTGCGTGCCGTCGTGGGACGTGTAGCCTCCCTATACTCGGCTCCCGACACCGCCCTGAGGCGTGCCACCTCAACCGTCATTCGCATATTTCCGAAGGCCACCTGTGCACGCTTGCCCTTGATGCTCTCCACCACGCCGGGGATGTTCTGCCCCTCCATTTTCACCTTCGTGCCCACCTCTATATTCTGAGGTTTAGACTCTGCGGGCTTACCTACAGGCTCTATACTACGCTCTCTGCTCTCCGCACGCTGCTCGCGGCGCTCCCTGCGACGTGCCAAGCGCTCCATCTCGCGCTCAATACGGTCATCCTTAGCTCTATCGACACCATCGACACCATCGGCAAACGTCTCCAACTCCTTGCGTGCCATGCGCGTGAGCTCCTTCTCGGCCTGCGACTCACGGATGGTGCGTATCGTATTTTCAATCTGGCGGTTAGCTGCCGTTATCAGCGCCTCGGCCTCACGTCGCGCCTTCTCGATAATCTCGCGGCGCTCATCCTTGATGCTCTGCAGCCTATCGGTATATGTCTGCTCCAGCTGCTCCACCTTCCTATCCGTAAGGCGTATGCGGTCGCGCTTCTCCGCCCAGTAGCGCTTGTCGCGGGCAATCTCGCGGAGCTGCTTCTCGAGGTTTATATGGTCCTCGCCCGCCTTATCCATCGCCTTGCGGACAATATCCTCGGGGAGGCCTATCTTTCGTGCCACCTCGATAGCAAACGAGCTTCCGGGCTTACCCATCTCGAGGCTAAAGAGCGGCTGTATATTCTTAACATCGAAGGCCATGGCACCATTTGCCACACCCTCGTTGCGCGATGCAAAGTACTTGATGTTGGCATAGTGTGTCGTTATCACTCCATAGGCACCACGCTCCACGAAGCGCTCGAGGATAGATTCGGATATGGCACCACCTATCGTAGGCTCCGTGCCCGAGCCAAACTCATCTATCAATATCAACGTGCGCTCCGAAGCCTCCTGCAACATGGCCTTCATGTTGACCAGATGCGACGAGTTGGTCGAGAGGTCGTTCTCCAACGACTGCTGGTCGCCGATGTCTATCATCAGCGCGTCGAACATCGGGAACTCCGAGTTCTCCAACACAGGCACCAAGAAGCCACACTGCACCATATATTGCAATATACCCGTAGTCTTCAAACACACCGACTTACCACCGGCATTGGGGCCCGATATTACGAGTATGCGTTGCTCTCTGTTTAGTTCCATGTCGAGCGGCACGATAGCCTTGCCCTGCTCCTTCAACGTGCGCTCCAAGAGCGGATGGCGTGCCTTGCGTAGCAACAGACGGCCATCTGTCGATATTATGGGCTTCACAGCTCCATTATCTATCGCCCAGCGTGCCTTAGCCCTAAGCGCATCTATGGTCGTGAGGTAGCCCTCGATTCTCGCAAGACCCTCAACTTCGAGGCGCAACACAGCCGTGAGCTCCGTGAGGATGCGTACCACCTCGCGGGTCTCGGCATACTCCAGCTCCCTGAGCTCGTTGTTGAGCTCCACCACCTCAACAGGCTCTATATAGAAGGTACGTCCCGTTGCCGACTCATCGTGGATAAAACCCGAGAGTTTACGCTTGTTTGCTGCCGACACGGGTATCACCGCATGACCATCGCGTATCGATATCATGGCATCAGCCTCGACGATGCCCTGAGCCTTTGCCCTCTGCAACACCTGCTGCAGGCGCTTGGCCACAAGGCCCTCATGCTCGCGTATGGCGCGACGTATATCCTGCAACTCCGCAGATGCCGACGAGCGCACCTCGCCCGTATCGTCCACCACGCGCTCAATCTCGCGCTGCAACTCCGGAAATACCGTGACACCCGCAGTTATAGCCCTCAACGCCGGGTAGTTAGGCTCCCTGCGCGAAAGGATAAAACCGACAATCGTTGCTGCCGAGCGTAAGCCACGAAGGAGCGTAACAGCCTCCTCGACCGTGAGGTACGAGCCCTCAACAGCAACCTTATCGACAATATCCCGCAAATCCTCCTGCTCACCTATGACAACACCCGTCTCCATCGAGAGCATCAAACGCATCTCATCGGCTAAGGCCAAGCGACGCTCCACCTCGCGACGTGAGCGCGTGAACGACTCCCCCGCGATGACATCGCGAGCCGACTTCATCGTGCAGCGCCCAACGATAGCCTCGCGTATGCGGTCGAAGCCTACCCTCTGCTCGAAATTCGACGGATAAATCATCTCTCAACAGGTGCGGTGTGATGTTATTCGGCCTCGGCGCGTGCCTTAGCGGCTCTCTTCTCAGCCTTCGCCGCCTCCTTTGCTGCCTTCTTCGCAGCCTTCTCCTCCGACTGACCGAAGAGCGAGAAGTGAACATAGCGCATAGGATTAGCCTTCAAATCCTCAAGCAACGCTCCGAGGTTGTCGCCCGCGGTGGTGAGCGAGTTGTACAGCTCTTCGTCGTTCACGAGCTTACCCACCGAGCCCTCGCCATTCTCGATAGCCGCAAGCACCTCGTTAAGCGATGCTACGGTAGTAGTCAGCTTATCTACGACATCCGCCTCGGCAAGTTCGCCCGAGAAGGTATTAAGGTTGTTGAGCATCGAATCCACACGCTCGGTGTTGTTCGACAGCACGGATGTAAACGTGCTGAGGTCGTCAACAGCCTTATTGATGTTAGGCGCCGAGGTTGCGAGAATACTATCTATAGACTTCGTCGTAGACTCGAGATTTGCAATAAGCGAGGTGATATTGTGGCTGTTACCACCGATAAGGTCATTGATACCTGCCACCGTCTTATTCAGGCCGTCGATAAGCTCCGTGCCCTTGCCGGCCAACGAGCCGAGCATGTCGGGCTTCATACGACCCTCGATGGTAGCACCCTCCTTGATACACTCCTTGGCATCACCCTGAATGATGGCAATCTCCATACCGCCCATAAGACCGGCAGCACCAATCTCTGCAACCGAGTTCTCGGGAATCATCGACGTGTATTCGCTCTCAATAGCTATCTCCACCTTCACACGGTCGGCCTCGAGGGTTATGTCGCGAACATTACCCACCTCAACGCCACGCATCCTCACGCGCGACGACTCCTGCAATCCCGAGATGTCATCGTAGTAGACGTAGTAGATGTCACTCTGAAGCAGTAGGTTCTGACCTCCAAGCCACTTTATACCCCACCATGATATGCCGATGACGATAACGGCAAAAATACCAATCTTAAACTCTCTTCTTAGTTTCATATTCCTTTTGCTTTAATTACTCTCTTCGCTCTATTTTGTCACGATGCGACCATCCTTGTATCGCACAACGTAGGCATCCTTGAATGTCTCGCGAGCACGCATCAGCTCCTCCTGTGCCGCCTCGCGCGTGGCGTAGCTGCCGTAGCAATACTTATACTTGTATCGCCCCGTGCCCATGTATAACTCCACGCGACCCTTGTACGACTTAAACTGATAGTCGCCCTTATCCACCTCCACGGTGCTCGAGATAAGCTGAATGGTATACCCCTCCGCGAGAGGCTCAGCAACCTCCGCCGTAGCAGCCTCGGCACTCTCCACCAGCTCCGACGTCTGCTCCGACACCGACTCCGACACGTTACCATCCAAGGCCTTGAAGTAGCTCACGATAGCATCACTTATGGCCGTAGCCATCTCCGTCTTAGCCCTCTTCTCGGAGAGGTAGGCGTAGTCGTTGCTATTAGTCAGATAGGCCAGCTCGACAATGACACCCGGGCCCTCGAAGTAGTAGAGCACCGTAAACACGGGGCCCGCCTTAACGCCCAAGTTCTTAAGACCATAGCTCGACATGTTACGACAGCACTCCTCGGCAAAGAAGCGACTAAACGGCTCATTCTCGAGCTGGCGTGCCACGGCCATCATAAATCCTTGCGACGTGCGGTCTATATCCTTCGGGTCGATAAAGTCGCCATCGTCGGCATAACGTGCCGCCTGTCCCTGATTTTGATTCATCAGGCGCTCGTTGAGTGTCAACACCCACACCTCGCAGCCATGCACCGATGTCTTCTCATGAGCGTTGGCATGTATCGACACATAGAGGTCTGCACCCTTGCGATTGGCAAACTCGGCGCGACGCTTGTTATCCTCCGACTGCTTCTCGTGATATGCCGAATCGGACGAGCGCGTGAGGTACACCTCCAAGTCGGACATCTTCGTCCTGAGCTGCTTGCGCACCTCCTTCGACACATCCAGCACATAGTGCTCCTCGGCAATATCCTTCATCACCTTTCCGGGGCGCGGACCGCCATGTCCCGGGTCGATGACAACCACCCTTTTTCGCCCCTCCGGTGCAACATTTTCCACACCGGCAGCGTTAGCACCTACGGGTAGTAGGAGGAGTAGCATTAGTGCAATTATGAGATTTCTCATAAATAAGTCAGTTTTATGCAAAAAATTTACTATCTTTGCGGGTTGTAACACGGTTAATTGCGGCCCTTACAGACCATTACGGTAGCTACAAAACCCTATGGTGAGGTCGTTTTGCCGACATCGTCGGCAAAGTTACAAAAAATTATTGGATTTTGAGACATTTATTCGTAAAATATCTCTCATCTACGCTGCTTGTCGCTGCGTTTATGTGCCTCACATTCGGCCTCACGAGTGCCGGTGCTGGCGGTTTTGGTCTGTTCCAGAGCCGCGACAGTGTCGACACACCTATAGGCCAAAGGGACACAACAGGCGACAAAACAGCACGTCGTCGCACCGCAACACCCATGTTCGACGACATAATCGAGGGTAAGGCTGTCGACTCCGTAGTCTTCGATGCCACGAATAAGATGATATATAGCTACAAGAGCGGCGATGTCACATATCAGGGCATGAACCTCAAGGCCGACTTCATGCGCGTAGACATGCAGACGAAGGATATCTTCGCCCACGGCTACGCCTCGGACACCGTAGACGGCAAGCCCACGAAGACACATCCCGAGTTCACGGATGGAGGTTCGCCCTACTCGATGGATACCATCACCTACAACCTCGACTCACGCAAAGCCAAGATTAAGGGTATTGCCACACAGGAGGGTGACGGCTGGCTCATAGGTAGCAGCGTGAAGATGCACCCCGACGAGACGATACATATCGGCAACGGTATGTACACGACGTGCGACTGCACCGACCACCCCCACTTCTACTTAGCAATGACACAGGCGAAGGTCATCCCCGGCAAGAAGATTGTCACGGGCTACGCCTACCTCGTGATGGAGGATGTGCCCATCTACTTCCCGGGTATTCCCGAGGCCTTCTTCCCGATTCACATGGGCCCGAAGTCGGGTATCCTGATGCCTACATACGGCGAGGATGCTAAGGGTTTCTTTATCCGTGACTTAGGTTACTATTTTGCCCTCGGCGAGCACATGGACTTGGCAATACGTGGTGGTATATACACGCTCGGCTCGTGGGAGGTATCTGCCGTGTCGCAGTACGTCAAGCGTTACAAGTTCCGCGGTAACTTCAACCTTCAATATTCGGCCATACGTGCCGGCGAGAAGGGTGAGGCCGACTTCGTACAGCAGAACAACTACAAGATTCAGTGGACACACTCGCAGGATGCCAAGGCTAACCCCGGCTCTACATTCTCGGCATCGGTAAACCTCACATCAAGTGGTTATAGCCGCTACTCGGCAACCAACGTGAACGACATCCTCGCCACGCAGACCAACTCATCAATCTCGTATTCGAAGAATTGGGAGGGTACACCCTTCTCGTTGGCATTCAACATGTCGGTGTCGCAGAACTCGAAGAATAAGAGCATCGCCGTAACGCTCCCCACCATAACCTTCAACGTCGCCAGCTTCAACCCCTTCAAGCGCAAGGAGGCCATAGGCAAGACTCGCTGGTACGAGAAGATTAAGATGAGCTACTCGATGAAGATGACAAACACGGTGAATACTACCGAGAAGGAGATATTCACTAAGGAGACACTCGAAAAGATGAAGAACGGTATACAACATACCATCCCTGTCTCTACGTCGCTATCGCTCTTCAACTACATAAACGTAAGCCCCTCGTTCAACTACACCGAGCGCTGGTACTTCAAGAAGGTGCGCCAGCAGTGGAACGACGAGACACATACGCTCGAGACGCTCGACCCCGAGTATGGCTTCTGGCGCTTGTACAACTACAACGCCTCGGTGTCGGCAAATACTACCGTCTATGGTACATACACAGCGAAGAAGAAGGAGCGCAAGCTACAAGCTGTGCGCCATACCCTCACACCGAACATAGGCTTCAGCTACGCCCCCGACTTCAGCCGACAGAAGTACGGCTTCTACGAGACGGTGCAGACCGACACGACGGGTAGGTTCAAGGTATACTCGCCATTTACCGACAACGCCTATGGCGTGCCGGGAAGCGGTCAGCAGCTAAACCTCACATTCGGCCTCTCGCAATCGTTGGAGGCAAAAATACGCACAAAGGATACCGTGAAGAAGATAAAACTAATTGACCAGATATCTATCAACGGCTCGTACAACTTCTTGGCCGACTCGATGAACCTTTCGACATTCCCCATACAATTGCGCACGACGATATATCAAAACATAGCCCTCAACCTATCACTCACGCTCGACCCGTATGAGGTATCACCACAGGGTGTGCGCTACAACAAGCTCATGTGGAGCCGCGGTCTGCCGGGACGCTTGCAGTCGGCAAACTGGAGCTTCGGCTACACCTTCAAGTCGCGCGAAGATAGGTCGCAGGTGGCTGGTAACGACATCACATCGCTACCCCCCGAGTACTTCAACTCGTGGAGCGA
>JAFVWO010000052.1 GCA_017501625.1 Alistipes sp.
GCTGTTGGTGGCGAGGTTGAGGTAAAGGTAACGACAAACCTTGAATACACCGTTGAGATTCCCGCCGAGGCTAAGGAGTGGCTGAGCGTGGCCGATACCCGTGCCGTCATCCGCGAGGAGACCCTCACATTTACCGTAGCCAAGAATGAGACTCTTGACGAGCGCAGCGCAACGGTCGAGCTTAAAGGCGCAGATGGTAAGGTGTTGCAGAGCATCGTCTTCAAGCAGAAGGAGTACGGAGGAACGATTGAGGTTGATGAGGAGTATGTTGTTGATGCCAAGGGAGGAGAACTCGAAGTTAAACTATCGACCGACATCGACTTCACAACCTCTATCCCCGAAGAGGCTAAATCGTGGATATCTATTATTGAGACTCGCTCTATGCGTAGTGAGGGCTTGACATTTGACATCGCTATCAACGATGATGTTAATGAGCGTTCGGCAACTATCAATCTTCAAAATGCTAAGGGCAATGATGTAGCGAGCTTTGTTATCCGCCAAAAGGGTGGTAATGCAGTCTTAGAGCTAAAAAACCAATACTCAATAAGTAATATGGGTGGCAACTTCGAGGTTGCTGTTACCACAAACCTTGAATACGAGGTAGAGATCTCTGCTGATGCGACATCTTGGCTATCGTATGTTGAGACGCGAGCACTTCGGACCGACAAGTTGATATTTAATGCCACTCATAATGAGGGCGAAGCCGAGCGTAGTGGCACCATAAAGCTTATAGGTGAGGATAACGAAGAGTTACAGGTTATAAATATCTACCAGCGTGGAAACATTTACGAATTCTCATACAAAACTAACGACGGTAAACCTATTTATCCTTTAACTACAGATGGGTTCGGAGGAGAGTTCATTGAGAATAGATTTGATGCTACTACGAGCGAAGGTAGGTTGATTTTTTCAGGAGCAGTTACCACTATCCCTATGCAAGCCTTTTGTTATTGTGAGAATTTAACATTGTTTGACATACCAGATGGTATTACTACAATTGGTGATAGCGCATTCTGTGGTTGCAGTAATTTAATGCGTATAACAATTCCTCATAGTGTAATTGAGTTCGGGAATCAAGCGTTTCAAGGGTGTACAGGAGAATTGATTATTAATAGCAATATTCCTAATCCATCTTCAGATTCCGATAGTAGCCCTTTCGGAGGATCAAAGTTTACGAAAGTTACTATTGGAGATAGCGTAACGACGATTGGAAATTATGCATTCTACTATTGTGGCAGACTAACAAGTGTCACAATCCCCGATAGTGTAACAACGATTGGAAATTATGCATTTGATGGTTGCGTCTCACTAACAACAATAACTATTCCTGATAGCGTAACAACGATTGGAAATTATGCATTTGATGGTTGTAATGGTCTTGAGAATATCATCATTGGAGATGGGGTGACAATAATCGGAGCTGGCGCATTTCGCGATTGTAATAGTCTAAAAGATACAACTATTGGCAAGGGGGTTTTATCAATTGAACAGAAAGCATTTCAAGGATGCACAGGTAAACTCTCCGTTTATTGCAATATACCAGATAGAAAATATTGGGAAGATCGCGCTTCTAGCTATACTAGCGGTTTCTCGGGTGCGGGCTTTTCAGAGGTGGTTATTGGTGATAATGTAACGACTATTGGTAAATATGCTTTTGAAGGACTCGGACGACTTGAGCGTGTTACTATTGGTAATGGCGTAACAATGATTGGAGATAAAGCATTCTCTAAATGTGAGTCTCTTAAAAATATCACGATGGGTAAAAGTATAACCTCTATTGGAGTTGCGGCTTTCTATCATTGTATAGACATTGAAAGTATAATAATCCCAGAGAATGTAACCAGTATTGGAGCTGATGCATTTCGAGAATGCGATAGTATAACAAGTATTATTATCCCAGATAAAGTAAATACAATAGGAGGATCTGCATTTCAAAGTTGCTATAACCTAACAAGTGCACTTATCGGAGATGGCGTAACATCGATTAACCAGTGGACATTTAAAGATAGTGGTCTAAAAACTATTGTTATTGGCAAAAGTGTTGCATCAATTGACTCTGAAGCATTTTTTAGACCATATGCTATATACTGTAAAGCCTTGACACCTCCTAATATTAATGGAGATGAGATGTCTAATCTTTTTATTTCTACCTCAATCTATGTTCCAACTGAATCTGTACGCCTATATAAAATGGCAAACGCTTGGCATGATTTTAGTGAAAACATAGAAGGATATGATTTTAATCAAACGGCGACTATAAACTATACTACTACAGACGGCAATATTGCAGACGTCAATTTCTATGCTATAAGTAATGAGTATAATAATGGCATAGGTAAGGTTGTATACTATGGTGACGGCACAATTATACCCGCAAGAGCCTTTAGTGACTGTGTAAATCTTGAAAGTGTTACAATCCCTAGTAGCGTAAAAATAATTGGAAACAACGCATTTTATGGTTGCAGTAATCTTATAAATATAACAATCCCCGACAGCGTTACTTCGATTGGAGATTTTGCATTCGATAGTTGCAGCAACCTGAAAAGTGTAACAATTGGCAATAGTATTACATCTATCAGAGATTATGCATTCTTTGATTGCAATAATCTAACGAGTGTATATTGCAAGGCTATGGTGCCTCCAATGGGTGGCGTTAGAATGTTTGACTACTATCACTCTTTTCAGGGCTTTTATCATCATATCGGATGTGCGATATATGTACCATCAGAATCTGTTGAAGCGTATAAAATTGCAGGTGGTTGGAGCAGCTATGCTAGCGAAATAGCTGGATGTGATTTTTAGCTTACATCTCTAAAGAATAACCTCACCCACGATTTTTCTCGTGGGCGAGGTTATATTGGGTAATAATGCAAAAGCTGCCTTTATAAAGGTCGCTTTTTTTGTAGAATAACGTGATTATAATGTTGACGAGGCTTAACTTCGCTACGCTCGTTGAGCCTCGTCAAGCTATGGAAATCAAAAACAACGAGTTAATGTCGATAACGACATATTATTTGTGGCAAAAGCCTTAGCGTGCAAGCACGACTACCTTTTGCCACAAATAACAAATGCCACCCATAAGGTGGCATTCTCGTTGTTTTTGATTTCTCAGAGCTGTTGACGAGGCTTGAACTCGTGACCTCTTCCTTACCAAGGAAGTGCTCTACCACTGAGCTACAACAGCATTAATAAACCATACTCCTATGAAAGAGCCCACAAAAGTACACAAGATTTTTTAATCTGCAAATTTTTTTGCGATAAAAAGTTCTTTTGTGTAGATGATAGGCGCTTTTTATGGTGCTGGAATGTAAACGGGGATGACCAAATAGTACCTAAGTCATCCCCGATACATGGCGATATTGGGTTACTTCTGATTACCCTGCTCGGTGGTGTTGTCCTTATTGCGGCGGTCGTAGACGAAGCGACGTATCTTCTTCGTGGGGGTCTTCTCGAACTCACCCTCGTTATCCACAACCCTCGTAATCTTCGAGAAGCGGTTAACCTTCGAGTTAACATACTCCATAAGCTCCCGCTTAATCTCCTCCATCTTGATGGCTATCTGCTCCTTGCTCGACGACACCTTGAACTTAAACTCGTCGTAGGCCTCCTCGAGGGCCGTGGTGTCGAAGTAGACGAGGGCGATGAGCTTGCCATCCTCCTCCGTGACTACCGACTCGGCAACGAAGCGGTTGCTGTTGAGTACCTCCTCGATATCTTCGGGGTAGATATTCTCGCCCGAGGGGCCGACAATCATATTCTTAAGACGGCCCTTGATGTATATCCATCCATCGTCGGTGATGGCGCCAAGGTCGCCCGTGCGGAACCAGCCATCCTCGGTGAAGACGCCACGTGTGGCCTCCTCATTCTTATAATATCCCCGCATGCAGCAGGGGGTCTTAACGACAATCTCGCCCTGACCCGTGTCGGGGTTGATGTCGTCGAGGCGTATCTTCACATCGGGGAGCGAGGGGCCCGTAGAGCCTACGCGCACCATCTTGCCCACAGCACCGGCAATAAGAGGTGCTGTCTCCGTAAGACCATAGCCTATGCCGTAGGGGAAGCCGGCCTCGAGCAAGAAACGCTCGGCCTCAGAGTCGAACTTGGCACCGCCAATGGCAAAGAGACGCATGCGACCGCCAAAGAGCTTCTTAAGCTGCTTGCCCGCAACCTTATGTAGCAGCTTGCGCGACCAATCCCAGCCGTAGAGCGTGCGTAGCAACGCATTTTTCTGGAACGTGGGACGCACCTTACCTGCGTATATCTTCTCCATGATGAGGGGCACCGAGGCGATGACCGTGGGGCGCACCTGTGCCAATGCGGGCATGAGTGCCGAGGCGGTAGGTGGACGATCCAAGTAGTGTACGTGTGCGCCACGCGAGAAGGGGTATATCATGCCGAGGGTACACTCGTAGGTGTGTGATAGTGGCAGGATAGATAGCAACACATCATCCTCGTTGTAGTCGAAGAGCGGTGGAATGATGGATAGCTGCATCGTGATGTTATAGTGCGTGAGCATCACACCCTTGGGCTTAGATGTCGTCCCCGAGGTGTAGATGATGGCTGCAATGTCGTCGGGCTCGGGGATGCGCTTCTCGGCACGCTCCTCGACACGCTGCGAGATGACATTCAGACCCTTGGTACGTATCACGATGTTAAATCTCTCGACTGTATCTTTCGACAGCTTGGTGTAGAGCTTATCCGACACGAGGATAGCCTTAGCTTCAGAGTGGGCAATTATCAGGTCGAGCTCTTCGCTTGTAAAGTCCGGAAGTATGGGCACGGCAATCATGCCGGCAGTTGTCACGGCGAAGTATGACACGCCCCAGTTGGGCATGCTACTACTGAGGATGGCTACCTTATCGCCGGCACCGACACCGGCATTGAGGAGCATATCCTGCACCTTCTCCACGCGCTCACCCACCTCTTTGTAAGAGACATCCTCGCCGCCAATCATCGAAAAGGCGATGCGCTCCGAGAACTTCTCTACGCTGTGCTTAACTACCTCATAAATAGTGGTAAACGTCATAATTGTATTGTTTAGGTTTATGATTTGTTCATACAAATCGGGTGCAAGTTACCAATTATTTATTAAAATTTGTTAAATTTGCCACAAATAATTTTCAATGATCGCGCGAAAAGTTATAATAAATGCCGCCCACAGTGTCGGTTTCGACCTTGTTGGTGTTGTGCCCGCACAGTCGTTGGATGTTGAGCGTAACATGTTTAATACATGGCTGTTACGTGGCCGACATTCTACGCTGGGTTATCTCGAGCGCAATGTCGAAAAGCGCTTCGATGCGAGGCTCTTGGTCGAGGGGTCGCGAAGTGTGGTTGTTTGTGCTGTTTCGTACATGTCGCCCTTCAGTCGTGGCTATGTCGAGGGGTGTTGCACGAAGATTGCATCCTATGCCCTCGCGCGCGACTATCACACGACCATAAAGGAGATGCTACGCGACCTCGCAGCACGTCTTAAGGAGCATGCTCCCGATATGCAATTTCGCGCCTTCACGGACTCGGCACCCTTGGCGGAAAAGAGCCTTGCTGTGCGTGCCGGCTTGGGGTGGATAGGGCGTAACTCGTTGCTTGTAACACCGGAGTATGGCTCGATGTTGCTCCTTGGCGAACTCGTTATAGATGAGGCTGTTGACGAGTATGACTCTCCGCTTGATGCTGTGGGGTGCGGTGAGTGCCGCAGATGTGTTGAGGCATGTCCCAATGGTGCAATTATGGATGATAGAAGCATCGACACACATCGTTGCATATCGTGTCGCACGATAGAGCGCGAGGGCGCTACCGAGAGCATCTCTCTCGATGGCTGGATATTTGGGTGCGATGCCTGCCAACACGTCTGTCCATATAACCAAAAGGCGCCCATGCACCGTAACAGATACTTCGACCCTATCGTCGACCCCACCATGCTTGATGCCGAGCGATGGACGACGATGACCGAGCAGGAGTTTAATTCCATGGCAGGAGATACCCCTATGACACGTGCGGGGTTGGAGCGAATTAGACGAAATATTGGCAAATAACACGCATCGTAACTCTTCCCTTGTGACATATCCATTCGTTGCGCGGTAAAATAATCGGCTGAAATGTTCGTTTATCGGGCAAATATTACTATATTTGCGGATTAAAATCGAAAACGAGTATGATGCACGAAATGGATAGATTTAAGCTATGGAATAAAATCGTAGGCTGGGCGGTATTTTTTATCGCCACGCTCTCCTATCTTATGACCATGGAGCCCACGACGAGTTTGTGGGATTGTAGCGAGTTTATCGCGACGTCGTATAAGCTTGAGGTAGGACACCCTCCCGGAGCACCCCTTTTCATGATGCTGGCGCGCATAGCCTCGCTCTTTGCTCCCACGCCGGAGGATGTGCCTATGATGATAAATGCGATGAACAGCATCGCGTCGGGTTTCTGTATTCTGTTCCTATTTTGGACTATCACACATTTGGCACGTCGCATCACATCGGTTGGCTCAGATGGTAATATGCCGCTGAGTCGCATGGTGTTAATCCTTGGCGCGGGTGCTGTGGGAGCATTGTCGTATGCCTACACCGACACCTTCTGGTTTTCGGCCGTCGAGGGTGAGGTATACGCCTTGTCGTCGATGTTTACAGCGTTAGTGGTATGGCTCATGCTCAAATGGGAGGAGAATGCCGACCGACCGACGTCGATGCGCTGGATAATACTCATCGCCTACCTTATGGGTCTGTCGATAGGTGTACATATCCTCAATCTGTTGACCATACCGGCGCTTGTGATGATATGGTTCTTCCGCCGCTATGAGTATCGCACCCTGTGGGACTACATCCTCAAGATGGCTCTTGCACTTGTCGTGTCGTTGCTTATCCTCGGTACGATAAACGGACTTATCATCCCCTATACGGTTGCTCTCGGTGCTGCTGTCGACACCTTCATGGTGAATAGCCTCGGCATGCCCGTAAATGTGGGCATGATACTCTTCGTGCTATTGGTATTTTCAGCCTTGGCGTTGCTTGTCATGTATACACATCGTCGTGGCTACCGCGTGCTTAATGCCGTGGTGCTCTCGGTGACGGTGATACTCATAGGTTTCTCGTCGTATGCCTCGGTGACGATACGTGCCACGGCCAATCCGCCGATGAACTCTAATAATCCGGCGACTCCGCACATGTTGCTGAGCCTCCTCAACCGCGATCAGTATGGTAATCGACCTCTGCTCTACGGCCCCTACTATTCGGCTAAGCCCTTGGCTATGGTGGTGAGCAACGGTGACTATACGTCGGAAGACAGCTATATCCCTACGGGTGACTACGAAGGAAAGAGTATGATGTGGCTCAATCCCGATACAGGTAAGTACGAGGAGCGTGAGTTCTTCGATGGTTATAAGTACCCCGCCTCGGCAAACCGTTTCATGCCTCGCATGTGGCACTACTCGCGCCGCGATAACTACGAGGCGGACTGGATGGCCTTGGAGAATGGCTTGCCCACGGTACGATGCGAGGATGATGCTGTTGGTGTGTGGTACGAGCACACCGCGTGGGAGGATGTAAACTACTTCCTCGGCTATCAGATGGGTGATATGTTCTGGCGCTACTTCATGTGGAATTTTGTCGGACGTCAGGATGACGAGCAACTTACGGCCGACCCCGTAAACCGTGTATATCTGCACGGAGGATGGCTCTCGGGCATCGACTTCATCGATGAGTTCTTCGCGGGGCCGCAGAGCGCCTTGCCGTCGGATGTGGAGGATAACCCTGCGCACAACACCTACTTCTTCCTTCCGCTGCTTTTGGGTCTTCTCGGCCTTATCTATCAATTAAATACCGACTGGCGTAACTTTATCGTCGTGCTGTTGCTCTTTGTGATGATGGGTATCGCCCTTGTCGTATACTTCAACACCGCGCCCAACGAGCCACGTGAGCGTGACTACGTATATGCCGGCGCGTTCTATGCCTTCTCGATATGGCTGGGCTTGGGTGTTATGGCTATTGGCGACCTGCTCTGTTCCGTGGCGCGTGCATTACGACTCTCGGGGCGTAGGAGTGCTATGGCGACTGCCGTGGTGGCTGTCGTCATGGGTGCGAGTGTCCCCACGGTGCTCGCTGCGGAGAATTGGGATGACCACGACCGCTCGGGTAGATACATGGCGCGTGATATTGGTCGCAACTACCTCAATACCGTGCCCGAGAATGGCATCATCATTAACTTCGGCGATAACGACACCTTCCCGCTGTGGGATTGTCAGGAGGTTGAGGGCGTGCGCCCCGATGTTAAGGTGATGAACTCATCGTACCTCGGTGGTGAGTGGTATATCGACCAGATGAAGTTGGCATCGAATGAGGCTGATGGTGTACCCTTTACCATTCCCTCGACGAAGTATAGCTTTGTTAACGACTGGGTTGTTGTTGCCGACGTTATGGATGTGTTGGATACGGAGCAGGCACGCAGGCTGCGTAGTGAGCGCCGACGTATCGAGAGTGGCGAGGTGTACACGATACGTTATACCGATGCTGCGGGACGTCAGCAGGTTGTGCGTGGCTATTATAGCGACATAAATGCTAAAATATCGGATGCTCAGAAGAGTATCGACGAGTATCAGCCCTTTATCGAGCAGTGTGTTGCGGCAGGTGACACCTCGTCGGACGAGTTCTACGATGCCTACGCACGCTATGTCATGGCCTACGACCTCTTTGAGGCTATTGTCTCGGACGAATATTTTATGGCCGACTACGACACGATGGAGGAGTATTGGTCGCTGAACGATAGCCTCGCCAGCGCGACACTCAACTTGGAGGATGCCATAAGGCTCTTTATCTCGGACGACCCCATGACGCTTGTCATCAACGACAACCGCATGCGACTCTTGGCCGAGGGCGAGATTATCCCACGCGAGGAGCGTGCCGAGGATTATAGGGTTGTTGGACGCCTTCGTCCCAAGGTGGATAGCTTCTTCGATGGCCTCGACTCCGATTATATCCTCAATGCCAAGCGCTATGCCATCCCTGTAGATAAGGATAGGGCTATCGCTGCGGGCATCGTCGATGAGGGCGACCGTGAGCGTATGGTCGATGAGGTATACCTTAGCTTGGAGGGCAAGTCGGTGGTCACGAAGGATCACCTCATGATGCTCGACCTCTTTGCCCACTTCAACTGGGAGCGCCCGCTGTCGTTCACACAGTCGCACATTATGAAGGATTACGGCATTGTGGACTATGCCCGCTTCGATGGGTATAGCTATACCTTTGTACCCATCATGACGCGCTATAGGAGTGGCTCGGAGGTGGGCTACTTGGATGCCGATAAACTCTACCCCTTGTTTATGGGTGAGGATGGTGAGCGCGAGCCCCTCTATTATGGTAATCTCGCGGATGAGGATGTTCTGGTGGACTACTTCTACCGCTTCAACACCTCGGCAGCACGCCTTAGGGAGAATTTTGCGCGTGTAGCCACAGCCTACCTGCAACGTGGTGAGGGTGAGGATGTGGAGCGTGCCGAGGCACTCTTGGATAGAGGTCTTGAGGTGCTACCCTCGAAGAAGGTGGGCTATTCGCATAGTAACACTCAGCCATATATCCGTGGCTACTATACCGTGGCCAACTACTACCTTATGCTTGCTACGGACGAGTTGGTTGAGGCTGTTGAGGCGTTCAATAAGATGCTCGACATGAGCGTTACGGTGGAACATGAGGGCGATGACTTCCTCTACTTCTATAACCTCTCGGATGCCGCTGCCGAGCTTCAGTCTACGGCTATACATCGTGGCTTGGATACCTCGTCGGTGGATGAGAACCTAATGCTCAGTGATGAGTTCTTCTCGCGTGCCGAGGAGTGCTATCGTAAGGGCGATGTGCTCGCTGCGGAGTATATTAAGAGCCGTGGCGAGTGGGTACGTTACTACCTGCAGTTTGCACGCTACGATAGCTTCTCGCCCGTCATCAGCGAGGAGTTGTATAACGCCATGCTCGACATCATCGAGACCCTCGATACGAGCCATATCCTTGCCGGCAGCTTCGACTGGGTGGCTAATGGCGACACGGAGAGTCCATTAGTCGACGAGCCGCTGTTGTTTGACGACCTCGTGGTATCGTACCTCGAAGCTATTAAGCGTCTTACGCCATCGAGCATCGACGACCCGCAGATGGCACTCGTCGAGGGACATATATGCAACCTCTACGAGGTATACAGCTCGCTGCCTCCTACGCGCTACATCGCGGGCAGGGATAGCGAGGCGCGATACCTCGCCGACATGGAGAAGTTCCTCTCGGGCGATGCTCAGTACGAAATTTTGCAGATATACGGAAAATTGAAATAAACGATAAACGATATTTATTATGGAGAAGATTGTTTTGTATAACACGCTCACACGTCGTAAGGAGACGTTTGAACCTATAAACCCCGAGCATGTAGGCATGTATGTCTGCGGCCCCACGGTATATGGCGATCCGCACCTCGGACATGCCCGCCCGGCTGTTACGTTTGACCTGCTTTACCGCTACCTTCAGTCGTTGGGCTACAAGGTGCGCTACGTGCGTAACATCACCGATGTGGGTCACCTCGAGCAGGATGCCGACGATGGCGAGGATAAGATTGCAAAGAAGGCACGCCTCGAGCAGCTTGAGCCCATGGAGATTGCACACTACTACACGGAGCGCTATCATGATGCTATGCGTGAGCTTGGCGTTAAGTCACCCTCGATTGAGCCTCACGCCTCGGGACATATAATCGAGCAGATAGAGATGGTTAAGCGCATCCTCGATGCGGGCTATGCCTACGAGAGCAATGGCTCTATCTACTTCGATGTCGAGAAGTACAACAAGGACTATCACTATGGCCGCCTCTCGGGACGTAACCTCGACGATATCGTCACTAATACCCGCGAGCTCGATGGTCAGAGCGATAAGCACCACTCTTTCGACTTCGCCCTATGGAAGAAGGCGGCACCCGAGCATATCATGCGTTGGCCGTCACCATGGAGCGATGGCTTCCCCGGTTGGCACATGGAGTGCTCGGCGATGAGCACAAAGTATCTCGGCGAGCAGTTCGACATCCACGGTGGTGGTATGGATCTTATGTTCCCGCACCATGAGTGCGAGATTGCGCAGTCAACAGCGGCCCTCGGCAAGGACTCGGCACGCTACTGGGTGCACAACAACATGATTACCATCAACGGACAGAAGATGGGTAAGTCGCTCGGTAACTTTATAACACTCGAGCAGCTTTTCACGGGCAACCACCCCATGCTGCAACAGGCATATACGCCTATGACCATACGTTTCTTTGTGCTTCAGGCCCACTACCGCTCGACCCTCGACTTCTCTAACGAGGCGTTGCAGGCGGCAGAGAAGGGCTTGGATCGTCTTATGAAGGCTGTTGACACCCTCGCGAAGGTTAAGCCTGCGGATAAGTCTACATCGGATGTCGCGGAGCTTGAGCGTCGCTGTCGTGAGGCTATGGCCGACGACCTTAACTCGCCCATGGTCATCTCTGCGCTCTTCGATTGGGTGCGTATCATCAATCAGGCAGCTGAGGGTACGCAGACATTTACAGCCGACGACCTTGAGACTTTGCGAGCTATCGTCAACCGCTATGTCTTCGACATCCTCGGCCTACGTAACGAGAAGGCTGCCGAGACAGGAGGTAAGGATATGGTATCACCCCTTGTCGAGATGCTCCTCAACATGCGTATGGATGCTAAGGCTGCCAAAGATTGGGCTACATCAGACAAGATTCGCGATAACCTTACGGCTATAGGCATACGTGTTAAGGATCGTAAGGATGGTTATGATTGGGAGATAGAATAATTTGTTGTGATAAGGCATCATCTACTGCCGCTAACGAATTATCTCGTCAATGGGCAGTACGCTTTAGTACAGCCCATCGCCTCGAAATTCGCTGAGCGTTGTATCTAATGTCTTCTCGCAACAAATTGAGAAAGTGGTAAGGCATCATCTACTGCCGCTAACGAATTATCTCGTCAATGGGCAGTACGGTTTAGTACAGCCCATCGCCTCAAAATTCGCCGAGCGTTGTATCTAATGCCTTCTCGCAACAAATTGGTGGAGTGATTTCAGCTGAACGAGCGCGACAAA
>JAFVWO010000053.1 GCA_017501625.1 Alistipes sp.
AGACTATGCCGAGCGTGAGCGGTGAAAAGGAACTTAAGCCTAAAACTACATCTTTTTATTCAACCTCTTAACAAAACGGGGATGATAAATTTACTTTTTAGTCATCCCCATCTAAAAAGTAAGACCCCTCGGGCTGTACTTCATGTACTATCCCGAGGGGTCTTCATTTCAGATAGGCCATATCTAACTCCTTCTGACAAGGAAATTAGGTCTTGGCTTCGGTAAATCGTTATTTTACATCTCTACAACGCCTAAGCCACCGCCATAGTAGCTGTGAATGTTCACTTTGCCGTCGGTGTCGAGGATGACCATTACGATAAGGTCACCACCATAGTTGCTGTCGTAGCTTAATAGTGCCTCGTATTTGGGGTTGAACGAGTTAGTGGTGTCGTCGATATACTGATACGCCCAACCCTCCGTTACAGACTTATACGAGCCCTTGGGCCTGTTCGTCTCGGCATAATCCTCGAGGTTTGCCTGAACGCGACTCTCAATATCCGATGTGAGGCAGCTTGCCAAGCGCATGAACCACACCTTGTCGACATTCGCGCTGAAGTTTATCGCTGTGAGCGTAACGCTTACGCGCGTTTCGTTGTCAACGACGTTGGTACTCTCTTCAGATGCTGTAAGCCTAGCTGTGCCTGTGCCGTCGTAGCTTAGTGTGCCATCGTCTACGACCTCCTCCATCGTGGTGTAGTACTCCGTATCGTAGCCTGCAAGCTGTGCTACGCACACCATCTCGCCGGCCAAGCCCTCGGCATCGACAGCCGAAGCGTAGATATAGTACTTGTCGCCCGGGTGGTAGATGTCGATGATGGCCGTAGCCACGCCATTTACCAGCTCATACTCCTCGCGGTAGTTCTGATACTCGTCGGCATCCATCACACCCTCCATATTGTCGGCATAGGCTGCATGGTCGGTCGAGGGGGCGGCATAGAGGCGCACCTTCGCGGCATTGCTGTCGGCCGTAACCTTCACCGTAAGTGTCTCGTGCGATGTCTGAGCCTCAATCTCGGCCGCTGTAATCTTGGCTATGCCCGAGAGCGTGGGGCGTGTGGTCTTAAACTGAGTGTACTCCACCTCGCCTACCTTGTCATCCTTGATGGCTATGGCATAGGCGTAGTATGTCGAGCCTACCTCCAAGCGGTCGCTAAGCATGTGCGTAATAGGCTCATTGTAGACCATGGGTATGGCCTGTACTACAGAGATGATGTAGGCCTTAATCTCCTCGTCGCTCTTACCCTCAAAGTCGAAGGGGTTATCCATGTCCGACTTCGCAATGGCGGGGTCTATGTAGCCTATAACCATCTTGCATGCCTCGGCTGCCGTGACCTTCACCGTGGCTGCATTGTCGCTAATGTCGGTCATCTCCATATCTATCGCCACGCTACCGTTAATCTCTGCTTCGGGGACCACGAACTCAAGAGTCTCGACGTTGTACTTACCATCGGCATTTTCGCCATATACAGCGATGGTATACGAAACACCCGAAAGCAACATAAGACCTGCGCTCTCCTTGCTATCGGTGCGGGCGTTGTGTACGAGGTCCTGCTCGGTGAATGTGCGGTCTTCGGTCGCTGTGTTGAAGGCCGCAAAGGGGTAGCTGGGGTCGGGGTTGAGTGCCGTTTGCGCCTGCTCGATAAATGTGTTGCGGTCGTATGCTGAGGTGTGCACAGCACCTGCGACGTAGCGTACACAACTCTCGCTCATGGCAACGTGCGCATCGACGGTGAAGGCTGTGAGGTTGGAGATGGTTATGTCGGCCACATCGCCAAGGACAAAGAAGTCGACAATCTCTTCGTTACCCTTATTTAGGGCGTTCTCCACGCGGAAGATGAAGCTATACTCCTTGTCGTACTCCACCTTATAGCTTACGGTCTTGGCCTCGCTGCCCTCGAATATCTCATACTTAGCATCTAACGCATCGTCGTACAAGCCCCAGTACCAGTGGTGGGTATCCTCCGAGGGTGTAACCTTGAAGCTCACGGTCATCTGCTCGGCATCGAACTCGGCCTTGCCAACACGGAGCGTAGGTACCGAGGGCTCGAAGAGGCACTGCTTGGTAACAACGTCGCTCGTTAGAGCATCACACTCGGCATACACGCTGAGTTCATAGCTCTTGCCCCACTCGTATGCGAAGCTGATGCTCTTCTCTGCGTTGCCCTCTACGCTATTCCATTCGAGTGTTGCGGTGTCCGCATCTGTGGTATAGCTTCGCCAATACCATGTCTTCACTACATCTGAGGGGTATATCGTCACCTCGGCCATCATCGTTGCCTCGTTGAGCACGATGTCGCCAATGGTGATTGCAACCTCGCCCTCGGGCATGGCACAGAACTTTTTAGTTGCCGTTTGGCTCTTGCCTGCCTCGTTCTCGGCATACGCCATAATGGTGTACTCAACACCATACATCGCAGCGAACTCCACCTCCATGGCTGTCGAGCCCTCAACCTTCGTGAGCGGCTTATACTCGTTGTCGATGCTATGAATTACCTGCCAATACCATGCTGTGGCATCTGCCGAGGGCTTAATGTTAACCTTTACCGTCATTGCATCGGCATCAAACTTAGGCTCCTCGATGGTGATTGTAGGCGTCTCTACCTTCGGGGTGTCGTTACCTTTGTCCACATCGGGATTCTTCTCGCAACTCGATAGTGAGAGTGCAAGGATGGCAGCGAAGAGCACTGCCATAGTGTTACGTAGTGTTTTCATATTATAACGTGTTAGTATAATTCGGGAATACTCTCTATGCGCGCGTATGTATATGTGTTATTGGTTGATGTGGCCTCCCAACGCATCTCACGCCCGGGGCTGTACATCGTAACTCTATACGTATCGTTCCAGTCGCCTACACCATAGTCATACCTCCCCGCGAGGATGAAGTCGCCATACTCATCCTCAGCGATGGTAAACGTGCCACTACGCTTGTCGGCATACATTGAATCGAAGTTGGACCACATCTCGAAGCGTTGCTCCGTGCGGTCGAAGTCGATGTAGCAGTAGGTACCCTCGGCTAAGGCCTCGCCATTCCAAGCTATAAGCTCCCAGCTGCCATCTATCGTTGAGTATGTCACATCCATGCCTGTCTCTATCACTGCGGGCGTTGCTCCGCGCTTACATCCCCCAACTATAAGTGCGATGGCAACGAAGCCTGCCATCACGGCCTGTTTATAAAATCTCATATATTATCGCTTAATTGTTATTCGTATCATCCTCTCTGTTGCCGGGGCATCCACGCCCTCAACTATCGCAAATGTCGCAATATCTCGCTCGGGTAGCACCGCGGGGCAGTACTCCACGACAATCTCTCCCTCCATGTCGGGCTCCAAGAGCGCAGGCTTGAAGGCTATGCTCAGCCCCTCGATGGTTGTCTGCGCCCTAAGATGTAGCGCCTTTGTTCCGCTGTTGGCTACGGCAATATGCTCACGGCGCGTGGTGCCACTCTTTACACTCTCAATCGTCACGCTCTTGCGACTCATGCGGAGTAGACCCATAGCCTCGGTGAGGTGACCAAAGGCTTCTGTTGGGCGGATAACACCTCGCAGTGTCACTCGCTCCGTGGGATGACTATCGTCTAATGCCGTGTAGATGTCTATGTCGTAACTAAACCCGCCACTGCGCCCCGCAGGGTTAAATTCGGCAGTGAGCGTATAGCTCTCGTCGGGCGACAATGTAGCCCTCGCGGAAGTTACCTTCAGACAACTGCACGAGGCTCTTAATGCTGTTATTGCGACCACCTCGCTATGCCTATTCTGCACGATATAGCTGACCCTCACAACGTCATTATCGTATATCTCACCCACGTCGCACACCCTCGACTTTATACTCAGCACTCCCTCTGCCACGTCGGATAGCGCGGGGCTAACAAGCTCGTCGAGTGCCGCGCGCGAGATAAACACCTGTGCCGAAAGTTCGTTGAGGCATGCCAGCGCAACGACCGTAAGTGCTATGTGACGTAGCGTGGTCATAGTTTATAGCCAACCGTTGTCCGCAGCATCCTCGCGCACGGTTATCGTTGCACGGAGCTCCTTGCCATTGCTCGTATGTAGTGTGTAGGATGTCTGTCCTACGCTCTTAGCCCTGATTGTGAGCATCGCATTGCTGAGCGTTGCCTCGGCAATATTCTCGTTTGTTATCGTGGCGCTCGTGACACTCTCGGTGGTATAGTCCGCGAGGTTGAGTGTCGTCGTAGACTCGGGTGCGAGGTATACGTTGGGTAGGCGCATATCGCGGCCACTGCCATCTATCGCCTTAAGCAGCGCCCCCGCATCTGTCAGGCGCCCCATCTTGCCACGGTAGTCCGCAAGATTCATCTTTACGGGCACAGCACCTGCCGATGTATGGTTCATGTAGAATAGTTTTTCGCCAATGAAGTGCTCGTCGATGTTGCGTGCGGTGGTGTATAGCAGTTCGCGATACTCCTCGGATGTAAAGTGGCGATGCTGTTGCTTGGCATACGCGAGGCCGAGGGCCGCAACGCCCGACACGTGGGGACATGCCATAGATGTTCCTTCGTAGTAGCCGTAGCCCGCAACACCATCTATGACAAGCGTGGAGAATATGCTGCCCTGCTCCAATAGGATGCCGTTTTCATCGTATACATCGTCCTTCTGGCCCGGTGTGCCGTAGTACTCCATGTCGCCACCCGGAGCCGAGAGAAGCACCTCGCTGCCATAGTTGGAGTACGAGGCCGGAGTGTAGTCCGCAGCAATGGCTGCAACAGATATACACTTGGAGTAGGCCGCAGGGAAGGATGACTGTGCCGCATACTCGTTGCCCGAGGCAAATATTGCCAAGCCTCCGTTGATAACACCGTTAGGCGAGCCTGCACAGTTGATAAAGTAGTCCAACGCCTCCTTCTCCAAGGGGTATATCGCCGCCCACTCCTCTTCGGTTGCGGGGCCGGGCGTATAACCCATGATAAGATTCGCCTTTGCCGAGTTGTAGCCCCACGAGCACTGCAATATCACGGCGCCATTGTCCGCAGCATACTTCATGGCACGTGCCTCCATGGCAAGTGAGCATGAGTTCATGCCGTCGAAGAGTTGCAGCGTCATTATCTTGATACCTCGCTTACCCTTGCCACCACCGGCAATGCCCGCAACGCCTATGCCGTTATCGTTGACCGCTGCGATAGTGCCCGCCACGTGTGTGCCGTGTCCCGTGCTTCCGTTTGATGTCCACGAGGTTATACCCGTGTTACGCACGAAGTTGTAGCCGTAGCGGTCGTCTACATATCCGTTGCCGTCAGCATCTTTGCCCGCGTGCAGCTCCTCACCCTCGTTAATCCATATATTGTCGGCAAGGTCGGGATGGCTCCACATGACAGCCTCGTCCATCACCGCAACGATAATCTCCTCGTCGCCCGTTGTGAGCTCCCATGCCTCGCTACAGCCGGCATCGGCTCCCGCTTTTACGCCTGCCCACTCTTGAGCAAAGGGTGCCGTGCCATCATTTATATAGCACCACTGACGATACATCTCGGGGTCGTTGAAAGGCATCGTCGTTGTGCGCGTTGCGGGGCGTGCTGCTGCCTCAGCGCAACTTATGAAGTGAGCCTCGGCATTGGGGTTGTAGGCCCTATAAATCTTGCGATTGCACTGCACCTTATCCACCTCGCCGAGCTTAGCGAGGCGCTCGAAGGCTGTTGTTAGATTCTCGCCCTCGTCGAAGCGTACTATGTACCATAGGTGTAGCCCCGCCTCGCGTGTGCGCTCCTCGTGACGAGGGTCTACGGGGAATACGCGCTCGAAGGAGTATGCGCGAAGAATATCTAACACCTCGTCGGTTGATGGTATGCCTGAGCGTGTTGATACTCCGCCTGAGCGTGTCATCGTAGCCTCAAGAATAGGCTCCATCTCGGGGACAAACTTTATAATCACCTCGCCGCGGTTGGCATCGGCAGGTATTGTCATCACAGGGCTCTTGTCGTCGGTGCGTATACCCTCGTTCTCTTTGACACACGCCACAGCCAGCGCTATGGCAGCAATGTATAATAGGTATCTCTTCATAGTTACTCTTCGCTCATTTCATCGTTATACTCAAAGCGACCACGCATTAGGGGGTAACGCTCGAAGTAGGGCTCCGTCGACGAAGGCTCGTTGCTAAAGCCTACGCCATGGCCGTCACTATCTACGCCACTCTCTTGTTGCGGGTACACAAGCACCTCTGGTGCCCACTCCAACAAACGCGGGTGGTATAGCAACCAGTCGGGCATCTCGCCACTGAAGAAGTTGAGGTTTATCTTCAGCACACGTGCGTTGGGGAGGATGCGCGGGAGGTTGTTCTCCACGGCCCATAGAAGTGTGTCGCCACGCTCGGCTATATCCTCCATTGTGTATGCTCTCACACCCCTTTCTCCCACCTTGAAGTCGGGTATTGCCCCCTCGATATAGTTGTACGATAGTGTAAGCTCCTCGAGAGCCTCCCATAGCAGCAGTCGGCTTATCACATCCTCATCTGCGGTGTTCGTGTAGAGGCCTGCGCCCTCCTCGTTTGCCGACTCTCGCTTGCGAAGGTCGCTGATTGCAGCACGACGGTTGCTCGCAAGGTTCAGTGCTTTAAGCTTGGGGAAGTTCTCGGGGGTGAGGACCTCGGGTATGGCGTTAAAGTTATTGGAGTTGAGGTCGAGAGTCTCGAGCGTGTCGCCCAAGCGAGCAAAGTTCTCGGGGAGTGACACAAGACCGTAGGCCGCAACGCGCAAATCCTTCAAATATTCGAGGTCGCATACCTCCTCGCCCATATCTATCGACTTAAGCATGGTGTTTACGTTGCCAAAGAGCGATAGTGTTTCGAGATATTTGAGGTATCGTATCTCCTGAGGTATGCCCTCCTCGGTGTTGAAGTAGCTTAGGTCGAGGTCACGAACACGACCTATAGCCTCGGGCGCGGGAAGACTCTTGTCCGTTGCCTCCCAAAGGCGTACACAGTCCCAGCGGTGCATACCTTCAGTGGTGGAGATGCCGTTGTCACTCCAACACTCCATCTTCTCGAAGATGGTGACTATGGCCAACGAGTCGCCCTGACGATTATCCTCGATAAGGGGTGCTGCCTGCTGGCGTATGGTGATTGTCGTGGGCGCATCCATGCCCTCGCCCATGAGGTGAAGTTTGGCTATGCGCTCCTTAGGCTCGGGGTTCATCTTCCACTCCACACGTATGCTTGTGTTGCGGGGACGTGCTCCGCGGTCGAGCGTGAGCGTGTGCTCCTTGATGGTAAGCCAGTCGCTCCCCGAGGTGTATTCCGCGTTGACATCAAACTGCACGTTGGCCTCCACGGGTATATCGAACCAACGCTCCGTGCGATTTGCCGAGGCTGCAATATTATGCTCCGTAGCCTCGGGATTTATCATCCTTGCGTAGCCCTCCTGTGTTATTGCCACCTCCTGAAGCACCTCGCCTGCCGAGGAGAAGCGTATCTGTGTTGCGCGGCTATCGTTTACGAGCGTAGAGTCAATCTTTATCACGCACTCCACGCTGCCACGACCGTTGGCGGGTGATATCATCACCCATGGCACGTCGCTTGTGGCCATCCACTCTTTCGAGGAGCGTATGGCGAGGGTGTACTCACCACCCTCGGCGCCGGCATCTATTGCCGCGTTGTCGGCCTCGAAGCCCTCTATTGTGGTGGTGTCGTTCATGCAACCCGCGAGCGACATGAGCGCCGTGGCCGCAGATAGTAGTATGGTGTTATATCGTTTCATATCCATAGGTATGGTTAGTCGAGGTTAAGGGCATCGCAGCCACGTATATCCTGTGTCGAGTCGTATATAAGTTCGTAGTAGCCCATCTCGATATAGGGACATACGCTCGATAGGTCGATAGATATGTTGGGATTATCCTTAATCTCGAACAGAAGTATGTAGGGCGAGATAGTATCTTCAATCTTACGCAGGTCGTTCGAGCCTATGTAGAATGCCGCCATGCGAGGACATTGGCCAATGCCCGTGGGCCACTCGCGCAGGGTGCGGTTTCCCTCGTCGTCGCGCTGCTGACGTATGCTCATGACCGTGAGCGCGTTGATAGAGAGCGGTGCATAGGGAAACTCCTCAAAGGCGTTGCTCGAGAGGTCGATGCCGTAGAGGTAGGGTAGGTTCGAGGCGCTGAAGTCATCGTATGGAAGCTCCGTAAGACGGTTATAGCTGAGATCTATCGTCGTAAGAGTCTCGCTGTTGGCCCCCTTGAGTGCTCCCGGCTCAATCTTACGCATGCCGTTGCTGCCGAGCATCAGCGTCTGCACTATCGAGCCTGAGCCTATGAGTCGCTTGGGTAACTCCGTGAAGCGGTTGCCTGCGAGGTTGAGCGTAGCACTATTTACACCGCGCCACTGGTCGCCATTTTCGAGTGCCGCAATGCGGTTGTTCGAGAAGTTCACCGTCTGCATGACATATACCGAGCGTGCGGTGAAGATGTCGGGAAGTTCCGTGAGTAGGTTTCCCGAGCACGAGAATGTCTCCATCTGGCTCACTCCGCAGAAGTAACCATCCTCTGCGGCATGCAGCTCCGTTATGCGGTTGTTGTCCAAGTATATCGTCGCGGGCGAAATCTCCTTGCCGAAGGGGTGTACCACCTCCAGCTCATTGTTCGTACAGTCCAAGAGCCCGAGCTTGGTCATACGTTTGAGGTAGTCGTGCGAGGGTGTCTCCCTAAGGCGGTTATATCCGAGGTAGAGAATCTGTATCGTAGCGCCCGACTTACCATCGATGATGGCCTCCCAATCGCTCTTAAGCTGTTGGCCTGTGATTGTGCGGTTGAGGGCGACGTTTAGCGACTGTATGTTTGGCAGCTCGGTGAGAAGCTCCAGCGGCAGGCGCGTGAGCTTCGGGCAGTTGTATATCTCCACATCTGTGAGGTTCGTGAAGTCGCCCCAGCTCCACTCCTTAGACTCGGCGTAGAACTTAGACCCCTCCTCCACATCGACAAACATATCATCACCCACGGGAGCATTGGCTATGAAGAGCTGTTCCAAGAGCCTCAGGCGCATAACGGCACGCGATATGGCGGTTATGCCGTTAGTGTAGTTGCCAAAGGCTACATCGAACTTGTCTATCCTGTTGCTCATTATCGATGGCTGTGCAGGGTCATTGTTTATCGTGCGCTTGAGCTCGTCGCTAAGTCCCTCGCGGCCATCGCGCAGGAGCATCTTGCGCTCATAGTCGCGGGCATCTATGCGGCCCTCCACAAGGCTGTTGTCAAAGCCTCCGATAAGCTCGTTGTGGTTGCCTAAGTAGAGCACGCGCAACTCCGTGAGCTCGCCAATAGCATCAGGCACAACGCCACGAGCTCCAAAGCCCGATAGGTTGAGTGTCACTACGCGGCCATTGCCGTCGAGGGTGACACCCGGCTGCTCACCCCACATATCCTTGTCCTTGTTGAAGTCCCAGTTTGCTCCCGCGACGTACTCCTCGCCATGGAATGTCCAGTTGGGACCATCGAGCGCAAGCTATATCTCCTTCAACGCCTCGTAGTCGGCGATGTGTGGCGCCGTCTCTGCAAGAAGCACCGGAACAGCAATATCTCTTGTTGTCGTGTTATCATTGACCGTGAACTCGACATCGTGCTCTGCAACTGTGGCGCTCTCCAAGCGATTCTTGCCACGCACATCGGAGTATGTGGTGTAGCCTGTGATGGTGTAGTTGCCCGCCTCCAACCACACGAGCGTGTCACACGTGGCATGTGCCGTCAGGTGGTTGCGCTCGCCATATAAATCCTCGTCCACGGAGCCCTCACCGAAGGTCTCGGTGTAGGTTACGGGCAGGTGCTCGAATGTTGTCGATGCCTGTGAGAACTTGTTGCGCACGGTGATGTCTACGGAGCGTATCGAGCGGAAGAGGTACTCGCCCTCGCCACTGCGTGTCATCTCCTTCTTTAATACGAATGACACCTTGCCGCGCTCGATGCTCGCCACGCCTATCTCCTTCACGGTGAGACCTCCGTTTGTCACGTCGAACTCTCCGGCAGCATCGCCCACGAGGAGCTCCCTGTCGAGATTGTCGTAGAGATAGTAGCCTATGATGTTGTAGCTGCCCGTCATGAGGCGTAGCTTCTGGCTATACAGGCCCCACTCTGCCGTCTCCTTGTCGTAGCTCGATAGTGGCAGTGTCTGTTGTATCGTTGAGCCCTCGTGCTGCATGACGACGGTTATCTTGCACGCATCCGCCATCCACTCCAATGCTTCTGCCGTGCGTGTGGCTAAGGCGCTATTTTTTACCACCTTGAATTGTACGTAGCCATAGTCGGCATCAATGCTTTGGCCACTCTTCTCGCAACCTATGGCTGCAACCATAAGGAGCATCGTCACCACGCAAAGTACTATGTTTTTAAGTCTATTCATACACTCGTATGTTTATCGTTATCGCTTTACTCCACCGGAGGTGTTACTACAAGTAGCTTCTTGGCTACGCCATCGACCTTAAAGATGACGTATACCTCCTCCTCGAAGCCCTCCGTGGGGCCCATGAGGCGTGTTGCCATCACCTCATCCTTGTTTTCGCACATCTCGAACTCTCCTTCGCTCGCCTTAAGCCTCTGGTCGCGGTAGTAGAACTCTACCGTGGCGCTGCCGTCGTTGAACGTATCTGTTGTCCAGCCCTCGATGCGGGGATCTATTATTATGCTCGGCATCTTACCATCTTTCGGTAGCGGGAAGGGACACGTAAAGGCCTCCGTAGCGCCATACTTGGCGATAACCTCGGCGTTGGTGTATGGCATACACGGTATCTCGTATATGGTCAACGAGTGGTATACGTACATGCCCTCGTAGGGGTCGCGCTCCGTAAAGTCCATCTGTGTGAACTCCGTAATGATATATCTCTGATACTCGCTATTTATGGCCTCGAGATCCAAGCCCGAGGCATCGTCTATGCCGATAATGTGGCTCTTGATGTCGTTGACTATGGCGTTATATGTGCCGCGAGGTAGCACCATGGCTACGCCATAGCGGCTACTATCCGAGGCCTCTACGCTGAGTGTTGCCGTTGTCTTATCGAATGTCATCCACTCCACCCCGAATACATACGATGGTATTCCGCGGTCTACGACCCTCTCGATGAGTAGTACCTCGTAGTCGTTATTCAACGCTGTTATCTTGTATGTGAGCCCATCCTCGAATGTGGTATACTCGCCCGTGGCCTCGTTCTTCTGTCTGTAGCTCTTGCCGTCGAGCGATACCTCCCATCCGTAGGTGCTCGATGTGGGTGCTGTGAACGATAACTCGGTGTCGTCCATGCCCTTGAATATCACGGGGAAGGAGAACGATATGTCGCCGCTCTCGTCGGTAAACGTCACGCTGACGCCATCCTCCTCGGTTATGGGATACTGCTCACGCTCGCCATCAGGGACAATGCGTGCTCGTGCCTCTGTTCTCTTGCCCGCTACGCCTGTCACGGCTCCGCCCTCGAACTCTACCCATGCGGGGTACTCAACAGCAGCAAAACGGAAGTCGGCCTCGATGCTGAAAGATATCCAGTCGACATATCCTATCTCTATGGCGCTCGCGGGGTTGTTGTCGCTATCGTAGAGATGCATATATTGCTTCTTAGCATCGCGCACCACCGTGGCAATGACACCACTCTTATCTCCCATCTTAATGCTGAGTGTCGCTCTTGTAGCCTCACTCTTTATGTTCTCGTCGGTGATGTTGAGCCTTATGGTGTTCTCGCCCGCCTTTCCCGAGGTGTCGAGTACAAGGCCTGCTGCGGTGTCGAACTTACACCACGTAGCATCCGATGATAGCTGCCAGTCGGCCGCGGCGGTGAATGTAAACGTGGGGGTATCACCCGCCTTGCATGTTATCTCCACAGCCTTGGGAAGCTCCACGGCCGTAGTGTCGTCCTCGCCCTCGCATGAGGCTGCGCCCACGAGCGCTGTGATGATGAGTGCGTAGTATGCACGCTTAAGTATGCTATTCATATCCTATATTGTTACTTAGTATAATAATAGACCTGCGTGGTAGAGTCTCGTGAAGTATATCGCCATAACGTCGAACTCTACCCCTGCCGTAGTTAAAAACCATTATTAATTATGCGCTCTGCTTCGTCGTCCGTAATCCACTCGAAGATGTTCACATACGTGCCTACGGTGCCGACATTTTCGACATACATCGTCGTGTAGAGCACGAGGAACTTCTCGCAACTGCTGTAGTAGGAGTTGTATCCCGGGGGTGTCATCATTTCGAGCTTGCCATTGCCGTATATCGTGCCGAAGGCCTCGCCCGTGGAGCCTATTGTCTGTGGTTGCATCTCCATCATGGGGTTCAGGCGGTCGCTGGTATCGAGCCTTATGCTTATGTCGTATCCGTCGTAGAACATGTCGTTTATTATGATTACGTCATCCTCTTCTGCCGACCTGCGCGTAGTCACAAGGCGTGCATCGGCACCCATGTATTGCATTATCCACGAGGATGTTAGCTTGGCATATCCCGTGAATATGTCGATGTCTGCAGGGCAACACTTGTGTAGTCGCACCTTGGTGTCTATGCCGTACTCGTCCCAGATGTTCTCCTTGTCGATAACCAATCTTAGCGCCACACAGAGGGAGTCGGTGAGCGATATATTTTCGGGGTTACCCTTTATGCGTAGCGATGTGGTCAGCTCTCCCGCGGCTATGCGTAGCGTGTTGGAATCCAAGGTGTAGTGATACCCCTCTATGGCGTTGCTGCTCTCGGCTACGACCTCCACGCCTATGAGACGGTCGTGGTCGGCTTTGCGTGTTGCTGTCACGGGTATGTCGAACCACTCCTCACTGTCGAGGATGCCTATGTCGTGACTCTCGGCCGAGAACATAATGTAGTTCTCGCCCTTGTATGTGGTGTACTCGCTCTTACATGCCGTAGAGAGAAGCGCCACACCTGCGGTTATTAGTATAATGTTTTTTATATTCATAGATGTTACTTGTTGCTGTCGTTAGGAAGTATCATCGCACCGGGTGATTCGAGCTCGTGCTGCGGTATGGGCCATACGAATAGGGGGTTGTCGGCCTCGATTTTCAGCGATGAGCCATTTTCGAGCGACTCGCTCTGTGGTGTGCGCTCGAAGCCCTTGTGCCAACGCTTGAGGTCCATGAGTCGGAAGCCCTCCATGAAGAGCTCCTTCACGCGCTCATGCTCGATAATCTGCATGGCGTTATCCTCGGTCATCGACACGCCACCACCAAACGTGGCGTAGCGCGCCTCGCGTAGCGTGGCTATATCCTCACCCGCAAGGGCATAGTTGCCACGACCCTCGGCATAGGCCTCAGCGCGAATGAGGTATTGCTCGGCAAGACGTAGAGGCTTGGGCATCGAGGTGTGAAGTATCTGGCTCTGGAAGAAGTTCATGTTGCCGAAATACTTAACCAAAAGGGGCCATGTGAGGCCATGGCTATGTCCCGTGGTGTAGGTGTTGAAATAGTTGCCGTAGCGCAGGTCGTTGGTGTCGTAGAGGCCGAGGACCCACTCTCCCGGCACATAGTCGGGTTTCATCGTCGAGTAGTCGTAGTTGAAGAATATGCGTCCCAGCGCTCCACCGTAGGAGTTTATCGTGAATCCCACCTTCCATATAATCTCCGTGGCATCGTCGTACTGCCACATGTAGGTGAAGTAACTCATGCCCGATGTATACTCCGTTGTTGCCGACGATAGTGTGTAGTAGCCACTGTCTATCACCTTCGACGAATACTCTATGGCACTCTCATAATCCTTCATGTATAACGCTACACGTGCGCGCAAGGCGTATACCGTGTACTCATTGAAGTATGTGGCGTTGTATATGTTGCCGTTGAGATTCTTCTCGTCGATGTCCATCAGTTCGGCGGCCTTGTCGAGGTCTTTGATTACGCGGTCATACGACTCGTCGAGCGTGGCACGCACCATGGGCTCATCGGTGTTGTACTTCGTCACGAGCACCACGCCGAGCTCCGTGGCTGCCTGCTCCTTGCTCTCGTAAGCCTTGCAGTAGAGCTTTATAAGCTCCGTGTATGCCATTGCGCGTGCGAAGTATGCCTCGCCACATATCTGCTCGAAGGTGTCTATCTCAGCATCGGTCGTAAGCGTGAGCTCCACCCTCGGGGCATACTCCAAGAGGAAGTTGGCGCGGGCAATGACGTCGTATAGCGCCGCATATACGGATGTTATCTCGCCATTTGTGGCAAGTATATCCCAGCGCCAGATGTTACCATAGATGTTCGTGTTGCCATTTATGGCATATACCATGTCGCACTGTATGTCGGGCAGCAACGTGAGGTAGCCGCTATAGAGCGCGGGGCTCTTGAAGGCATCATATACGCCTATTGCTGCCTGATCGAGCTCTTCGAGCGTATTTATGGCCTTATCCGCAGGGATGGCATGCTCGGGGTACTTGTCCAAGCACGATGTCGATGTCGTTGCTATAATGGTCATCATGGCGAGACCTGCAAGTAGTATAAGTATCTTTCTCATGGTCGTGCGCGATTAGAAGGTTAGGTCGATGCCAAGTGAGTATTGGCGCGACATGGGGTACTGCGCCTTGTATACGTTCGATGACGACTCGGGGTCTATACCCGTGAAGGCGGTGAAGGTGAAGAGGTTCTGCGCCTGCACATATATGCGTGCCGAGGTGAAGAACTTACTCTTTCGAAGCACGTCTGTAGGTAGCGAGTAGCTGAGCATCACATTCTTAAGACGTAGGAACGAGGCATCCTCCAAGAAGCGCGAGTCCATCTGCGGTGTTACGCCATAGCGCGGGATGTCTGTCACGTCGCCGGGCTCCTTCCAGCGGTCGTAGAGGAGGCGGCGCGACTGGTTGTATACCGAGTAGAGGCCGTTGCTCTCCTCGAAGAAGCGGTCGTTGTTGAATACCCACCTATCGGCCACCCATGCAAACTGAGCCGAGAGTGTCAGCCCCTTCCACGAGAGCGATGTGCCGAAGCCTCCCTGCCATGGCGCTATGTAGCTCTTGCCAATCATCACCTTGTCGCTCTCGTTGAACTCGGTTGTCACCTCGCCCTCCTTTGTGAGCCATAGAGCATCACCATTTGCGGGGTTTACACCGGCATAGCGGTTGATGTAGAACTCACCCACGGGATGACCTACGACGAGCTTCGTGCTTGTCGACGACAGCTCATACTCGTTGAGGCCGTTATATAGCTCCGTAATCTTATTCTTGTTGTACGACACGTTTGCCGAGACGTTCCACACGAAGCTACGCGAGCGTATGATGTCGGTGTTAAGCACGACCTCCACGCCACGGTTAACCATAGCGCCAATGTTGTCCCAGCGGAAGCCCTCGCCCTTATCGGCATACGACACGGGCACCGACATAAGCATATCGGTGGTGAGCTTATTGTAAAATTCGACGTCTACATTCAGGCGGCTCCAGAAGCCGAGGTGTAGCGCCACGTTTGTTGTCCACAGCTTCTCCCAACCGAGGTTTTCATTGCCACTCTGCATGGGGTAGATACCCATGTTGTCGTTGTAGTTGGCACCGCCACCCACAAGGGCAAGATGGTCGTAGTTGGGTATCGATGAGTTACCCGACGTACCCGTGCTCAATGCTAACTGCGCATTTGTGAGCCAGTCGGCACCCCCGAGGAACGACTCACGCTTGATGTTCCACATAAAACCTACCGACCAGAAGGCTGCCCAGCGGCCACTCTTGCCGAAGCGCGATGAGGCGTCGGTACGTATCGAGAAGTCGGCATAGTAGCGGTCGTCGTAGCTATACTCGCCACGCCCGAAGAACGAGAGATAGCTGTAGGCATCCGTAACATCGCCCCACTGCGTCACGCGGGAGCCTGACGATAGGGTGGTGAGGAAGTCGTTGTTCTGTCCCTGTGCAATAGCCTGAAAACCCTCGTAGTGGTAGTCGATACCCTCCTGTCCGAGCATGAAGTTTAGCGAGTGGAGGTCATCTACCGTCAAACGATAGTTTATGGTGTTTGTGACGGTGAGGTTGAGGGTGTTGTAGGCAGCACGGCCGGCAACACCTATGCCGTTGTTGGGCGTATAGCTCGGCATCGACTGCGCAAAGGCTGTAGAGTTGGTGAAGTCGGCACCAAACTGCGAGCGTATCGTTAGGTTCTCGATGGGTGTCACCTCGGCAAAGAGGGTTGTGAGCACCTTAAACTTCTTGTTTTTTTGCGGGTTGTTCTCCATCCACTCCAAGGGATTTTGTCCCGTACCTTTCCACGAGCCGTCGCTCTCGGATGCTATGCTGCCATCCTCACGATAGGGATTCCAGTAGGGTAGCATGAAGCGGCTGGCTGAGATGGGTGAATATAAAGCATACTCGCCATCCTCGGCCTGCTCTACCTGTTCGAAGACGGCCATAGTGTTCGTGCCCACGCGCAACCAGCGTGAGGCACGCACATCGGTGTTGGCACGTATGCTGTAACGACGAAATGTCGAGCCCTGAGCAATACCATCTTGGTCGTAGAACGAGCCTGATACGTAGTAGTTCATCTTATCTGTCGCGCGGCTCACCGATATGTCGTAGTTCTGAAGCAATGCATGGTCGTTAAATACTACATCGAGCCAGTTGACGTTGGTCTTCGAGAGTATGTCGTAGTTCTGCCCCGCATCCAGCCCTATCTCCTTCTCAAAGGCTATGCGCTCGGGGGTGTTCATCAGCTCCCAGTTGCCATGGGCAAGCTGCGAGATGCCGAGCTGTGTGCGGAATGTAACCTTCGCTGCATCCATCGCCGTGCCTCGCTTCGTCGTTATCACGACGACACCATTGGCGGCACGCGCACCGTAGATTGACGATGATGATGCATCTTTGAGTACCGATACCGACTCGATGTCCGAGGGCGATATGGCGTTAAAGTCGGAGCTTGTTATGGGCACGCCATCGAGGATGAAGAGGGGCGCTGTGCCCGAATTTATCGAATTAGTACCGCGAATTTGGAACGAGGAGGCCTTCGAGGGCTCTCCCGAGTTCGATAGCACCATAAGTCCGGGGCTCTGTCCCTGCAATGCTTGGTCGAAGCCCGCAGCAGGTACACTCTCGAGCTTCTCGCTCTTGACGGTCGACACGGAGCCGGCAATCGTGCCCTTCTTTCTCACGCCATAGGCTACGACAACAACCTCCTCGACCGCTTGAGCATCGCTCTGCATGACGACATCGTGCTGCACCTCGGTGATGCCTGCGGGTACTACCCATTGCTCCGTGGCATAGCCGATGTATTGGTAGCTTAGTGTCGTGCCCTCGGCTACGGTTATTGTGTAGGAGCCGTCCACGCCCGTGGTTACGCCCGACGCGGGGCCCGAGATGACACTCACACCGATAAGCGGCAACGAGTCCTCAGCGGAGGTGACAACTCCTGTGACGGTAACTCTCTGCTGCGCTGATGCCGCAAATATGGACATCAGCGACACTGCCGTCACTATAAGTTTTAGGTGTATCTGTTTCATTAGAAATATGTTTATTTCGAATGTTCGTAATGCAAATATATGTAATTTTATTCAGATGACCAAGTTATATATATAACTTTTGCATATTATTTTGTTCCCGACATAATTATGCGTGCATAGATAATATGAAATGTTGTTTTTTTTGTCTAAAAATAGGATTTTATTAGTCTTGTGTGGTCTATTGAATATTTTTTAAAAATAATTTATTGTTAAAACCTCTGATTCTCAAATGTGTATTGCAAAAGATGCTGCAAATGTTCGTTAATTTTCGGAATTTTATTTGCACGTAACGATTATTTGTATTATCTTTGCACTCGCAAACGATGGAAAATAGGTCATAGACCATTTAACGATACATCGCGGGGTAGAGCAGTTGGCAGCTCGTCGGGCTCATAACCCGGAGGTCGGAGGTTCGAGTCCTCCCCCCGCTACCATAGAGGAAATCCAAATCGGATTTCCTCTTTTTTTTATGGTAGCGGGGGGAGGACTTGTGTCCTCAGTCATATCTACAATCCCTCCAAACCTCCCTTTGATAAGGGAGGCTTGTGGCAAGGCGATTGCCTTGCATTGCTGCGCAATAGTATAGGCTCTGTCGTAAATTCTGGTGGGCGCACACATAAAGCCGTCATCGCGAAGAATTGCATCCTACAGCTACACTGATACGCAACCACACTCTATGCAATTCTTCGCGATGACGGCTTATTA
>JAFVWO010000054.1 GCA_017501625.1 Alistipes sp.
CCCCAATCCCCGCTACGAGGACCTCGACATGTTCCGCGTAGATTACATCTTCAATCAGGGAGGCTCGTACCTTACGATGAGCCGCTTCAAGCCCTCGGAGGAGGACTTCGAGAAGAACTTCAACCTCGACTTCTTCAAGGATAACAACATCAAGCTCCTTGTAACCGTAGGTGGCGACGACACCGCTTCTACAGCAAACCGCATCGCCAAGTTCCTCGAGAAGATGCAGTACCCTATTGCCAACATCCACGTTCCTAAGACCATAGACAACGACCTTCCCCTGCCCGCCGGCATGCCTACATTCGGCTATCAGTCGGCAAAGAACGCAGGCTCGGTTATCGGTCGTGCCGTATATAACGATGCCCGCACCTCGGCAAACTGGTTTGTCGTAGCAGCCATGGGTCGCTCGGCAGGTCACCTCGCCTTCGGTATCGCCTCAGCGTGCCACTACCCCATGATTATCATCCCCGAGATGTTCAACAAGACGAAGATTACCATCGACAAGATCGTGAGCCTCATCGTCTCGGCTATCGTGAAGCGTAAGCTCCTCGGCATGGACTACGGTGCAGCGATGGTATCGGAGGGTGTATTCCATGCTCTCGACGAGGAGGAGATACTAAAGTCGGGCATACACTTCTCGTACGACGACCACGGTCACCCCGAGCTCGGTAAGGTATCTAAGGCTGAGATGTTTAACACTCTCTTGGAGAAGCGTTGCAAGGCCCTCGGTCTGAAGGTTAAGTCGCGCCCCGTGGAGATAGGCTACGAGGTACGTTGCCAGACACCTTGCGCCTTCGACCTCGTCTACTGCTCACAGCTCGGCATGGGTGTATACAAGCTCTTCTCGGAGGGTAAGACCGGCTGTATGGTATACATCAGCCAAGAGGGTTACGTTTCGCCCCTCTACCTCAAGGACTTGCAGGATCCCGAGACAGGCAAGATTCCACCCCGCCTCGTGGACATCAACGCCGACAAGATTCATCAGGTTATCGACAACCTAATGCACTACATCACACCTGCCGACTATGAGGCAGCGAAGGCATACCTCCCCAATCCCGAGGAGTACGACTTCAAGAAGATATTGTGCTGGTAATTCACAACTCGCTTTATAGCAAAAAAAACACGGATAAGCTCATCCGTGTTTTTTTGCTATAAAGTTTACACCCTACTCCGCCACGGACGGCTGGCATACGATAATACGGTCGCTCGCTGAAAAACTTTGGGCACTGAGCGTTGCGCTGCGACCATAGTTCGTGTCGTTGGGTTGCACCCTGATAACAATGGCCGAGTCCCACTTGGCAAGGGCTCTTGTAGACCCCGCCTCGGCATCGTACTCGTTGATGACCTTCACAATCTCCATCCACTCGTCGATGGGTAGCAAATCGCCATTCTCATCCTCGACCCAAGTGCTATCATTCCCAATAAAGACGTTGTCTACACCCGTCGAGGTCAGAGGAACGAGAATCTCACCACCCTCCGCTGGCAGCGTCATCCAATCCTCGTGGAATGAAATATAGGGCTCATCCGTTATTGGTCCAACAATAACCTCCTCGCAGCCCATAGCCATAAACATTGCTGCCGCTACAATAATAAATGATACTCTTCTCATAATAGTGTTGTTTAATGATAAATAGAATATGATTTTTTCCTAATGCAAAATTACACCTCCAAACTCCCGTAGCCAAATTTTAAGACTCCATATTTTTCAGCAACACCCCTTATATGCCATTGATTTTCAGCGTGTTGAAAAATTTAATTTTTCGCATTTTTCATAATACTGATAATCAGCAAGTTACAAAAGCATTGTAACAACGTCACTGAAACGGAGAGTAACACTCTATTAATCAATAATTTATACAAAGAAAAACCATTGCGGGTATTATTTTTAATACCCGCAATGGTTTTATGGTTATATAGAAAGGTCGTAGCGAGGCCTAATTAGAGAATCGGAGGCCGTCGTCGTCGGCATCAATCTTTATGGGCGTAGAGCGGTCGACACTACCCGCAAGGATACGCTTCGAGAGAGTATTAACCACCTCACGCTGTATGGTACGCTTGATGGGGCGCGCACCGTAGATAGGGTCGAAGCCCGCATCGGCGATATGGTGGCGTGCCGCAGAGGTGTAGACAAGCTCGATGCCATTATCACGCAACATCCTCTGCACCTCGCGGAGCTGTATGTCGACAATCATCTCGATGCTCTTTCTATCCAGCGGCTCGAACATCACAATCTCGTCGATACGATTCAGGAACTCGGGTTTGAGGTGCTGCTTCATCATATCGATGACATCCTCCTTGACACGCTCGACAACCTCCGCAGAGGGCTCATTGCCAGCCTCGGCAAAGCGCTCCGAGATGATATGCGAGCCCATATTCGAGGTCATAATGACTATCGTATTGCGGAAGTCGACGGTACGTCCCTTATTATCCGTAAGGCGGCCATCGTCGAGCACCTGCAGGAGGATATTAAAGACATCGGGGTGGGCCTTCTCAATCTCGTCCAAGAGCACCACAGAGTAGGGCTTACGTCGCACAGCCTCGGTGAGCTGTCCGCCCTCATCGTAGCCCACATATCCCGGAGGCGCTCCCACAAGGCGCGATACGGAGTGGCGCTCCTGATATTCCGACATATCGATGCGCGTGAGCATGGCATCGTCATTGAAGAGAAACTCCGCAAGAGCCTTGGCAAGCTCCGTCTTACCGACACCCGTGGTGCCAAGGAATATGAACGAACCTATAGGTCTGCGGCCATCTGCCAGGCCGGCACGCGAGCGGCGCACAGCATCCGACACCACCGCGATGGCCTCATCCTGCCCCACTACCCTGCGGTGCAGCTCCTCCTCCATGTTTAATAGCTTCTCGCGCTCCGAGGCCAACATACGCTTCACGGGGATTCCCGTCCAGCGCGATACGACCTCGGCAATATCCTCCGAGTCGACCTCCTCCTTAATCATCGCCGTGTCGGACTGTAGACGCAGCTCCTCCTCGAGTGTCGCCACGCGCCTCTCGAGCTCCACGATGGTGCCATAACGCAGCTCTGCCACGCGGCCATAGTCGCCCGCACGCTCGGCCTGCTGTGCCTCAATCTTAGCGCTCTCGATACCCTCCTTAGCCTTCTGCAACTCCGCAAGGCGGTCGCGCTCCGACTGCCACTTAGCCCTCAGCGCCGAACACTCTGCCTTACGCTCCGCAATATCGCCATCGAGGCGTGCAATACGCTCCTTGTCGCCCTCCCTGCGTATAGCCTCGCGCTCAATCTCCAGCTGGCGGATATTACGGTCGAGCTGGTCAATCTCCTCGGGCACAGAGTTCATCTCAAGACGCATACGCGCAGCAGCCTCATCTATAAGGTCTATGGCCTTATCGGGCAAGAAACGATCGGTGATATAGCGGTGCGAGAGCTCCACGGAGGCGACGATAGCCTCATCCTTGATACGCACGCGGTGGTGATTCTCGTAGCGCTCCTTGAGGCCACGCATAATGGATATGGCATCCTCCATCGTAGGCTCCGCAACCAAGACCTTCTGGAAGCGGCGCTCCAAGGCCTTATCCTTCTCGAAAAACTTCTGATACTCATCGAGCGTCGTAGCACCTATGGTGCGCAGCTCGCCACGTGCCAAGGCGGGCTTGAGGATGTTGGCAGCATCCATCGCACCATCGCTCTTACCCGCTCCCACGAGGGTGTGTATCTCGTCGATAAAGAGCAACACACGACCATCTGCCGAGGTTACCTCGCGATCAACAGCCTTGAGGCGCTCCTCAAACTCGCCCTTATACTTAGCACCCGCAATCAACGCACCCATATCGAGCGAGTAGATAATCTTATCCTTAAGGTTCTCGGGCACATCGCCATTTATGATACGATGGGCTATACCCTCGGCAATGGCCGTCTTACCCACGCCAGCCTCGCCCACGAGGATGGGGTTGTTCTTTGTTCGGCGCGAGAGTATCTGAAGCACACGACGTATCTCCTCATCGCGGCCGATGACAGGGTCGAGCTTACCGCTACGCGCACCATCGTTTAGGTTTATGGCGTACTTACCCAAGGCATCGAACTCCACCTCCTCGGTTTGGGAATCTATGGTTTGCCCCTTGCGGAACTCGCGTATGGCGGTGATGACCTGCTCCTCGCTGACACCCGCACGATGTAGTATGTCGCGTGCTGCGGAGCGCTCCTTCGCGAGGGCGGCAACAAGGTGCTCAACCGAAGCATAACGGTCCGAGAGCGTGCGCGTGAGGTCTACGGCACGCTGAACGACGGCCGATGCCTCGCGCGAGAAGTATACGTTGTCGTCGCCACCATCGACACGCGGGAGATGCGATAGCGCCTCATCAACCTCCTTGCGTAGCGTAGCGATATTTACACCCACGCGCCCAAGAAGATAGCTACCTACGCTATTATCGTCGGCAATGGCCGCATGGAGGATATGCAGCGGCTCCAAAGCCTGCTGCTTGTTGTTGCGCGCTGTAGCCATTGCGCTCTGCAACAGCTCCTGCGCCTTGATTGTTAGGGTGTTAATGTTCATAATTTCCTCTTTTAACTGTTTTACGTTTGCTTGGAGTGCGACAAAAGCCCTGCCAAGCCACGAAAGACGAAATTATGTCAGTTGATAAAGACAAAACGACATATATATGAGTCGGCGAAACGACATAATGTCTGCAACGGACAATTTTATGTCAGTCACGAGACTAATTTGTTGTCAGAAGGGGAAAGGCTATTACAGTGAGTAATGAGAAGTGAGTAGTGAGTAATTATTCATTTTTATGGAGAGTGTGGGTAATACTACCCAGGCTACCCATGGCTCTGATATAAAAAATCCCGACGATGGATAGTACTTGGAGGTACGTTCCATTGTCGGGATTTTTTGTTAAGGGCCGCAATCGACCCCTTATCACAACAAATTACTTTGTGCGGTTGATATACGAGTTATAACGCCACTTAGCATTCTCCTCGGCAGCCTCGAAGAGCTGCTCTGCCTCTGCGGGGAAGGCCTTCTTCAGAGAGGTGTAGCGCACCTCCTTCATCAGGAAGTCGCGGAACTTGCTCCAGTCGGGCTCCTTAGAGTCCATAACAAACGGATTCTTACCCTCGACCTCGAGCTGAGGATTGTAGTGCCAGAGGTGCCAGTAGCCACACTCAACAGCCTGCTTACCTACGGTCTGCGTGCGTGTCATGCCACCCTTGATGCCGTGGTTGATACATGGCGCGTAGGCGATGATGAGCGAAGGACCCGGGTAAGCCTCTGCCTCCTTGAGGACGTTGAAGAGCTGCTGCTGCGAAGCACCGATAGATACCTGAGCAACATATACATAGCCGTAGGTCATAGCGATAGCACCGATATCCTTCTTGCGGATACGCTTACCTGCCGAGGCGAACTTGGCAACAGCACCCACAGGCGTAGACTTAGACGACTGACCACCGGTGTTAGAGTATACCTCCGTGTCGACGATAAGGATATTTACATCCTCACCCGAGGCCAACACGTGGTCTACACCACCGAAGCCGATGTCGTAGCCCCAGCCATCGCCACCGATAATCCACTGCGACTTCTTAACGAGCCAATCCTTATACTCGAGGATGGTCTTGCAGTAGCTGCAATCGCAAGCCTCAACCATAGGCAACAGGCGTGCCGTAACCTCTGCCGACTTAGCAGCAAGGTGACGAGCGTCAATCCACTCCTGCATCGTAGCCTTAAGCTCGTCCGAGCAGCACGAACACTCGGCAATAGCCTTGCGCATAACATCCTCCAAGCCCTGACGTACCTTCTCGACACCGATACGCATACCGAGGCCGAACTCAGCGTTATCCTCGAAGAGCGAATTAGCCCACGCAGGACCCTGACCCTTAGCATTTGTGCAGTAGGGCATAGAGGGTGCCGAGCCCGAGTAGATAGAGGTACATCCCGTAGCGTTAGCCACCATCATACGGTCGCCGAAGAGCTGTGTGATAGCCTTGATATAGGGGGTCTCGCCACAACCGGCACAAGCACCCGAGAACTCGAACAAAGGCTGTGAGAACTGTAGATTCTTGACCGACTTGGTCTTATCTACATACTCCTTATAGCCGATATTCTTCGTCACGTAATCCCAATTCTTAGCCTCCTTAAGCTGCTCGGCCAAGGGGCGCAACTCGAGAGCCTTATCCTTAGCGGGACATACATCCACACAGTTGTTACAACCCGTACAATCCATGGGCGACACCTGAATACGGAACTTCAGACTCTTAGTCTCGCCCAAGCCCTGCTTCCACTCCATGCCCGAAGCGGCAGCCTCCTCCTCAGTAGCAAGGAAGGGACGGATAGCAGCGTGAGGACATACGTATGCACACTGGTTACACTGTATACAGTTATCAATCTTCCACATGGGCACGCTCGTAGCGATACCGCGCTTCTCGTAGGCTGCCGTGCCGTTATCCCACGTGCCATCCTCGCGGCCATTGAATGCCGATACGGGGAGAAGGTCACCCTTCAAAGCATCGATGGGTGCACACACCTCGCGAACAAAGGCGGGAACCGACGAGTCTACATCGTGTGCCGACTCCTTAACCTCGATATTTGCCCACTCAGCGGGCACATCTACCTTGTGAACAGCCTCACAGCCTGCATCTACAGCGGCATAGTTCATATTCACGATATCCTCGCCCTTATTGCCATAAGATTTGTAGATAGCCTTCTTCATCTCCTCGACAGCCTTCTCGATAGGTATGATGTCGGCAATCTTAAAGAAGGCAGCCTGCATAATGGTGTTGGTACGCGAGCCAAGACCGAGGTCGGCAGCAATCTTCGTAGCGTTGATGATGTAGAAGTTGATACCCTTCTTGGCAAGGTACTGCTTCATGTGGTCGGGGAGTGTGCGGCACGTAGTCTCAACATCGTTAACCGAGTTAAGGAGGAACGAGCCACCACGCTTCAAGCCCTTCAACACGTCGTACTTATCCACATACGAGGGCACGTGGCACGCCACAAAGTCGGGCGTAGTGACGAGGTAGGGCGATGTGATGGGGTTATCACCGAAGCGCAAGTGCGACGAGGTGTAACCTCCCGACTTCTTAGAGTCGTAAGAGAAGTATGCCTGACAATACTTATCGGTAGAGCCACCGATAATCTTGATAGAGTTCTTATTAGCACCCACAGTACCATCCGAGCCAAGACCGAAGAAGAGAGCCTCGAAGGTACCCTCCTTAGCCATAGATATCTCCTTGCCCACGGGGAGCGACAACATCGTGACGTCGTCGTTGATACCTACCGTGAAGTGGTTCTTGGGCTCCGCAGCCTCGAGGTTGGCAAAGACGGCCAACATCTGCGCGGGCGTGGTATCCTTCGACGAAAGACCATAGCGGCCACCGATAATCATCGGACGGTTCTCGCACTCGTAGAAGGCATCGCGGATGTCGAGCAACAGAGGCTCGCCGTTAGAGCCAGGCTCCTTCGTGCGGTCGAGCACGCAGATGCGCTTAACGCTTGCGGGCAAGAGATTGAAGAGGTACTTCGCCGAGAAGGGACGATATAGGTGTACGGTGATGACACCCACCTTCTTGCCCTGCGTGCGGAGGTAGTCTACACACTCCTTGATGGTCTCGGTAACAGAGCCCATAGCGATGATGATGTTCTCAGCCTCGGGATCACCATAGTAGGTGAAGGGCTTATACTCACGACCCGTGATTGCCGATATCTGCGCCATAGTCTCTGCGACCATGTCGGGCACGGCGTTGTAGAACTTGTTTGAGGCCTCGCGTGTCTGGAAGTATATGTCGGGGTTCTGTGCCGTACCACGTGTCACGGGGCGCTCGGGGTTGAGAGCACGGTGACGGAAGGCACGCAATGCCTCGCGGTCGAACATAGCGCCGAGAGATGCCTCGTCGATAAGCTCAATCTTCTGTATCTCGTGCGAGGTACGGAAGCCATCAAAGAAGTGAACAAAGGGGATACGAGCCTTGAGCGCCACGATGTGAGCAACGCCTGCGAGGTCCATAACCTCCTGTACAGAGGATGTGGCGAGCATAGCGAAGCCCGTCTGACGTATCGCCATAACATCCTGATGATCGCCAAAGATTGAGAGCGACTGCGCAGCAAGAGCGCGTGCCGAGACGTGGAATACACCCGGGAGCAACTCGCCCGAAATCTTATACATATTGGGAACCATCAGCAGCAAACCCTGCGATGCTGTGAACGTAGATGTTAGAGCACCGCTCTGCAACGAGCCGTGCACGGCGCCGGCAGCACCGGCCTCAGACTGCATCTCTACCACCTTCACCGTATCACCAAAAATGTTCTTTTTGCCCTGTGCCGACCACTCGTCGACAAGCTCAGCCATTGTTGATGAAGGTGTGATGGGATAGATGGCCGCTACCTCCGAGAACATATACGCGATATGTGCTGCGGCGTAGTTACCATCACAAGTAATAAATCTCTTCTCTGCCATATCTTTCAACTTTTGATAATTATTTCAATCTTTCACTTGTCTCACTCCTACCCCAAAGGGGTAATATCGAAGTTGTGACAGCAAAACTCTTGCCTCAACACAACGATGTGATATACTGCGCTTCGACAAAAATCGGGGCAAAGGTACGCAATTCGATTGAAAAATCATAGCATTTTCGCTGTTAACTTTTTAACACTGACGATTGTATGTTTTTACGGCTGAGCAGCAACCATATAGATTGTTCCTTTTGTCGCACGCCACGCCTCCACAAACGACAAAAACGAATATGACTAAAACGTAAATTAGCCCCTATATTTTGCGAGTTTCGATGAGGTGCCATGAGGTTAGAAGAGTTTATATGCCACCTTTGCGACGATTAAACCATTTTACCGTCGTAACGACGGCCCCACTACAAGAACGCAGTAGCCCTATTTTCGGTATCACGTGGTGGTAGAACGATTCTTTTTTCTTATCTTTGCCGTATGAAACTGACATTTTTGGGTACCGGAACATCGCAGGGCGTGCCCGTAATCGGGTGTAAGTGTGCGGTATGTCGCTCCGAGGATAGGCGCGATAGACGCCTGCGTACATCAGCAATGCTGGATGTCGAAGGAGTGCGCATAGCAATAGATGCGGGGCCCGACTTCCGCTACCAGATGCTACGCGAGGGTGTCACCCGCTTGGATGCCATACTCCTCACACACCAGCATAAGGACCACACGGCAGGCATTGACGACGTGCGAGCCTTCAACTTCGTGGACTACCCCACAATACGCACAATGCACATCTATGGCAACAGTACGACCATAGACCGCGTGCTCCACGAGTACGACTACGCCTTTGCCGAGAACAAATATCGTGGCGTGCCCGTCATCGAGCTACACACCATCGACGAGCAGCAGCCATTTAGCATTGGTGGCGTGGAGATAGTGCCCATCGTCGGGGAGCACTCGTCGCGGTTCCGCTCCGTGGGTTACCGCGTTGGCGACTTAGCCTACATCACCGACTTTAGCCGCATAGAGCCCTCAGAAGAGGCGAAACTTAGAGGTGTCAAGGTGTTAGTCATCAACGCACTACGCTGGGAGCCGCACGACTCGCACTTCTCGGTAGGCGAAGCACTCGACGTGATACGTCGTGTGCAGCCCGAGCGTGCTTTCCTCACGCACATGTCGCACGGCATAGGCCTCCACGCCGAGGCCGAAGCACGACTACCCGAGGGTGTCAACTTCGCATACGACGGTTTAGTGGTAGAGATATAGATAGATATAATATATATAAGTATATGGGAAATTTTCTTAAAGATAAGGTTGTCGTCGTGACAGGAGCATCGTCGGGCATAGGCGAGGCCATGGCACGCGAGTATGCCAAGATGGGCGCCAAGGTTGTCATGGGTGCTCGTCGCGAGGAGGAACTTAAGCGCGTAGCTGCGGGCATAGAGGCCGCGGGAGGCAAGGTGGCCTATGCCGCATGCGACGTTGTGAATGAGGAGGATTGCAAGCGTCTCATAGAGACTGCCGTGGAGGCCTTTGGCAGTATAGATGTGCTAATATGCAATGCGGGGCTATCGATGCGCGCACTCTTTGACGACTGCGACCTCAAGGTGCTACATAGATTGATGGATGTTAACTTCTGGGGCACGGTAAACTGCACGAAGTATGCACTGCCGTGGCTACAGAAGTCCAAAGGCTCGCTCGTGGGCATATCGTCTGTGGCGGGTATCCACGGCCTGCCGGGGCGCACAGGTTACTCGGCATCGAAGTATGCCATGACAGGCTTCTTGGACACGATACGTGTCGAGAACCTTAAGAAGGGGCTTCACGTCATGACTGCCTGCCCGGGATTTACAGCCTCGAATGTGCGTTTCTCGGCACTCACAGCCGATGGCACGCAGCAGGGCGAGACACCGCGTAACGAGGCCAAGATGATGACTCCCGAGCAGGTGGCACATATCGTTGCTCGTGGCATACGTCGCCGCAAGCGCCTATGCCTTATGGAGTGGGAGGGTCGCGGCACACACTTCTTAAAGAAGTTCTGCCCGGGCCTCGTCGACAAGCTCTTCTATGCCGTCATGGCCAAGGAGCCCGACTCACCGCTGAAGTAGTCCATTAATTAGTGGTACATCATAAAAGTAACTACCTCGGGATAGTACAAAGCGTACAACCCGAGGTAGTTAGCTTTTTGGTATCAGGGGCTGACTAAAAGATACCTTAGCCAACCCCTTATACTCTGAAATTATGCTCCGAAGTTATCGAACAATATATTCTCCGACGGAACACCAAGGCCATCGAGGAGGTTTACTACCGACTGTGCCATCATCGGAGGACCGCACATGAGGTAGATGATGCCCTCGGGCTCATCGTGCTGCTTGAGATATGTCTCGTAGAGCACATTGTGAACGAAGCCTGCAACGTAGGGAACACCTGCCTTGTCAGCCTCGGGATCGGGACGGTCAAGAGCAAGGTGGAACTTGAAGTTGGGGAACTCCTTCTCAATCTGATAGTAGTCGTCGAGGTAGAAGGCCTCCTTCAAAGAGCGCGCACCGTAGAAGAAGTTAACCTTACGGCCGGTCTTGAGGGTCTTGAAGAGGTGCATGATGTGTGAACGCATAGGCGCCATACCTGCACCACCACCGATGAATACAAGCTCCTGATCATCCGAGAGGTTGTCGGGGAGGAAGAACTCACCGAAGGGACCTGACATGATAATCTTATCACCGGGCTTCAACGAGTAGATGTACGACGAACATACACCCGGGTTAACATTCATAAAGCCACCCTTAGCACGATCGAACGGAGGCGTCGCAATACGCACGTTGAGCTTGATGATATCACCCTCAGCAGGATATGTAGCACATGAGTATGCACGCACCTGAGGCTCGGGGTTGACCATCTTGAGGTTGAAGACACCCATCTTCTCCCAATCCTCGCGGTACTCTGGGTCGACGTCTATATCCTTATAATCTACCGTGATTGCAGGAACGTCAATCTGGATATAACCACCCGAGCGGAAGTTTAGATGCTCGCCCTCGGGGAGCTTAACGACAAACTCCTTGATGAAGGTAGCCACGTTGTTGTTCGACACAACCTCGCACTCCCACTTCTTAATCGAGAGAACCGATGCAGGAACCTTAATCTGCATATCCTCCTTAACCTTAACCTGACAACCAAGGCGCCAGCCATCGTTAATCTGGCGGCGGTTGAAGAAGCCACGCTCGGTAGGAAGGATCTCGCCACCACCGGCTACAACCTGACACTTGCACTGACCACAAGCACCCTTACCACCACAAGCCGAAGGAAGGAAGATACCCTGCTCTGAGAGGGTGTTGAGAAGCGTCGAGCCCGACTCTACCTCCAACACCTTATCGCCACCGTTGATGTCGATCTTAACGGCACCCGACGATGTGAGTTTTGCCTTTGCAAAGAGCAGCAGCAACACCAACAGAAGTGTTACGGCAAGAAAGGCAACAACTGCCCATAAAATAATGTTGAAATTCATATTCATTACTCTTTTTAAAGGTTACAACTGAATACCCGAGAAGATCATAAAGGCCATACCCATAAGGCCGGTGATGATAAACGTAATACCGGGGCCCTTCATCGCTGCGGGAACGTGTGAGTACTCTATCTTCTCGCGGATAGCTGCCATCATGACGATAGCCAACCACCAACCGATACCCGAGCCAAGACCGTAGACGATAGAGTCTCCAACAGAGTTAATCTCGGTGCCCACCATCTGCTGCATAAAGAGCGAGCCACCCATGATGGCGCAGTTTACGGCGATAAGCGGGAGGAAGATACCAAGCTGGTTGTAGAGCGCCGGAGCAAACTTCTCGACAATCATCTCCACCAACTGCACAAACGCTGCGATAACGGCAATGAACAAGATGAACGACAAGAAGCTAAGGTCTACGCCCTCAGCCAAAGCATTGGGAGCCAACACATACTCATTCAACAGGTAGTTTAGGGGCACGGTCATAACCTGCACAAAGGTAACGGCGGCACCCAAGCCAAGTGCGGTCTTAACGCTCTTCGACACGGCAATGTACGAACACATACCGAAGAAGTATGCGAAGACCATATTTTCGATAAATACCGAATTAATAAACAAATTTAACATACGCTACCCTCCTATTTTTCCTGTAAATCCTTATTAATAGAACGATGAACCCAGATGATGCAACCGATGA
>JAFVWO010000055.1 GCA_017501625.1 Alistipes sp.
CACCGATAGCATCAGCCGCTTTGAGTGCAAGACCGAGGCCGGCACAGGCAAGCTCGACCACGAGAGCTTCGAGGTAGCTATCGAGGTAGAGGACATCAAGGCCTACTCGGCTACGGTGAAGGCTACGCCCAACGGCGCAGAGAATCGCTACTTCTTCCGTGTTATCACCAAGATAGAGCTCGACGCCTTTGGCATCTATAACAACGACTTGGAGATTTTCAAGTATATCTTGGAGAACCCCAACAACAACGACTACATCTACACGGGTAACATGACGCTCACACCCAGTCTTGCAGCCGAGACCGACTACTTGGCCGTAGCGTTCAACGTTGAGACCTTCCAGCAGGTATTCGATGGTGAGTTGGAGGTAAAGCTCTTCCGCGAGGCATTCACCACTCCTGAGGGCGAGCCCGTAGATCCCAACTCGCTGTTCACAACCTCTAATCTTCAGACTACGACCAAGGGCTTCACGCTCGACGTTACACCCGTAAAGGGCGAGGAGTCGTTCTGGACATACTACATCTGGACAAAGAAGAGCTACGATGAGACACTCGCCAAGGAGGCAAAGGTGAACATCGTCATGCGCAGCTACTTCGGCTTGAACAACCTCGGCGTTGAGCAGGGCTACGACTTCGGCACATTCATTCAGGAGTACATGGGTCAGACCGGCACATCGCAGATTCTCAACTACGAGCCTTTGAAGAACAACACCGAGTATGTTGTGGTACTCTTCTACATGGATCCCAACGTTAAGGACCCCACCGAGGTTTACGACTACAACTACGTTGCTGTTGAGTTCAAGACCGACTCTCCGGCCGCAGGTAACGAGGCATCGTTGGAGGTATCGGAGCCTGTTATCGTTGCCGATGGCATGAAATATACTATCAACTTCGTGGTTAAGACCAACGAGAACGCCGTTGATTTGAAGGTTGGTGCACAGCTCTACGCTAACTACGACTTCGCGAAGTATTGGGACGAGAACGACTGGTCGCAGATTCAGGCATTCTTCCTCTTCCGCACATCGGTAAGCGCCGAGACATTGGCTGCCGCTAAGAGTGCTGAGGGTGCTACGGTTTCGTTCACCGACTTCGACAAGGATGAGTATGCATTCTTCTTCGAGGTAATCAACGCCGACAACACTCCTACACAGTATGGTGTGCATGTAACTCCTGATATGTTCTAAACAGAAAAGAGCAAAGGATAATATTGGGCTGTTGTCTGCTGCGACGTATGAGCGAGAGCAGCAACAGCCCTTTTTAATACAACGCAATAGAAGATGATAAACGCGCGACACCTTATCCTACCATTTGCGGCGCTGCTCAGCATTGCAGCGTGCAACAATATCGACGACGATGTTATCGATAGTGGCGAGCCCACAACCCCTACGCTGCTACTCACGGCCGATAGAGAGAGTATTGTGGCCGATGGCGAGGATGCGGTGACGTTCAGCGTGACGGCCGAGAATATCCTTACGGAGGATATGCCCGTTATCATCAACCTCTCGAACGCGAGCGAGGTGGGCGAGAGATTTAGCACAACTACCGCCGGCAGCTACTCTTTTCAGGCGACAAAGGGAGGCATAGAGTCCAACATTGTCACTATCACAGCTACCGCCGTTGCTGAGCCTGAACCCGAGCCCGAGCCAACACCCCCGAGTGGGGAGTATGCCGTGGGCGACATCTACGCGGCGGGAGGCGTTAAGGGCTTGGTATTCCACTTCCACGACAAGCCGCTCTTCGACGAGGAGTACAACACGATAGGCACTATCACTTATGGCTATGTAATGTCGCTTGACGAGGGTTATGAGGCGTGGGCTACGGAGAGTGGTCAGCTGGGATGCTTCTCGAGTGGCAAGATAAACACCGAGCTTATGGTCGAGGCGGGTATTGAGAAGTACCCTGCGGCGAAGTGGTGTGTGGAGCATGGCGAGGGGTGGTTTCTACCCTCGGGTCAGGAGATGGGCTGGATGTGGGATATGCTCACCGAGGGCTCACACGACTTCTACGCGCCGAGTGTCGAGCGTTACAACACGCTCTTTACCGAGCATGGCGGCGATGTGATAGAGGAGGCCTTCTATTGGACATCGGGCGA
>JAFVWO010000056.1 GCA_017501625.1 Alistipes sp.
ACAACACTTGCCCGACTACTCGAAATACAGCCCTCTGGTATATCTCATATTTTGTCGGGGCGTAACAAGCCGAGCTTCGATTTGGTGGTGAAAATCCTGCGTGCCTTTCCCGATATTAACCCCGACTGGCTGATTCTTGATGACGAGCGTGTCTATCGCGATGAGGTTCCCTCCTCGTCCGTGACCCCCACTACTCCTCAAGAAGTAGAGAGTTCGCACACCTCGTCGCTCCCCGCTGCTTCTGAAAATATGACATCCTTGGAGGGTAACGATGCGATGAAAAATGAACAGCTGTCCATTTTTTCTTCGCCTCAGTCGCGTGGTAAAACTGTGGAACGAGTGATAGTGTTATATACGGACAAGAGCTTTGATAGCTATGGTCGTTAGTCGCGTTATTGCCGGACATTGACTCGTTTGTTTTAGTCGTATATGCAATCTACCTCTTCATTCAATATGAAGAGGTAGATTGTTCTTTGTTGTGGTGTTTGTTTTCGTGTTTTAGAACGAAAGTATACTATATACATAAACATGCAATATTATCGCATATTTATAAATCTTATTTGCGAAGGATTTTGCGAAATTTAGAGTGCGCCTAAAGTTGCTTACGCAGTTTTTGAAGCTCGTACATGCGGTCGCGGTGGCGTGCTGCTGCGATAAAATCGAGCGACTTTGCAGCACTCTCCATAGCCTCTCGAGCCTCCTCTATCAGCTTATCTACACTCTCGGCCGTGGCACTCGTACTCTCCGTCGTAGGCATATCCTTGGGTGTTGTGCTATATTCGGCAAAGCTCTCGGCGACGATCTCTGTGTGCTCGGTGGTGTCGTTGTTGTGCTGGGCAAGGAGCGTGCTCTGCCCGCGGCCACTCTTCTTCGTGCTTCGTGGCAGAATGTTGTGTTCGTAGTTGTATGCAATCTGCTTTGCGCGGCGGCGGTTGCTGTCGACGATGGAGGCGCGTAGCGAGCCGGTTACCACATCGCCAAAGAGCAGTGCTTCGCCACATACGTGGCGTGCTGCACGCCCCGAAATCTGGGTTATAGCTCGCACGTTGCGTAGGAAGCCATCCTTGTCGGCATCGAGGATGATGACGAGGCTCACCTCGGGGAGGTCTATGCCCTCGCGCAGGAGGTTTACACCGACGATGACGTCTATCTTACCGTCGCGCAGGTCCTCGAGTATCTGTATGCGGTTGAGAGTCTCCACGTCGGAGTGTATGTAGCTGTTGCTTATGCCTACGCGCCCGAGATAGCGCGATACCTCCTCGGCTGAGGCCTTCGATATGGTCGTAACTATGGCTCTCTCGCCACGGCGCACAACGGCATCTATGGCCTCGATAACCTCATCCATGGGGTGCTCTGCGCTACGTAGCTTGAGGGGTGGGTCGATGATGTGCGTGGGGCGTATGAGCTGTTCTATAATCTCGCCATCGCTCTCGGCTATCTCGTAGTCTGCGGGCGTGGCGCTCACGTATATCGTCTTTGATACCATGGCCTCATATTCGCTAAACTGTAGCGGGCGATTGTCGAGTGCTGCGGGCAGGCGGAAGCCATACTCCACGAGGTTCTCCTTGCGCGAGTGGTCGCCACCGTACATGCCGCGTATCTGTGGTACGGTGACGTGGCTCTCGTCGATGACCGTTATAAAGTCCTTTGGAAAGTAGTCCATAAGGCAGAAGGGGCGCGAGCCGGGAGCGCGGTTGTCCAAGTATCGCGAGTAGTTCTCTATGCCCGAGCAGTAGCCGAGCTCGTTAATCATCTCTATGTCGTACTCCACGCGTTGTTTTATGCGCTGAGCCTCTACTTCGCGGCCCTCGCTCTCGAAGTATGCTATCTGTGTTGCGAGGTCTTGGCGTATGTTGTCTACGGCGCGACGTATCTGGTCGCGTGTCGACACGAAGAGGTTTGCGGGGTATATCGTCACGCTGTCGAGCGACGATAGCTTCTGTCCCGTTGCGGGGTCTATGGTGTAGATGGCCTCAATCTCGCGGTCGAAGAAGAGTATGCGGAAGCATTGGCTGCCAAACTCGCCAAACGAAGCCATGATGTCTATGCTCTCGCCCGTTACGCGGAATTTCGCGGGTGTTAGCTCACCATCGGTGCGGTCGTAGAGGGCATCCACAAGCCGTATGAGCAGGTCTTTGCGGTGGTGCCTGTCGCCCACCTTGAGCTCTATGGCCGAGGCGTGAAAAGCCTCGGGGTTGCCACAGCCGTATATGCACGACACACTCGATACGACGATGACGTCACGACGTCCCGAGAGGAGCGTAGCGACGGTCTTGAGCCTCATACGCTCTATCTCGTCGTTTATGGCGAGGTCCTTCTCTATATATGTGTCTGTCGACGGTATGTATGCCTCGGGCTGGAAGTAGTCGTAGTACGACACGAAGTATTCCACGGCATTCTCAGGGAAGAAGTTCTTGAACTCGCCATAGAGCTGTGCTGCGAGGGTCTTGTTGTGGCTTATTACGAGCGTAGGCCTGTTCAGACGCTCTATGACGTTGGCTACGGTAAATGTCTTTCCCGAGCCTGTCACGCCAAGGAGTGTCGTGCCACGCTTGCTGTTGTCCTCCACGGCCTGCACCATCTGTGCTATGGCCTCGGGCTGGTCGCCCGTGGGGGTGTATGCCGCCACAAGTTTGAAATCCATGCTACAAAGGTAATACTTTTTTCGCGATGATAATTAGTAATAAGCCATTATCAATGAGTAGTGAGTAATTAGAGGACACGGTTCCTTGCCAACGGACTAAGCGCACCAAACAAAAAAAGAGAGAAACTATTGTTTCTCTCTATCAGTACCCAGAGCCGGGGTCGAACCGGCACAGGGGTGAACCTACTGGTGTTTGAGACCAGCGCGTCTACCGATTCCGCCATCTGGGCATCAGATTTCTCCGATTTTGGTGTGCAAATGTAGATATTATTTTGCAATCAACAAAATTTTTTGCAACTTTTTTTCGTAACAAGACGAAAAGTGCCGATATAATTTGCCGGATAAGAAATTTTTTATCTATCTTTGTGCTGACAAAGGGGTGCCTTCATTGGCTGAGATTATACCCTCGAACCTGATGCAGTTAGTACTGCCGTAGGAATTGTGGATAATGTCATAACGCATACCCCATAAGTATAGGTATGCGTTTTCTTTTTTAGGACCCCGTTGTTGTACTTTTAATTGTGTTCGTATGAAACAGAGAGTTAACAACACCGAGGGGTGCTTAAATACCAATCCATCACATTTGCACAGGCGGCGTTACCCCGTCGTTCTATCCATCGCAGGCTCCGACTCCTCGGGAGGCGCGGGCATACAAGCCGATATCAAGACCCTCTCAGCATTGGGTGTCTATGCCGCAACAGCCATCACGGCCATCACGGCGCAGAATACGCAGGGCGTATACTCCCAGCATGCCATGCCACCGCAGCTCGTATACGACCAAATCGTAGCCGTCATGGAGGATATATCGCCCTCGGTGGTAAAGATAGGCATGCTCTCAAATGTCGAAATTGTGGATGTTGTGGCCGATGCTCTTATGCGCTACTCTGTGCCTATTATCCTCGACCCCGTAATGGTGTCGAGTAGCGGTCATAGGCTACTCTCGGTGGAGGCTGAGGGCGTTGTCAGGCAACGCTTGCTACCCATGGCTACGCTCATCACACCCAATATCCCCGAGATGAGTGCGCTCACATCCATGACATTGTTGTCGAGTGACCATAAGCGCGAGGCTGCCGACCGCCTCATTGCGCTGGGTGCTCGGGCGATACTCCTTAAGGGTGGTCACGAGGAGGGTGCCACGAAGAGCGACATCCTCTATCGACACACCGCGGAGGGTGTTGTCACAACTACCTTCGCGACGCCTACCATCGCTACGTGTAACGTCCACGGTACGGGGTGTACGCTCTCGTCTGCAATAGCCGCATATATGGCTCGCGGCCTCTGTTTGGAGGAGGCCATAGGCGCTGCCAAGGCCTATATATGCGAGGCGATACGCTCGGGTGCCGATATAGCCATAGGCAGCGGCTTTGGCCCTGTAAATCATCTGTTTGACCCACAACCTATGCAAATATATGAGGAACGAACACTATAAACTACAGTTTATCACGCACCACAATGCACGCTTCACGTATATCGACTCTGCCCGCCTTGCGCTTGAGGGTGGTTGTCGCTGGGTGCAGTTGCGCATGAAGGGTGCTGAGGAGGGTGTGTTGGAGTCGACAGCACGCGAGGTGCTGAGGCTATGCCGACGCTACGATGCCACGTTTATCATCGACGATGATGTGGCTCTTGCTCGGCGTATAGGTGCCGATGGCGTGCATCTTGGCAAGGAGGACATGTCGATAGCCGAGGCTCGCGCGATACTTGGCCGTAGTTATATCATTGGCGCTACGGTCAATACATTCGAGGATGTGTTGAGTCATACTCGGGGTGTTATGCCCGACTATTTTGGCTGTGGACCCTATCGTTTCACGTCGACCAAGGAGCGCCTTGCGCCCACACTCGGAGAGGAGGGCTATCGCGACATAATTGGGAGGATGCGTGCCGCCAACATAGCCATACCTCTTGTGGCTATAGGGGGCATTACCAAGGATGACATCCCGACACTGCTCGATTGTGGCGTTGATGGTATTGCGCTGAGTGGCTCGGTGCTGAATGCCGAGAATCCCATTGCCGAGATGCGCGAGATTGTCGTTGCCTTTAAGTTGGCGGCACATGCGGCCGACTTAGCAAAGTAGCACCCGGGGGCTATGGTGCGCGATAATGCGCTGAGTAAGGCACGCTATGAGTTTAGGTGGAAGGATCAATTTAACCTCAGCCTCGACCCTGAGCGAGCATTGGAGTATTATATGACCTCGAATAATGTGGGTGGTAAATATTGTACGATGTGTGGCCCGAACTTCTGCGCAATGAGAATTAGCCATACACTATGTGAGGAAGAATCTATTAACCAATAATTTAAAAAATTAATTACGTATGATTGAAAGAAGAGTATCACATGGAATCATCTCGACTTACTTCGATAAGTTGGATAGAAATTTGGAACTCGATGTAGCTATCGTTGGTGGTGGCCCTTCGGGTATTGTTGCGGCCTACTACCTCGCCAAGGAGGGCTTCAAGGTGGCGTTGTTCGACAGGAAACTATCGCCCGGAGGTGGCATGTGGGGTGGCGCTATGATGTTTAACCAGATTGTCGTGCAAGAGGAGGCTCTGCATATTGTCGAGGAGTTTGGCATCAACCATGCGAAGTACGACGACAATCTATATGTCATGGACTCGGTGGAGAGCACCTCGGCACTGCTATATAAGGCTGTTCATGCGGGTGCTACCATCTTCAATTGCTACTCTGTTGAGGATGTGATATTTAAGAACGACGTTGTCAGTGGCGTTGTGGTCAACTGGACTCCCGTTTTGCGCGAGGGGCTGCATGTCGACCCGCTAAACATCATGGCACGATGTGTTGTCGACGGCACAGGCCACGACAGCGAGATGTGTACTACGGTGGCGCGTAAGAATGGCATACGCCTCGCCACAGACACGGGCGCCGTCATCGGTGAGCGCTCGTTGGATGTTGTCGCGGGCGAGCAGGAGGTTGTCAATGGCACCAAGGAGATATATCCGGGTCTTTATGTCTGCGGCATGGCGGCATCGGCCGTGAGTGGCACGCCACGCATGGGCCCGATATTTGGTGGCATGCTCCTCTCGGGTAAGCGTGTTGCCGACCTTATCATCGAGCGACTTAAGCGCTAAGGCGATGTTACGTATTGCGATAACGCTGCCCGAGGCTATCGACGGGGAGGCTGCCATCATTAGGCGCCTCCTTGCCGAGGGCTTCGATATAGTGCATCTGCGTAAGCCCGATGCCGATATTGAGTATTGCAGGTCGTTGCTCCGAGAGCTGAGCGCGGCAGAGAGGTGTAGGATTGTCGTTCACGACTATTACCCTCTATACGAGGAGTTTGCACTCCGTGGCGTGCATCTTAATCGACATGTTACACATCTTCCCGAGGGGTACCGTGGCTCGCGCTCGCGGTCGTGCCACTCCTTCGCCGAGGTAGTACAACATAAGAGTGATTGCGACTACCTGTTTCTCAGCCCCATATTCGATAGCATATCCAAGCGTGGTTACTGCTCGGCCTTTAGCCACGAAGAGCTGCTTGGGGCTGCCAATGAGGGTATCATCGATAGCAGGGTGGTCGCCCTTGGTGGTGTCACACCCTATAAGATACCATATTTAGAATCGTTACACTTTGGCGGGGTGGCGATGTCGGGAGCCATATATATATCAGGCTAATGATTGCCGCAGTCGTGGTGGTCACAACCCTCGCCCGAGTCCATGATAAAGCCGAGGAGGTAACCCTTGACTACGGCCTCTACATCACCCTTGCAGCCACGTATAACCTTGATGTTGTGGCTCTCGAGCTTATTCTTGGCGCCTGCGCCCATATTGCCTGCGAGCATCACCTCGATACCCATATCCTCCATAACCGAGGCTATGTTGGACTTACATCCGCAACCCTCGGGTGAGTCCAAGCGTGAGGTGGCAACTACAGCGCCCTTCTCCACCTCGAAGATGGTATAGAAGGCGCAGTGACCGAAGTGGTCGTCAACGTGCCCATCGCGTGTAGGTACTGCTATCTTCATAATCTTAACGTCTTATTTAGTAATTAGTAAACAGCAATTAGTGGTGCTAACTGACCCCCTCCCATTAAGAAATTGGGCTGGATGGATATACTCGACGTATTTCACATTCAGCCCAATTATTGTAGTGGCAGCGTAGCGCCACTATAACACTAAATTAGAGGTTGGGGTTAATCTTAGACCACTCCTCAATAGCGGGAACGATGCCGAGTGTTACGAGCTCGTCGCGCATCTTGCAGAGGTGAGCGTATGAAGCATCGAGCTTAGCAATCTCCTCCTCGGTACCCACGGGCATCTTGTACGAACAGCCGTTCTTGTCGAGCGTAGTGTCCATAGCCATCATGATGTGGTTGTACTTCTCGTTAGATACATA
>JAFVWO010000057.1 GCA_017501625.1 Alistipes sp.
GCGATGTACTTGCTGTCCGGGCTGAACTTGGCGCCGCGTTCGTTGGCACCCGAAGTGCGGGTGATGTAGGCGTAGTCAACTTTACAGGCTCAGCAGGGTCCTCGCCACCTTCGTTGCCACCGTTATCCACAGCCTCACCATTGATATAACCATAGTAAGTGTAAACATACTCCACACCATTGATGGTAAGAGTGATTGTTACATCGTGGATTTTACCTGCATTTGCTGCGCCACCACCTTCGTTAATTACCAATGTGCCAGCAGTGGGGGTTAATGTAGATGCACTGATTGAAGCATCTGTAAAGTCTGTAATTGAGAAATACTTACTAGAATTACCAGCATTGCCTAAAATACAGTCATTATTAGAGCGTTTAAACAGGTATGTTTCATTGCCATTATTCTGTCCTAAAACAAACGAGAAATTATCACCATTAATTTCATAATTATAGGTCCATGTTGCACTGTTATAACCTAGCCATGTCCACGACTTGATAGTACCATCAAACTCAATAACTTCTGTCTCCTCAGATGCTACGCCATCCATGTTAACACCAAATTTAGATACCTGACCCTTAACGAAATTAAGAGTGTTCTCTGCGCTAACTGCCAACGGCTTAGTGTATGTGCCATTAGCGGTAACTACGCTAACGCTCATCTCGCTTACCTCTGCGGGCTCGCAAGCAAACCATACATCTGTAGTCCAAGTGGCGTTAACAACGTATATTTCACCGTTAATTGTAAGAACATACTGCTCAACATCAGCACCGGCAAAATTTCTAAGGCTCATCTTACCGTATGCTACCTGATGCTCAAAGTAAAGGTCGATATTATCCTCACCGTTGTATGTTGTAGTCGCCTTGAAAATATGAGCCTTAGGGTCTACTGATGTAGTTGTAGGATTCTGCTCCATAGGGAAAGCATAGTCGCGCAAAGCTACATAATTGCCTTCACTTCCTCCCAAATATTGCTCTCCCCAAGCTGAAGCAGGAAGATATGCATATATATTATCCTTATCAGCCACAGTTAAATCTACCGTGAAGCGACCATTGTTAATCGTAGCCTGATTTCCTTCGCGTAAACCGTTCTCTGCTGAACATGCGACAAACTTAGCAACCTCGTTGCCGTTAAGGAGTGTGGGGTAGCCATTCTCCTCATCGTAATCACCGAAATATGTACGAGTATCGGTGTCTGCCATCTTGGCGTTGAAGGTGATAGTCGTCTTCTGCTCAGCGCCGTTGTTGTTATTGTTCTCGGCGTTGTCCTTCTCACATGCTGTGAATGTCATTGCAGCTACTGCAACGAACATCAAACTCTTAAAAATGTTTTTCATAGTTGCAATAGTTTTTAGAAATCATCACCATAGTTTTCCTCGCCTGCTGACTGGAATTCCACGCCAGACGACAACGTGAAGCCCTGCTCTACGATAGTAGACACGACCTCAAGCTCGGGAGCAGAATACTCCCTTAAAGAAGTGCTTCTCATAATACCTTAATAATTAAATAGTTAAATTTATAATTTAGTTTGGTTTACCTAATCTCGGTACGTGGGATAGCGCTACACATCTCAAAAATACACCTCTATGCTATCCTCTAATCTTGCAAATCAATGCGCAAAAATAATAAAAATTTCCTACCGTTGTACTCTAAAGTGCTAATTTTTTGCATTTTTTTACTTCTTGCCACAGAAGCCGTTGGCGCAAAAATCAACTCGTCACCCCGAGGCGGGGCATCCGTGGCGGTTGGGGAGTGTCTATCGTTACCATGCCCCAACGTGGGGGTCTACCGCTGTTTTTACCTCGTCGCGGAGTGTGGTGGTGCGTATCAGCAGAGGAATAGGATGCAATTCTTCGCGATGACGTATTGACATTTGCGCCCTACAAAAACCTATAAGAACCTATAAAGCCCTATAAAAACCTACACCCCCGCAAAATATGCAGGTTGACACGATGCGGTCAACCTGCATATTATAAATATAGGTATACATACGCACGCGGGCGCATGCCACATTACCCAACAAAGCGCTGCTCCTCGCCACCCTCGGCAGTCCTAACTGAGGGTGATGGGTAGGATGGGGAGCGCCACTTATCTACGGCGCATGCCGCCACGCATGCCGCCACGCATCATCTGTTGCTGGAAATTGCCCCCGGCAACCGTCTTCATGACCTTGCGTGTATCCTCAAACTGCTTGAGAAGGCGGTTGACCTCGACAAGCGTTGTGCCCGAGCCCTTGGCGATACGCTCACGGCGCTTGGCATTGATAATCTCGGGATTCTCGCGCTCGGCAGGTGTCATAGAGTCGATGATGGCCTCCGTGTGCTTGAAGGCATCATCGGGGATGTCCACATTCTGAAGCATCTTGCCCATGCCCGGAATCATCGAGGCGAGGTCCTTAAGGTTACCCATCTTCTTAATCTGATTTATCTGGTCGCGGAAGTCGTTGAAGTTAAACTGATTCTTGATAAGCTTCTTCTTGAGCTTGCGAGCCTCGGCCTCGTCGAACTGCTCCTGAGCACGCTCCACGAGCGACACCACGTCGCCCATGCCGAGGATACGGTCGGCCATACGCTCGGGGTGGAACACCTGAAGAGCATCCATCTTCTCGCCCGACGATATAAACTTAAGTGGCTTATCTACGACCGAGCGAATAGAGATAGCCGCACCACCGCGTGTGTCACCATCGAGCTTCGTGAGAACAACGCCATCGTAGTCGAGGCGGTCGTTGAACTCCTTAGCCGTATTCACAGCATCCTGACCCGTCATAGCATCGACAACGAAGAGCGTCTCCGAGGGGTTGACCTTGGCCTTGATGGCTGTAATCTCCTGCATCATAGCCTCGTCAACAGCCAAACGACCTGCCGTGTCGACAATAACCGTGTTATACGACTTTTGGCGTGCATATTTGATGGCGTTCTCGGCAATCTCCACAGGATTATTGTTCCCCGGCTCGGTATATACCTCCACACCGACGGTCTGGCCGAGAATCTTAAGCTGGTCGATAGCTGCGGGGCGGTAGACGTCACCCGCAACGAGCAACACCTGACGTCCCTTCTTCGACTTGATGTGCGAGGCGAGCTTTCCCGAGAATGTCGTCTTACCCGAGCCCTGAAGACCGGCAATAAGTATCACTGCGGGTGTGCCCTCAAGCTTAATGTCGGTAGCCGTGCCTCCCATCAATGCCGCGAGCTCGTCGCGCACAATCTTGGTCATCATCTGTCCCGGCTTAACAGAGTTAAGCACGTTCTGACCCAAGGCCTTCTGCTTCACCTCGTCGGTGAAGGTCTTGGCTACCTTATAGTTAACGTCGGCATCGATAAGTGCGCGGCGTATCTCTTTGAGCGTCTCGGCAACATTTATCTCCGTGATGCGGCCTTCGCCCTTAAGTAACTTAAACGAGCGTTCAAGTTTCTCGGTTAGGTTTTCAAACATAGCGTATATCGTTTATATTATTCTCTGTATTAGCCCGCAAAGGTATAAATAAAATCCCAAAAATCCTACTCCCAAACTCGCTTATACCAATTTGTCGTCTGCCATGCCTCGGGATATGCCTCGCTCGGCGCCGACGTGGTAACTCCCGTATATACATCGACATTTATGGGGTAGGTGCCGTAGGTGCCGTAGGCCGAGTAGAACTCGGGAAGGGTGAAGGTGGCCACAACAGTGCGGTCAAGCTGTGTGCGGAAGGTTGCAAAAGCCGCATCGTCCGTGGCAACGGTCGTCGCCCACTCTCCGAAGTCGTAGAATATGTGTACCTTCTGTCCCTCGTATGTCTGTAGCGTGCTCGTGTCGTAGTCGCTCCTTGCCGTGGCCGCCAAAACTCTTGTAGACTCGGCAAGAGCCTCCATCTCGGCACAGTCGTAGACGGTGACAGAGCCGCAACGTGACGAGCTGGTATACTCGTCGCGGTAGTATTTGTAGTAGCTCTCCGCAGCACCCACAAGGTCGCTCGTCTCACCTCCCGTGGCAAAGAGGTAGGGTAGCGTGCGGTGATAGGGGAAGCCGTTGCCCATAATCTCGCACGGCGAGGCTATGATGTAGTCCGCAGCAGTACGTAGGTCGTATATAGCCTCCACATTCGACATGAAGCAGGCATCGAAGAGGATGTATTCCAGCTCTACGCCGCTATTGCTTAAGCCCTCGGCAAGCTCGGGGATATCCACCTGCACGTTATACTCGCCAAAGGCACGTGTCGTCTCCGCTCCGAGAGCCTGTGTCCACGGGTCGTAGCCCGCGTATAGAAGCGATAGCTCCGTTGTGCTGTTCATCGCCTCGCGCGTGAGCCAGCCATGGCCGTGGCCCGCAAGCACTATGCCGTAGCGCTCGGCAGGGGCTGCCTCGGCCATCATCGCCACGTGACGACCTATGGTCTCGGGCGATATTATCTCTCCCGCGATGTTTATATCCGATGCCACCGTGCGCTCAAATACGCTCTTATTCGATGGGTTGTAGCATAGCTCGACGATGGAGGCTGTATGTTTGTCGCTCTGGCGGAAGATTATTACGCGACCACTATCCCCAAGGATGCCGCTACCTATTGCTGTCTTGGCATCTTCAATGTTGCGGTCGAAGTAGCGGCCGAGACTCGTGCCAAAGAAGTAGAACATGAGCGTGTGTGACCTCTTCGTGGGGGCTCCAAGCTGCGTTAGCGTCACCTCCGTAGACGACCCTCCGGCGCTGATTGTCACCCTCGTACTACGTATAGGCCCATCGTTGGCCTCCACCTCTACGGCAACAACACCCTGCTCCGTGCAGTCGATATCGACAACCCAGCTGTCGCTTGCCGTAGCCTTAACCTTAGGGTAGGCATCATCGGCTATGCCCTCCAATTGATACTCTATGTCAACCCATTGGCTGTCGAAGTTACACCACACCTCGTTCTCGACCTCGATATTGTAATTCACTGTCGAGGTGGTGCTTCTATCGCATCCAACGAAGCAGAGTGCCGTGAATAGGAGCGTGGCTATATAACGTAAATCTCTCATTTGCCTTATAATCTTTTATTTGTATTCGCGCGGTTTCAGGTTGTTAAATTGCCATGTGCGCTCGCGCTTGAAGGTCACATCATCGGGCTTATTGCGATATACACGGCTGTAGTCGAAGTAGAAGCCCTTGGTCTTGTCGTGCGCCTTGCGTGTCAGAGGCACGAACTCCACGCTGCGACTTATTATGCGCCCCTCGTTGTACATGTAGCCCTTCGAAGCCACGACATCGTAGGCGTGCGAAAACATAAGGATATGCCATGGCGACTTCTCCGTGAGCCCCGTGCCTGTGGACTCTATGGCGCGAAGTATACCATTCAGGTGGTTGAAGTACAGCTCTTCGCGTCGCTTGTCGCCCAATGCTCCGTAGGCGTATGCTAACATGTTGAGCACCTTGGGGTTGAAGGGGTCAATTTCCATGGCCTCTATGCCTCGCTCTATGAGTGCTTCGAGCTGTCCCACGGTGGGTAGCTCGGGGTCTATGCCCGCCATGATGTCGAGCATGAGGTCTAATGCTTCGTTCTTGGCAAACGGGCGGTACTCCTCCTGATATACAAAGCCGTAATATAGGTAGTAGTAGCCATCGTCGCCCAAGGGCTCTGTGCCAAGACGATATTGGAGCATTAGGTTTGTGTAGTAGTAGGGTGATGTCGTAGAGAGGGTTTGACGTAGGATGTCATCCTCGTCGGGGATACGTGGCGTGACCTCCTGAGCCATAAGTTGCCGGGGCAGGAGCATCGCCATGATGATTGTAAGTGATAGAATGTATCGTTTCATCTCGAAGTTTTCCCTCTAAACGCTGCAACTAACGTAGTTCGTATCTCTCTATGGCACTATTCACAGCCTCGCATAGCGCCTCGCTACCCTCCGTAAGAGGTAGGCGCACCTCTTTTGTTGTTATGCCCATGGCTGCTGTCATGCTCTTCACACCTGTGGGATTGCCCTCCTTGAAAAGTAGTGCTATAGGCTCGCTCAGCCTCTCCATCGTAGCCTCAGCCTCGGTGATGAGGCCCTGCATAGCATCGTGTACACAGTCGCAGAACCTCTCGGGGAAGGCATTTGCTGCTACCGATATCACACCGTTGCCTCCGCGCTTTATGAGCTCCACGGTTATGCCATCGTCGCCCGAGAGAACGACGAAGTCCTTGGGGCGGCCGTCGATGATGCGCTGCATCTGCTCTATGTCGCCCGAAGCCTCCTTTATGGCTATAATCTTATCTGTGGCATGCGCAAGGCGAAGTGTCGTCTCGGATGTCATGTTTACACCCGTGCGCCCCGGCACGTTGTATACTATGACGGGCACGGGTGAGGCCTTCGCTACGGCCATGAAGTGGCGGAAGATACCCTCCTGCGATGGCTTGTTGTAGTAGGGTACGACGCTGAGTATGGCTACCGTCTCCGAGAGGTCGAAGCTCTTCAATTGGTTGACCAAGTCGTGCGTGTTGTTCGAGCCCATGCCGGCAACAATGGGCACACGGCCGGCTGTGCGGCTGATGATGAAGCGTAACACCTCGTGGCGCTCCGCGAGGGATAGTGTCGCTGTCTCTGCCGTGGAGCCGAGGGCAACAATGTAGTCTACACCGCCATTAATCACATGGTCGACCATGCGGCCAAGAGCCTCATAGTCCACATCGTAGTTGTTGAACGGGGTGATGAGCGCTACGCCCACGCCCTTGATTTTCTCCTGTATCATAGCTCTAAATCTTTTGTTTTCTAAAATAGTCGCCCTTGAATAGGGGTGTCGACAATATCTTGCTTTACGGCACTCTCCGCTGTCGTCGCTCGGGCTTCATCATGGCTTATGAGAGCCATGAAGGCCTCCTCGTTGAGTATTGTGATGCCAAGCTTCTCGGCCTTTTGCAACTTAGCAGGGCCCATGTTCTCGCCCGCTACGATGAAGTCTACGTTGGCCGACACGGCAGCAAGACATTTGCCTCCGTGTGCTTCGACCAGCGCCTTCATGTCGTCGCGCGAGCGCCCTGAGAACTTTCCCGATATAACGACACTCTTGCCCATCAGCGCCTCCGACGTAAGCACCCTCTCTGCCGCCTCGAAGTGCAGACCGGCATCGCGCAGACGCTCTACGATGTTGCGGTTATGCTCATCACGGAAATATTCGGTTATGGCTACGGCTATTTTTGCCCCTACCTCCTCCGCCTCGGCAAGCTCCTCGGTTGTTGCCCGAGCTATGGCATCGAGCGAGAGGAAGTGTCCTGCGAGGTATTTTGCCGTAGTCTCGCCCACGAAGCGTATGCCGAGGGCAAAGAGTAGGCGCTCAAAGGCTACATCCTTCGAGCGACGTATGCCCTCCATGATATTTGCTGCCGACTTTTCGCCTAAACGTGGTAGGGCAGCGAGTTGTATGGGGTCGAGCGAGTATATGTCGGCAATGTCGCGTAACATGCCATTCTCCCAAAGAAGCTCTATTGTTTCGCCGCCCAGACCCTCAATATCCATCGCCTTGCGACTTACGAAGTGCGATATGCGGCCAATGATTTGAGGCTTGCACTCTGTTGCGTTGGGGCAGTAGTGCTTTGCCTCGCCCTCGTAGCGTACAAGCTCGGAGCCACACTCGGGGCAGTGGGTTATATACTCGAAAGGCTCGCTGTCGGCAGGGCGCTCCGAGAGTTCTACCTCCGTAATCTTGGGAATTATCTCTCCTCCCTTCTCCACGTATACCATGTCGCCGAGGCGTATATCCAAGGCGGCTATCTGTTGCGCGTTGTGTATCGATGCTCGCTTCACTATTGTGCCTGCGAGCTGCACGGGGTCGAGGTTTGCTACGGGCGTGATGGCTCCCGTGCGCCCCACCTGAAAGTCTACGCTACGTAGGCGCGTGAGTGCCCTCTCTGCCTGAAACTTGTACGCCACAGCCCAGCGTGGAGCCTTGGCCGTGGTGCCGAGCGTGCGCTGATAGGCGTAGTCGTTGACCTTGATGACGATGCCGTCTGTGGCGTAGGGTAGGCTCTTACGCTCCGTGTCCCAGTAGGCGATAAAGGCCTCAATCTCCTTGCGCGAGCGACACACCTTGATGTGGTTTGATACGGGGAAGCCCCACTTGCGTGCCTCCATGAGGTTGCCGTAGTGCGTGCTTGCGGGGAGGTTGTCGCCCGCAATATGGTATAATGTGCAGTCTAAACCTCGGCGTGCCACCACCTGCGACGACTGCTGCTTGAGTGTTCCTGCTGCGGCATTGCGGGGGTTGGCAAGGAGTGGTTCACCCGCAGCCTCGCGCTCGGTGTTGAGCCTGTCGAATGAGGCATAGGGCATATATATCTCGCCACGAATTTCGAAGAGCGACGGATAACCCTCGCCCGTGAGGCGTAGGGGTATGGTGGCTATCGTGCGCACGTTGTCCGTAACATCGTCGCCACGACGACCATCGCCACGTGTTACGGCACGACTAAGTGCGCCATCCTCGTATGTGAGCGATATGGCTGTGCCGTCGAACTTAAGCTCTGCGACAAACTCAACCTCGCCAATCTCCTTTGTTATGCGGTCAATCCACTCGCCAAGCTCCTCCGAGGAGTAGGTGTTTGCGAGCGATAGCATGGGGTAGCGGTGCTCGACACTCTTGAAGCTGTTTGTTATGTCGCTACCTACGCGCTTTGTCGGAGAATTGGGGCTTGCCTCGTCGGGATGCTTCGCCTCCAGCTCCTGAAGTTCCCTGAGGAGAGCATCAAACTCGAAGTCCGAGATCTCCGGAGCATTGTCTACATAGTACTTACGGCTGTGATATTCAACTATATCCTCCAGCTCGCGCATACGTTGTATTTCGGTCCTTTCGCTCATAGCTCTTATATGCATATAATACCCCGTAAAGGTACACATTTTGTTTGGAACGACGAAGAAAAATCGAAAAAATAAAAAAAATATAGCGCAATGCTTGCACATTATTAAATTGTGGCTACATTTGCGGAAAATTTTGTGCGCAAGACCCGAAAGGTTTGTGCTATGGTTAAGAATAATACAATATAATATATCTATGGCTACTGAGAATAAGAAGAGACGACTGATTACAAGCTACAACAACCTAACACCCGAACAGCAGGCCGAGGTAAAGGCATTATATCCTCTTGGCTTTACCGATGTTATGATGCGTTTCGATAAGCCCGATGGTACGTTCTTCTATACCGTTCCCTACGAGACGGAGGATACGTACTATATGGTAAAGATTGACGTTAAGGTTGACGATGGTAGCGATGACGATAACGATGGCTACTACGACGATGACGATTTGAAGGGTGCTGACGAGCTCGCCGATGCAAGCGATGAGGCCTCGGACGATGATTTTTAGTCGTGCATAACTAACGTGTTATCAACTAAAACAGAGGATGACTTAATCTAAATTAGTCATCCTCTGCTTATTTGTATATCACTCCGCTTCCCGCCAACACCTCGCCATCGTACCACGCAGCAAATTGCCCCGCAGTGATGCCTCTCTGTGGCTCGTCGAAGAGGATGTATAGCCCATCGTTATCCATTATCAGCTCAGCGCCCTGTAGCGGCTGGCGATAGCGTATGCGCACCATATATCGTCGGCGCTCACCCTCCTTCATGGTGTCGCACCTGTCTGTCCAATGTATATCTCCGACATCTATCCTCAGTGCCCTGCGGTAGAGCCCGGGGTGGTTGTCGCCCTCGCCCACGAAGATGGCGTTTGCCTCAATGTCGGTGCCGAGGACAAATAACGACTCCTTGCGGCCGCCTATGCCCAAGCCCTTACGCTGACCTATGGTGTAGAAGTGCGCACCTTGATGTGTACCTATCTTCTTGCCATCGCGTATGGTCATGCGATAAGGCTCGGCGAGAGCCTTGTAGTCGGTGGCATCTGCATTACACGCAAAGCGTGGTGAGTGGGGTAGTATCTCGTGTACGTTGCCCTCCTTGGCTTTGAGTTTCTGCTGTAGAAATACAGGCAGGTCGACCTTGCCAACAAAACATATACCTTGCGAGTCCTTGCGCTTGGCTGTGGCGAGCCTCTGCTCCTCGGCAATACGTCGCACCTCGGGTTTTAGAAGGTGGCCTATGGGGAACATGGCGTAGCGCAACTGCTCCTGCGTAAGCTGACAAAGGAAGTAACTCTGATCTTTGTTGGGGTCGCTGCCGGCCAATAATTTATAGTGTGTCGCGCCCTCGCTGTCAATCCACTCTTCGCGCCTACAGTAGTGCCCTGTGGCTACACGCTCAGCACCAAGTTTAAGTGCCTCCTTGAGGAACGCATCGAACTTTATCTCTCGATTGCACAGTACGTCGGGGTTTGGTGTGCGCCCCGCCTCATACTCCGCGAACATGTAGTCTACCACGCGCTTGCGATACTCCTCCGAGAGGTCTACGTAGTGGAACTCTATGTCTAAACGCTTGGCTACAAGCTCCGCAAATACTTGGTCGTCATACCATGGACAATCGCCCTCAAGCGTACCTGTGGTGTCGTGCCAGTTGCGCATAAAGAGACCTATGACCTCGTGTCCCTGCTGCTTGAGCAGATACGCGGCCACCGATGAGTCTACGCCTCCGGAAAGTCCAACAACTACGCGCATAGGAAGTTATCGGGTCTTATTTAATCAACTGCATGAACTCGTCGCGTGTGCGAGGGTCAGAGAGGAATATGCCCGTGAAGGCTGATGTTGTTGTCACCGAGCGCTGCTTCTCCACGCCGCGCATCTGCATGCATGTATGGCTTGCCTCGATAACAACGGCCACGCCTATGGGGTTTAGTGCCTGCTGTATACTGTCGCGTATCTGTACCGTAAGGCGCTCCTGCACCTGCAATCGTCGTGCGAAGCACTCTACTACGCGGGCAATCTTCGAGAGGCCGGTGATGTAACCATTGGGTATGTATGCCACGTGTGCCTTGCCTATGAATGGCAACATGTGGTGCTCGCACACGGAGAATAGCTCAATGTCCTTGACGAGTACCATCTGCTGATACTCCTCCTTGAACATTGCCGAGCGTAGTATGGCGATGGGGTCCTGTGCGTAGCCCTTTGTTATGAACGACATAGCCTTGGCCACGCGCTCCGGAGTCTTAATCAGCCCCTCGCGCTCGGGGTCCTCGCCCAGAAGTCGCAAAATCTCGCGATAGTGGACCATCAGAGCCTCTATCTTCTCCTTGTTGTATATATCCTCGCGTGTGTAATTCGCTACAAACTCTTCCATAGTCTATAATCATTTATAATACAAAGGTAGTACAAAAAGTTGAAAACTGAAATTTTTTGAAATGAAAATAGCGTGACATAGACATCTAAATAACTATATGCTATTCCCACTATTTATGTTGCGATTATTGTTTTCGTGGTAAAAATAATCATAAATGGTGCTTTTTTTGGATTTATTTATCCCGATAATGCTATTATTTATTAAAAAATGGTTATTTTTGTTACGGCTTTCAGCTTAGGCTGATGGGTCGTACATATTAATTGACATTTTATTGTCGTAATCTTCTATTCCAAAACTTGGCCGTTTGAGATAGTGTGGAGATACGCAATCGGATGTCCGCGTAAGATGCGTGCACATACATCTGACATTGGTTCGGTGTGTGTTTGTATATCATCCGGCGTGGGCTATCTGTGTTGCTTATTCACACTATGGGTAGCCAAGACCTTGGAATAGGATAAGAATACGCAGAAGCCTGCGCTTTTTTTATGAACTTATCCGGAAACAAGGAGCTATTGAATAGGTGCTTGGTTGCCTTCTTCGCTTCACGCACAGCACCTCCCGAAGTGCTCAACGTCGCTCGTAAATGGGCCTATAATATTGCTAAAACCGAGATGATTGTTGCAAGTGGTTTCCACTCGCCCATAGAGCGTGCTGTGTTAGACATACTACTTGCCGAGGGGTGCTCCGTCGTTGTTACCTTGGGACGTTCGCTATATCGTAGAATACCATCACACTTACAAGCTGCCTACGATGAAGGCAGGGTGTTGTTTATCTCGTTTCGGGATTATTCGCAGCCGTCGTTTTCCAACTCACAACTGCGCAATTGGGCTACTGCAGACCTTGCTACGGAGGTGGTGTTTGCACCCTTTGACCGTCGCAGTCAGCTTGCGACGCTCTACCACACCCTTGCTAATGGCATGACAAGGACTATTATATTATGATGTATGTGTGATTTGTTGGGCTATAACTCTAATAATCCTTCGGGTAGCACGAACTTTATCATTCGGCCCTCAAAGTCTATGCCTGCGATAAACTCCTCGGCTGCTGGCACAAGGTGCTCGCGACCCTCTATGGTAATCTCGAACAGAGGGTTTGCCTCACTGTCGTAGTAGTCGCTAACTTTGCCCTTGCGACCATCAACGATGGCATCGAAGCCTATGAGGTCTTCCATGTAAAACTCATCCTCCTCGTCCTCCTCTCCTTCGTCGATGAATACCTCGCGCCCTACGAGATACTCCTCAGCGCGGTGTGCGGTGTCTATGTCGTCGAAGTGAACGACAGCGCCGGCCTTTCCGCGGCGCTCAAAGGAGTTATAAAATAGAGGAACCGCGAGTTCGTCGATGACAACGAACAGCGGTTCCTCGTTTTGGAGATTGTCGGGGAAGTTGCTGTATAGCGTGAGCATCACGCCACCATCCGTGCCGAATAGTCGGCCTACACGTCCCACGGCAATCATCGCACCTTCAGAGATTAAGCCTCAGTAGCCTCCTCTGCGGGAGCCTCGGCAGCCTCAGCAGCGGCCTCGGCAGCAGCCTCAGCGGCAGCGGCAGCCTCAGCAGCCTTCTTCTCTGCGATGGCAGCAGCGCGCTCCTCCTTAACCTTAGTCTCGGCAGCGAGCTGAGCCTTCTTAGCAGCGTTGGCATCCGATGCGAGCTTGTTAGCCTTAGCATCAATCTTACCCTGCTTGCTCTCAGCCCACTTGTTGAAGCGAGCCTCAGCCTCAGCCTCGGTAAATGCGCCCTTAGCAACGCCACCCAAGAGGTGCTTCTTATACATTACGCCCTTGTACGAGAGTATTGCTCGACAAGTATCCGTAGGTTGTGCGCCCTTAAGTAACCAATCCAAAGCTCGGTTGAACTTCAAATCGATTGTAGCAGGATTCGTGTTGGGGTTGTAAGTACCCAACTTCTCGATGAACTTACCATCACGTGGCGCTCTGCTATCTGCGGCAACGATGTGGTAGAAAGCATAACCCTTCTTACCGTGACGTGCCAAACGAATTTTAAC
>JAFVWO010000058.1 GCA_017501625.1 Alistipes sp.
GGTGCGGAGGTGTAGGCCTTAAGCTCGCTGTGTACCTGTTCCGACATATAGATGAAACCATCTACCGACTTCAGGAAATAGTGGTTGCATGGCTTATCGATTATGTGGTGCTCGTGAGGCTCGACGTTGTCTATCTGACATATCACCTTCGTCGTGCCGTTACGTCGTGCGAGGCGTGCCACCGTGCCGAAACAGGGCGCCATGAAGGGTGTCCAATACTTCATGAGCACGATGTCGGGCTTGAGACGGTTGAGCTCCCTGCCCACGCGCCACCATGTGAGCGGATTTATCGTCGATAGTTTACGTTCAATGTTTAGATCCTTAGGTCGGGGGGTATCTACCGTCTGACTCTTGCCGGGAAATAGAATTGAGGGGTATTGCAGCGTGAAGGTGGTAATCTTCACCTCCATGCCGCGCGCCTGAAACTCGCGTGCCATGCTCTCCATTATCGAGGCAAGACCGCCGCGATAGGGGTGTGCCGGGCCAACGATGGCTATGCGCTTTGCCCTCTGCTCCATGGTTAGAATGTTATCTTTGCGCGGCAGAGTGTCTTAGCATCCTCTGTCGATATCTCAAATTGCCATGTGTTGCCCTCCTCCACACCTCCGATAGTGAGCACTTCGCCATAGCGTGCCTCGGCGATGAAGTTTAGGTCTATGCGCAGACCGTTGTTCTTCTCGATAAGCTCTATGGGGAGCATGTCGAAGACAAGGTCGATGTAACGTAGCGTATTTACATGGCGGTTGAAGTCTATGTCGCTATATACCACGGGGCGTGATACTCTCTTTGTTGGCTCTATGGCACGCAGACGCGCCGGCACAGCGATGGGCGAGGGCTCCGCAACCATGGCACGCTCGTATACATCTTTCAGCGTAGACATATCTACCGCCTGACGACTCTCCATATTTATCATGCACCACTGCGATACACCCTCGGCTAAGATTTTATCGCCACGGCGCACGCGGAAGTTACGTGTCGAGCTCAGACGGTTAAATTCGTTTACCCACGTGTCAACCTCCACATCCTCATATTGACGTGGCTGCTCGTGGACCTCCACAGCTAAGCGCGAGAGCACCCACGTGAACGACTGTCCCTGTAGCACATCGACGCCAAAGCCCTTGTTGTGGGCATCGGTGCCTGCTACGTTGAGCATGTAGTTAATTATCGAAGCAACAGATGCACGTAGCGTGAAGTCCACCTCTTGTGGCTCTACGCGGTGTGGATATGATGTTATCTCAGCCATAAACCCCCTTTTTTGTTGTTCTCTCGCTACTCTCGGACACAACGTATTGGCAGAGCATTGGCTCGGTGCATGGCATGTGCAGCATCAAAGCCGTTCCATGTGCGTGTGTCGGTGTTGAGGTTGAAATATAGTGCCGAGGCATCCCCTCCTATGGTTGTCGTTGTCCAATAGTATCCCGACCAAGGTACGGGGAGCTCAAGGTTGGTGTTCATGTTGTCGAGGCGACCATCGAGATAGTTGCGACGACCCGCTGCGGTGAAGAAGTACTCCATGTCGTTGGTGGTATCCTTCAGCATCCATCCGTACATGGGCTGTGCCTCTTCCCATGCGATGGCATCATCCTTGTCTGTGATTGTAAGGTTGGCAAATATCGAATTATCAGGCACTCGCCAGCCGTAGGGACAGGGGTCATTCTCCGTCTTCTTGCTATCGCTCCATAGCGCATCGTCTGTTGTCTGAGCCAGCCAGTCGTAGCCGTTGTTGGCATTACCCTTAATGATATTTACGGGGTTGGCATTTGCCCAAGCCGTATCTCCTGTCTCGGCCGTAGACTCTACATATCCGAGGTGAAGTATATCGCCCTCGGAGTCGAAAAGACGGGCATCCTCATTGCCTGTGAAGTCCCACGTGAAGGGGCCGGGGAGTGGTGTTTTGCGCCCCCACTGATAGTATAGTCCGTATGATGCCAATATCTTAGCATCGTCGCCACTACCATCATTTAGTCCCGTAGCTCCGAGGTTCATCATCATTATCTCCTTTCCTCCGAGCATCGTGATGTTCTCCGCAGCCTCGGGGTTTTTCTCCGTCACCCAAATGTGCCAGCTCCAGATGAGCTCGTCGCTATCGTTGTATGCCCCTATAAGAGCATTACCCGGATATAGACTCATCTCCGTGTCGTCATCCTCGGGCGTACCTGCAATGTAGAACAATACCTTGCCGTCGCGCATATCGAGATAGTTGATAAGGCCTACACGACTCTCCCACAATAGCTTCACATAGCTCGTTTCGAGCGGTGTCGACGAGCCTCCGATATATGGGTTAAATCTATATCGTGTCTTTGCCTGAGTGAGAATGAAGCAGTTTGCTGGTTTTGCCGAGAAATCTATGTCGGCGTTGGGAAGTATGGCAACATATATCGTCACCTCGCGGGTATTACCCGTAGGCGTGTAGCCTTTGAGCACGAGGTCACCCTCCGTGACCTCTCCATTGTCGAATGTCGAGGGGGCGGTGACGGTTATGGTCTTGGCGTAGAGGTCTATATCGTCTACACTCCATCCGTTAGGTATGGTCGTGGCCTCTATTGAGCTGATGTTGCGACTATCAAACTCCGTCGTTCCCGTCTCGCCGGGCAACGATACGAGGATGCTTTGTGTTGGCACTACAAAGCTCTTAATCTCACTCTTGCTGCATGCCCATAGTGATAATCCGAGTCCTATGACTGCGACTAATACCACGCTGTGAAATGCTCTTCTCATATATCTAATCTCTCTTTAGTTCTTACAAATCCAACTCTTTGAGTTTCACGACTACCTCCGGGTGTTGCTCCATCAGTGTGGAGATAAGGATGTCGGCCTCCGCACGCTCGGTGAATGTGCCCACCGCGAAGTCAGCACCTATGCGCGATATGCGCTTCTCGGGCGCTGTGGTGTTTATCATGGTGCGCATATCCTCGCTTATGCTGTCGCACTCTATGACTACGACATAGCGGCTTCCTACGGGTGCCATCTCCTCCTCACCCTCACTCTCGGCTGCGACACTGAGGTTTATCATCTCGCCATCCCTCCAACGACACACCTCCGGGCGCCTGAAGCCCTTACTCTTAAGGAATAGCTGTGCTTCGTCAGCCTCGCTACGTGTGGCATAGCCGCCGGCATAGTATGAGTAACGACCATCCTCCTCCTCGAATATGTATAACGGACGAACCCCCTTAAATAGTGTCATGGGCTGCTTGCTACGGAACGTGCCAAGGAGTATTCGGTATATCGTACCTCGCTCGTAAATCTTCAATTGTGGTAGCGGGTTAGAGTTGTTGTAGAAGTTGGTACGTCCCATTGTGATGGGCTCGTAGTCCAAGAATAGTCGCTGCTCGATTGATAGGGGCTCGAGGTTATAGTCGGGAACCTTCAACCCGTTGCGCCTATCGATAAGCGAGTCCAAAGCCTCCTCGAGCTCGAACTCTTGCGCTATGTCAATCTCGAACTCTACGAGCGTAGGAAGACCTATGGCATAGTGCATGAGGGCATCCGAGGCGTAGATGCCGTCGTTGGCCGAACACTGCTGCTGCATCTGGCTGAACTCCTCCGACGATAGATCCAAGAGGTCGTAACGCAGGCGGCGCTCAAGGATATATCCGTAGGCGTAGTACTTCGTGTCGAGGATGTTGTTCCATAGACTCTCTATCTCGTCGTTCAAACTTTCAGCCTCATCGCGCATAGAGTGGAACTTAACGAATAACTCATTAGCCTCGGCCTCCGTGACAGCGGCATTGTACATATCTGCCGTAGTGGATAATGCCCTGTAGGTGTTGAGATATACTGCTGCGAGGCTATCCAAGCTCCTCTCCTTAGCCTTCGTGCTCTTTAGTTCGTCGTAGTCCTCCTCCGCAAGCAACTCCGTGAATATGTCGTTGAGGATGAGTTCGCGGTGCCCGGCAACTCTCACAACGCTGTCCTTGGCCGCAGCCTCGCTCTCCACCTCGTCGTGGTGTTGCTCCGAGTACATGTGTTCGAGGATATACTGCTGCTCAATATTGTTTATGGCAGTTATCACATCCCCGCGCTCCTGACGTATCTCAAAAACACGCTGTTCGAGCTCTATGATGTAGCTCGAATATCTATCCAACGCCTTGTTTACATCCGTTATTGAGTCACGTGCAGCGCTGAACTCCTCTCGTGCTGCTGCGATGAGTTGTTGTACCGAGTCCTCGCGCTCAAGAAGTAGCTCGTTGCGCTTCCTTAACTCTACATATTCCTCATTCTCCTCAAGTCCCGGGAAGCGAGGCTCCTCGCTCTGCGCAAGGGCTGTCGCCGAGAGTACGAGAAGCGTGGCAGTAAGTGTGTATATTGTTCTCTTTGCTATCATTGTGTAATCCTAATTTTCTATCTCCATGAACGTATGAACAGTAGCTGTATGAATCCGAAAATCTCCAGACGGCCGATAAGCATCAACACCGTCGATGTGAACTTAAGTGCCGTGGGTAGTCCCGAGAAGTTTGACATCGAGCCCACCTCGCCAAAGCCCGGGCCTACGTTGCTGATACATGCTATAGAAGCAGTGAAGCCGGTGGTTAAATCGCAACCAAAGAGTGCATATACGATGGTGCCGAGCAACACGAGGAGTATGTACGTTACGATGAACGTCATCACAAGGCTCTGGACGCTGTCGTCCCGCACCGTGCCATCCATCTTAGTGCGTATAACGGCATTGGGGTGTAGCTGTATCTTCATGCGGTTGCGTATGACCTTCGTGGCTATGAGCAACCTGTCTACCTTCATACCTCCCGACGTTGAGCCTGCACATCCGCATATCACGGAGCAGAACACCAGCAACGCTATGGCCAGTGGCGTCCACGTGTTCGTGTCGGCCGTGGCATAGCCCGTTGTTGTTGTGAGGCTCACAACTTGGAACGATGCGTGGCGCATAGCCTCTCCAATGGTCGGGTAGATACCCTCGGCCACAAGACTTATGGCTATTACCACTGCGATAACAACCATCATACCTATAAATGTGCGCACCACCTCCGAGCGGAAAATATTGTTCCTACGTCCCGTAATCGTGGCATATAGTATTCCGAAGTGTATGGCCGAGAGGGTCATTGCCACCATCATGATGCCCTCGATGGCGGGGCTGTCCCAGAAGGCTACAGAGGCATTCTTGGTGCTGAAACCGCATGTGCTGCACGATGACATGGCGTGGGTGATGGCATCAAACCATGTCATCCCCGAATATTTTAGCGCCAATGTCGTAGTCAGCGTAAGACCGGCATACACCATCGAGAGGATGCGGATGATGACCTTCGAACGATAGTGGAAGTTATCCCTTGCGATGGAGCTCATCTCCACGTTTGACAGCATGTGGCGACTCTTACCCATCGACGGAAGGATGACAAGGGCAAACATCACAACGCCAATACCTCCAATCCATGCCGATGATGCGCGCCAGAAGAGCAAACCTCGCGGTAGGAATTCTATGTCGTTGAGGATGGATGCTCCCGTTGTGGTGAAGCCTGAAACACTCTCGAACCAAGCGTTTATGATTGTGAACTCGCCACCCCAGATAAGATAGGGGAACATGCCGACAATGCAGGCTACAAACCACGAGCCTACGACGATGGCGTATCCCTCCTTGGTATTTATCTCGTCGACCTTATCCACAAAGATGAGCGGGAAGAAGCCGAGGAGCGCTGTGAGGAATGACGAGAGGAGCAAGGGGTAGTATGCCGAGTCGTAGTCGTTGAGCATCGACACTATTGCCGATGCCAACATGAACGATGCTATGAATTGCAGCACCATTCCGATATAGCGTATGACTACGTGTACTCTCATGCTCGACTCATTAACGTAGTTTGGATATGAGGCTTGCAATACGCTCGCGGAGAGTCTGTATCTCATCGCGACAAGCTATATTCTCGTCAAACGGTATTCTATAGCGCAGATAGTCGCCGAGGGCGTTGTTTATACGCAGTACGGGTTTCACGAGATATTGGCGCAAGAAGAGGTAGAACATAAGTACCACCACGAGCATGACAACAAGCGATATGAACACCGGGATTACAGCGCGGCGGGCGGTGTGGCTAAGACGATTGACATCGGGGCCTAAGGTGCTCTCCGAGCCGGTCATGTATTTTGTTATCTGCTTCGATACGTTTACGTATTCGGGCTTGTAGCTCTCCACATACCAGCCGTGCGTCGAGTCATACGAAAGGGTGTCGCTGGTGATGGCGCTATGTACCTCACCGTTGATATACGACTTGGCGAGGGTGTTTATGCGGTTTGTGAACATCACAAGTGAGTCGGTGGCCATGGGCGTGGCCGTGTTGCTCATTATGGCGTGTGCCCTTTCTACGGCCAACGATAGATGCTTAATGGAGCTCTCGCACTCGCGGAAGTGGGGCGCAATGTCGCTAAGCTCGCCACCAATGACAGCCATGTATATCATCGCATCGTTTTGCTCGTTGAGGGCTGTAATCATGTCGCTGGCAAGGTCCACATTCTGCTTACTTGCCAACAATATCTCCTCCGTGTCGTGGCTCACACGCTCAAGCTCGAAGAGTGACATCGCTCCCGAAAAACATAGGAGCGATATGATGCTCAAAAAGGCGACTTGCACACGTCGCTTGATTGAGTTTATGGTGAATAACTTCTTCAGTCTGTCAAACATACTGTATAAACGTGGTTAAATTCGGACAAAAGTAATACTTTTGTGTCAATTATCCAACTATTTTTGAGCGAATGTTGCCATCCTCGTCAAAGCCGTCGAGCGAAACAGTGCATATCGTGTTTATGTATCGACTGTCGTAGGGTGCCACAACACGTAGATAGTTGTCCGTGTAGCCATACATCATGCCGTCGTGGTCGGTGCTCTCGAAAAGTACGCTGCGCTCGGTGCCTATGTATCTCTCGGCAAAGGCTCGGTGTTGCCTGTTGCTCAGCTCCTCAAGGCGCTCCACACGTTGTGTCGATACGCTCGACTGCACCTTGTTGGGCATTGTTACGGCGGGTGTGCCCGGGCGCTCGGAGAATGGGAAGATGTGGAGGAACGAGGCGCCCACCTCCTCCAACAGGCGATAGGTCTCCATGAACTCCTCCTCGCCCTCACCCGGGAAGCCGACGATGACATCTACGCCGAGGAACGAGTCGGGCATAAGCTCGCGTATCTTCATGATGCGCTCGCGGTAGCGCTCCGCAGTGTAGCGACGGCGCATCAGACCGAGGATGCGTGTCGAGCCGCTCTGAAGAGGTATGTGAAAGTGAGGGACAAATTTAGGTGACGAGGCGCAAAACTCTATTATCTCGTCTGTTATAAGGTTGGGTTCAATGCTCGATATACGGTAACGCTCGATGCCTTCAACCTCGTTTAACGCCCGCAATAGGTCGATAAACTTCTCTCCCGTCGTGCGACCGAAGTCGCCCGTATTTACGCCGGTGATAACAATCTCCTTTTGTCCCGCCTCGGCTATCTCCTTTGCCTCGCGCACGATGTCGGCAATGGGTATATTGCGACTTGCTCCGCGGGCATAGTGAATGGTGCAGTATGCGCACTTGTAATCGCACCCATCCTGAACCTTTAGAAACGAGCGCGTGCGGTCGCCTGACGAGTAGGCCGCAAAGAAGCGTGTCAGCTTTTCTACGGAGCAACTATAGACCTCTGCGCGGTCATGTTCGCGAAGTTCAACCACTCGTTTATATAAATCTCCTTTATCGTTATTACTCAATACTATGTCTACACCCTCAATCTCGGCTATGGCTTCGGGTTTAAGCTGTGCATAGCACCCCGTAACCGCGATAATGGCATTGGGGTTGCGACGGTGTATTTTGCGTATTATGTTGCGGCATTTTTTGTCGGCATGCTCGGTTACGGAGCAGCTGTTTATGACGGCTACATCGGTAGGCTCCGACGGCTCTACACGACGATAACCGCCACGTTCAAATTCGCGTGCCAAGGTAGACGACTCCGAGAAGTTGAGCTTGCATCCTAACGTGTGAAAACTGACCCTTTTTTCAGACATAATTTTCAAAATTTACAATCTTATTGTAACCCTCCTGTTGGGGGCACTTTCGTGGGCGAAGTTACAAAAAGTTATACGAAAGTGAAAAAAAGTTTTCGTAGTATCACAAAAAAAAGTAAATTTGCACGTTTATAGGCCGTACTATGCTGTCGATGCTAACGAACATATTTGAATATGACTTTCTTGCCTATGCCTTCATTGCTTGCATCCTGTCGGGTGTAACGTGCGGCATAGTAGGTAGTTATGTCGTTGCGCGAAGGATGGTTTTTCTCAGTGGAGGCATCACTCATGCTTCGTTTGGAGGGTTGGGCATAGCCCTATACGCAGGTGTTAGCCCTACGCTTGGCGCATTGTGCTTTGCATCGCTCGCCTCGCTCGGCATCGAGTTTTCGTCACGTCGTGGTCGTATGAGAGAGGACTCTGCTATAGGTATCATTTGGGCTATAGGCATGGCTACGGGAGCGCTCTTTATGTCGTTGCGCCCGGGATATGCTACCGACCTTACGAGCTACCTCTTTGGTAACATCCTGCTGGTTAATGGTCGCGATGTGGTATGGCTTACGCTGCTTACGGTGGCTATCGTCGTGGGTGCAGTGGTATGGCTACGCAAGATTATGTATGTCACCTTCGATGAGAGCTATGCTAAGAGTCAGGGTATAAATGCTGAGTGGGTAGCATACGCCATGGCTGTGGTTATAGCCGTGACTATCGTGCTGTCGATAAAAATTATGGGTATCATACTCCTTTTGTCGCTACTTACGATGCCCACGGTCATTGTCAACACGTTTACAAAGGATTATCGACGTATAGCTCTTTATTCGGCTATTGTTGCAGTTGTTGGTAATGTTGCGGGCTTTGTTGTCAGCTACGAGTACGACCTGCCGACGGGTAGTTGCATAATATTTATCCTTGCTGCGCTGCTTGTCGCAATTAAGCTATTAACTTTGAGAGGAAACAGATGAAGAAGATACATAAACTAGTACTTAAAGCCTACGTAGGCCCCTTGTTGGCGGTCTTTTGCATCGTGCTCTTCGTGCTGATGCTCAACTTCGTATGGCGATATATTGATGAGCTCACGGGTAAGGGTCTCGATGTAAATACCATCATCGAACTCTTCGTTTGCGGTACTATCAACATGGTACCGCTGGGTCTGCCGCTCGCTATTTTGCTCTCGGCGATTATGACCATGGGTAATCTTGGTGAGAACTTCGAACTTCTGGCGATGAAGTCGGCCGGTATGTCACTCATGCGCATTATGAAGCCTCTTTTGGTTGTTGTGTCTATAATCTCGGTAGGTAGTTTCTTCATCTCGAACAACCTTGTTCCCTATGCCAATAAGCGTATGTACGACATCCTCTTCGACATACGCGAGCAGCGCCAAGAACTGAAATTTCAAGATGGCATGTTCTTCAACGGTCTGCCCGATATGAGCATCCGCGTGGGACATCAGGACGATGAGACAAGTCTGCTTACGGATGTTATCATCTACGACACGCGCTCGAAGAATGGCGATATGACAACGACACTTGCAGACTCGGGATATATACGCATGTCTGACGATAAGGCGTACCTCTACGTCACGCTCTTCAATGGCCAGACATACGAGCATACGCGCAGCTCGCAATGGTACGACCGCAACACCATGCGCGAGCATGCCTTCACACGTCAGGATGGCACCTTCCCTGTCGACAAGGTGGCGCGACCCGAGGGCGATATGTCGAGGGAGTTTAGCGAGTCGCAGACACGTAATATGGTGGAGTTGGAGGAGCTTATGGACTCGTTGCAGATAACCATCGACCGTGCGACATTGGAGACATATCAGCCGCTATTGAAGAAGCAGCTTTTTGCTCGCGATACGACGATTATACCCAACGACAGCATACGCATAGATCGCTCGGGGTATCATGCCTTCAACTTCTACGACTCGATACCCAATATGTCGATGCGTGATAAGGCTGCGGTATACGAGATGGCTACGCGCTCGGCACGCTCGGCACAGGGCTCCTATAGTTTCGATGAGCAGTCGTCGAAGGTTGCGCTCACGCAGTACTACCGCGCCGAGTCGGAGTGGCATCGTAAGCTCACGTTGCCCATATCTATCATCGTCTTCTTTATGATTGGTGCGCCGCTTGGTGCTATCATCCGCAAGGGAGGTCTTGGTACGCCCATTGTCATCTCCGTCTTCTTCTTTGTGATATACTACGTCATTAGTCTTTCGGGCGAGAAGATGACAAAGGAGGGTACGTGGGATGCCATCTATGGTATGTGGTTGCCGGTGTTTATCCTCACCCCTGTGGCTATATACCTTACCTATAAGGCTACGAATGATACCTCGCTCTTGGATATGGATTGGTACGATGTGCGCATACGTAAGATGCGCCGAGCAATATCTAAGCGCCTGCCTAAGTGGATGAAGCGGGGTAAGAGGAGTAAAACTAACACTAAACGATAATGAACGCTAAGGAGCTAAGGATTGTGTTTATGGGTACGCCCGAGTTCGCTGCAACGTCGCTACGACGTCTTGTGGCCGAGGGGTATAATATAGTCGCTGTTGTCACAACCCCCGATAAGCCGGCAGGTCGTGGACAGAAGATACACGAGAGCGATGTCAAACTCGTAGCTAAGGAGTTGGGGCTGCCTATCTTGCAGCCCGAGAAGTTGCGCGATGAGAATTTCCTAATGTCGTTGCGCGAACTAAGCCCCGATCTCGGTATTGTCATCGCCTTTCGCATGCTTCCGGAGGTGGTGTGGGCCATGCCTAAGCTCGGCACGTTCAACCTTCATGCTTCGTTGCTTCCCGAGTATCGCGGTGCAGCACCCATAAATTGGGCAATTATCAATGGCGATAAGTATACGGGAGTGACCACGTTCCTCCTAAATCACGAGATTGATAAGGGAGCAATCATCGGTCAGCATAGGGTGGATATTCTCCCTCAGGATAACATCGGTACGCTCTACGATAAACTTATGCACGTAGGCTCCGATTTGGTGCTCACTACCGTTGAACACTTGGCCGCAGGGGATGTAACGCCTGTTGAGCAGATGCACGCAGATGAGTCTTTGTTGCGCCCTGCGCCGAAGATTTTTAAGGAGGATGGCCGCATTGATTGGCATCGCAGCGCAGAGGAGATACACAACCTCGTCCGTGGCCTCTCGCCCTATCCTGCGGCATGGTCGCCCATATTCAAGTCGGGCGAGGAGTGTGGCTCGGTGAAGATATTTACTACGCACATCGAACCTTGTGTGATGAATGTATCTCCGGGAACGGTATATACCGATGGTCGCACGGAGCTTCGTGTTGCCGCCTCGGACGGATGGGTCTATATCGACGAGTTGCAGTTGGCGGGCAAGCGACGTATGACTACGCGCGAATTGCTGCTTGGCTGGCGTGATGCCTCGGAGGTGACTTTTGCTTAAAAAACCTAAACATGAGAATACAATGAAGAGATTATTACTAACCGTCGTGGCACTCTTTGCGCTTACTGTGGCTATGGCTCAGGATGGCGATGTGAAGAGGGAGCGTTTTGCGCCCGTCGTGAAGCTCAATGCTGCCTATGCCCTTGTGGGTGTTGTTAATCCGCAGGTAGAGTTCCGTTTTACGCCCCATTCAGCCTTTCAGACAGAGATTGTATATTCGCCATGGAAGTCTATCAAGGGCCACCACATGCATTTCGGAATCCTCCTGAACGAATACCGCTACTATATTGCACCGTCAAAGACTAAGGGTCTGTACGTGGGTGCGAATGTGGGTATGATGGGCTTCGATATGTCGAAGCCATACTTTGATGGTGGTACTGTCAGACTACAAAACAGATATTGTAAAGGCTACGGCTTTATGCTTGGTGGTGTCGTAGGCTACGAGTGGCAGTTTGCTGAGCGTTGGATGCTCGATGTGTTTGTCGGCTTCTCGTATATGTACACGATGTATAACGGCTACTCGATGGATGGCGTTATCGATATGCACCCCCACCGTCCCGCGTGGAAGGAGCCCGCATCGCCCGACCCCTTCAATATATCGGCTGAGTGGCTGCCCAACAAGGCGGGCATATCGATAGGCTTCCTGCTGTGGAAATAGGTAGATAGACTTGTTAACCAAAAATTTATATGCTATGAAAAAAGTACTTTTTATTCTTGCTCTTGGCGTGCTTCTTACATCGTGTAAGTTTATTGCTGAGAACTTCTATTCGGTAGAGGATTGTGTTGAGTGGTACTGCGATAAGATGTACGATGCTGCTGCTGATAGAGATAGCGAGGCTTTCGCGTCGTTGTCACATGATTTCCTCTCGTGGAGAGCTCTCCTCGAAGAATCGGATAAGATAGATGCCGATGAGGCCTACCTTGAATGGGGTGAAGACAATGAGGTTAAGGCCGGGATAATCAACGACTATGCTTATGCATTAGACTTGTAGACGAGTGGACTTACTAACCGTAAGGAAGGATGTAGTTTTATGGCTTTTAGACCTAAAACTACATCTTTTTATTCACTCTTGTAAGTGGTCATTTCTTAATATTGTGGGGTGTTGGTGTAGCCTCGGTAGCTGAAGCTAATCCTGCCATCCTTGTCGTATGTCATATATACCTCGTCTATCTCCTCTCTCGCAGCAAAGTGATAATCAACGTCTAACTCTCCGCCACGAATCCTTATGTAGGCTTTTTCGATGCTTACATACTCGACGCTCTTGAGGATGTCGATATAGAGCCTATATTCGTATGCTCCGGGCGCTACGACATCTATCTCACCATCATACTTTATGTTTAAGGCTCCTGCCTCCTTGTCGTAGCCATACTCCTCGATACGTAGCTTGGCATCCACTTGTGAGTTGTCGTTGAATCTTGTGTCGATGGTGGCCGTCATCACACCTCCGTCGCTTGTTATCGTGGTGCCTTGGCCATTGACCCTCCATGTGCCTCCCTCGGATAGCAGTAGGCCGTCTGTGGCTATGGTACGATAATAATCTACGGTGCCATCAACGTAGCGATACCCCTCCAAAATAGTATTTGTCGTGGTGTCATACTCTATAACAGTATTCTTAAATCTCTCACCGAACATCTCCTCGCGCAATGCGGGGTCAGTGGCGAGATAGAGGTCAATAATAAATAACGACTCCAGCATGTTGGATACTTTCATCACATTCTCATCCGTCCAATGCACGATGCCGTGTTCCACCTCTATAGGCTCGCGTTGTTCTCCATTGCTCACCTTGCACGAGGTGAGGAGCAGTAGTGTAGATATGCATAATATTATTGTTCGCTTCATAGCATCCTAATTTTTAGTGTTAAACCTTATTCCTATGCCTCCGCGCACGGAGCCTCCAATGCCGGCACCTACCTCCACATAGCCGTATACCTTGCGACCCACGCTGAGGCCCACAAATGCAGCATCGAACATGGGTGCTAACCCTCCGTTGGCACGCTCGATGTGCGCCATAAGGCCGAGGCTAAGCGACGAGTACATCTCGACAATGTCGCGGCGTAGCCATGCTATTTGTGCATCGAGCATCAAGGCGATGTTGTGTGCGTTGTTGTCGTAAAGCCTCTCACCTGTTAAGGAGTCGTATGTATACTGCCATACACCGGCATACGTGCCCTTTGCTCCGAGCCAAAATCCCGGTTTTATGCAGTACGCATATTGTAAACTTAGCGTCGAGAGCTGACGTCGCGGACTGGTGCTATGGCGACGGTGCTCTATTGCGGACGGGTAGTCGAAGTAAAGTGCACAGTCGCATGTCATGCCAATGTTACCGAGCATAAACTCCGAGAAGAGCCCCGGAGCACCATAACCAAGACGTATATTGTGCCTATGGCGTATATCCGTGATATTTTTGCTCTTACGCACGGGCTTTATGCCGTAGCTGTCGGTTGTCGTCATAAATCCCGATACGCGGTCATATATAAGCTCGTCGCTGATGACCTCCTGTGCAACGAGAGGCGTAGTGCATAGCATTGCTACTACAGCCACGATATATCTTAACTTTCTTGCCATAACTATCTTACCTTATTGTTGATACGTACTCCAAAACCCGCATTTATCACTCCACGTGAGCCATAGCCAATCTCCACGAAGCCGAAACACTTGCGACCCACCGCCACACCCAAGGGTTTGAGGTCGAAGGCGCAATATACATCGTGCATAAGTTCTCGGCCATCAAAGAAGCGCTCCCATAAGTTCACTCCAACGCCAAGGCCGACGCTTGAGTATAGTTGCACTATGCCGCGACGATACCACGCCATGCGAACAAGGGGCATTATGCTTATGTTGTCGTCGTGTACTGTCATCACACGTTCATGCGTGTAACTATCAAATAGGTTGCATAGGCCTGCCATGTATGTAGCACTTGCGCCTACGCTCAGCCACTCGTTCACCCAATAGCCATAGTCGAGTGTTAGCGTGTAGTGGTGTGACGGGCCTTCGTATGTGGGCCTATCGATACTCTCGCCGTGGTAGTTTACATCGTAACCTTGTGCAACGCTACCATCCCATGTCGTACCTCCGAATGATGTGGCGATGCGTAGCTCATGAGTGTGGGGTAGTAGTGGCTTAGTGCGCGATTGTGTAAACCGTGAATGTTTCGAGGCGGGCGTGAAGCGTACCTCATACGTACCCAGCGTATCGCGGAACTTGTACGTATACTGTGCCAATGCCTCGGTTGTTGCCCCGACCGCAAATATCATAAGCACTAAGAATTTTAATAGGAAATCTCTCATTGCTTTAAGTGTTGTTTCTTTTTGCAAAGTTAAGCTATTATCCCTCTCTGCGCCAAATTTTTTAGCTACTTTTATTTCAGCATTGCCTTTGCAATGTGCAGAAAATCAGTTTGTTACAAATGCTAATTTTGTGAGTTTTTCATACTGCTGATAATCAGTGAGTTACGTGTATTGGAGTATTTATTACGTAACATGTTAATTGACAGGTTATTACAAAAAAAAGTAAGTAACGTCAATTATGGCGTTACTTACTTTGAACAACACGATGGTTATCTGCTACTTTGCCTCCCACTCGCAATATACGCAGCGCACGATATCCTCCGAGCGCTCGAAGCGTGGGCGCACAGGTTCGAGATTGGAGATACATAGCGGGTTGGGACACTTGCAGCCCATATCCGTGCCTCCATGCTCAAAGGTGCGTGAGCTATCCTGCTGCCACTCGAGGAGTTTGAGGATAAGTGCCATGCGGACAAACTTGCCATTCTCCACCTGACGGAAGTAGGCAGCACGCGGGTCGTTGTCTACATCTATCGCTATCTCGTTTACGCGCGGCAGTGGGTGTAGCACAGCCATGCGCTCCTTCGCGCCACGCATCTTCGCGGCATCGAGCACGAAGCAATCCTTCACGCGCTCGTACTCCTCGAGGTCGGTGAAGCGCTCCTGCTGTACGCGCGTCATATAGAGGATGTCCACATCGCCAATAACGCTCTCGATGTCCGATGCCTCGCGATACTCCACACTGTAGCGGTCGCATACGTCGCGCTTGATGTAGTTGGGGAGTGCCAACTCGGGAGGCGAGATAAGCACAAACTTGGTATTCTCGTAGCGTGTCATCGCCTTGATGAGCGAGTGTACCGTGCGGCCATACTTAAGGTCACCAACAAGACCTATCGTGAGGTTGTTGAGCGTGCCGAGCTCTCGTTTGATGGTGAGCAGGTCGGTCATCGTCTGTGTTGGGTGGCTGTGTGAGCCATCGCCCGCATTGATGATGGGTGTGCGCGACACCTCCGTTGCGGCGAGGGGTGCACCCTCAACCATATGTCGCATGGCGATGATGTCGGCAAAGCAGTTGATGACCCTTACGGTGTCTTGCACGGTCTCGCCCTTCGATACCGACGAGCTCTTGGCATCGGCAAAACCTATTACGTTACCACCAAGCTCCATCATTGCCGACGTGAAGCTCAGGCGCGTGCGTGTGCTCGGCTCGTAGAACAACGTGGCGAGCTTCTTGCCGCGACACACCTCGCTATACTTCGCGCGGTTAGCAATGATATCTTCGGCTAAGGCTATAATCTCGGCAATCTCGCTCACCGAGAGGTCTGTGGGGTCTATCAAGTGCTTCATCTTCGTTTTCCTGTGTTATTATTACTTAATCCAGCTCTCATCCGAAGGGTTGCTTCTGAACTTAAGGATGCGCTCCTTGTCCTCGGCCTTGATGTAACCCTCCTCGGCAGCAACCTCTACGAGAGCATCCAAGTTCGAGAGCGAGTAGTTCTTGGCCTCGGTAGCAGCCAAGCGGTCCAAGCCCTTCTGCATGCCGTAGGTGAAGATGCTCACGATACCCAATACCTCAGCACCGGCATTGCGCAGAGCCTCCACTACCTCGATGCAGCTGCCGGCAGTAGAGATGAGGTCCTCGACAACGACAACCTTCTGTCCCTTCTCCAGCTTACCCTCAATCTGGTTACCACGGCCGTGGTCCTTAGAGCCTGAGCGTACATAACCCATAGGGAGGTTGAGGATTGTCGCTGTGATGGCTGCATGGGCGATGCCCGCAGTCGATGTACCCATCAGCACCTCTACCTCGGGGTAGTGCTTGCGTATAAGCTCGGCAAGACCCTCCTCCACGTGGTTGCGCACCTCGGGAGCGGTGAGTGTCAGGCGGTTATCGCAATATATAGGGCTCTTGATGCCACTTGCCCATGTGAAGGGCTGCTCGGGGCGGAGGAATACTGCGCCAATCGAGAGTAGGTCTTTTGCTATCTTCTTTTCCATAATATTCTATGTTTTTGTCGGTTAATAATTACTCTGCAAACTCCTTCATGCAACGCTCGTATGCCGCTACGGGGTCGTCGGCAGCAGTGATGGGGCGGCCTACGACGATGAAGTCGGAGCCTATCTCCTTAGCACGCTCGGGTGTTGTCACACGCACCTGATCGCCCACGTCGCCATCGGCAAATCGAACACCGGGTGTTACGGTCATAAACTCCTTGCCACAAGCATCCTTTACCATCGCAGCCTCCAAGGGCGAGCATACCACACCATCGAGGCCTGCAAGCTTGGCATTCTCGGCATACTTAACGATGGTGTCGTTAATAGATGCACCGATGAGCAACTCCTTCTGCATGCGCTCCTCCGATGTGGATGTAAGCTGTGTCACAGCGATAAGCAAGGGGCGTGTGCCATCCTCGCGCGTAAGTCCCTCGATGGCTGCACGCATCATATCCACGGTGCCCGCGGCGTGTACGTTGGTCATGTCGACATCCAAGTTGCGGAGTACCGACATAGCCTTCTTCACCGTATTGGGAATATCGTGGAGCTTAAGGTCGAGGAAGATGCGGTGGCCACGCGCCTTGATGGTACGCACAATCTCGGGCCCCTCGGCATAGAATAGCTCCATGCCTATCTTCACAAAGGGCTTGCGGCCGGTGAACTTATCGAGGAAGTTCAAGGTCTGCTCCTTGCTGCTAAAGTCGCAAGCAATAATCACATCACGCTTACTCATAATATCTATCTCTTTTAATTTGTTGTTCTACTTTACTATACCGATGATGTCGCTAAGGCGCTCGATGCCTAAGCGCTCCATCTCCTTGGGTAGGGCCTCGATAATCTCCTTCGAGGCGTAGGGGTTTTTGAGGTTGGCAGCGCCCACCTGCACGGCAGTAGCTCCCGCCATCATCATCTCGATAACATCCGATGCCGTGCTCACGCCACCGCAGCCCATAACCGGAATACTACAAGCGTTAGCCACCTGATATACCATGCGTACAGCCACGGGGAATATGGCATCACCCGAGAAGCCACCCATCTTATTCGCTATGACGGGTCGACGACGCATGGTGTCGATACGCATGCCGAGGAGTGTGTTTATAAGGCATATACCATCAGCACCAGCCTCCTCGCATGCACGTGCTATGGCCGCGATGTCCGTCACGTTGGGGCTGAGTTTGATATATACGGGCTTAGTGGTCACGGCCTTAACCCTGCGCGTGACCTCTGCAGCAGCCTCGGGTTGTGTGCCGAAGCTCATGCCTCCGTTGTGCACATTGGGGCACGAGACGTTGACCTCAATAATCTCAACCTGCTCCTCTTTGTCGATTTTTGCGCAGCACTCCTCGTACTCATCGAGCGAGAAGCCGCTAATGTTGGCAACGATAGGGTTGTGGAATATCTTACGCAGTGCAGGAAGCTCCTCTGAAATAACCTTGTCAATACCCGGGTTTTGTAGGCCTACAGAGTTGATTAGACCTGCCGTACACTCCGCAATACGTGGCGTAGGATTGCCAAAGCGAGCATCGCGCGTAGTACCCTTTATAGATATTGCACCCAAGCAGTCCAAGTCGTAGAACTCCGCGAACTCGCGGCCGAAGCCGAAGGTTCCCGATGCCGGTATGATGGGGTTGTGGAGCTTCACGCCTGAAAGCTCAACCGTAGTGTCAAAGTTTTTTACCATATTATCTCCTCGCGTTTAAGTACCGGTCCCTCCTTGCATATTCGTTTGTAGCCGTGTGTCGTCTTGCATGTGCATCCCATGCATCCGCCAAAGCCACAGCCCATGCGCTCCTCGAAGCTGAACTCTCCGTCTACATCCGTAGCACTATATAGTGCCTTAAACATAGGCAGTGGGCCACACGTATAGAGGTAGTCGAACTCGATGCCCGCCTCGCGAATGGCATCCGTGACAAAACCCTTGATGCCCATCGAGCCATCCAACGTCGAGCAGTATATATCCACGCCCAAAGCCTTAAATTCTTCGGTGTAGAAGACCTCATCTTTGGTGTTGAAGCCCACAACAACCGTAGGGCGCTTACCCTCCGCAAGAAGCCTCTTGCATAGGTTATACATCGGAGGCACGCCTACGCCACCACCAACCAACAGCGGGCGCTGCTTGTCGTTATCCGTCGAGAAACCATTGCCCAAGCCCGTGAGTATGTCTAACTTCGTGCCTGCCGTCATCTGGCGCATCTGCTCGGTGCCACGACCCACCACCTTATATATTATGGTGATGGTCGTAGCATCGTAGTCGGCAACAGATATGGGGCGGCGCAAGAACTTACCCTCAAGCTCGATGTTGATGAATTGTCCCGAGCGTGTGATATACTGCGTGTCACCCTCAAGCACCATGCGGTAGACCGTCGTGGTGAGAGGCTCGTTGCGTAAAACGGTATATATTCCCTTCTTATACATTATTCTGCATCGATTGTCGATACACCGAGCGTTATCTCCTCCAAGACGTCGAGCAGTACGCTCACTGTCTCCAAGGCGGTGAAGATTGTCACGTTGTTCTCCACGGCACAACGACGGATGTCGTAGCCATCGAGACGTGCGCTGTGCTGGTTGATATCGATGGTGTTAATAACATAGTTTACGTGGCCCTTGCGTATAGACTCGAAAATCTCGGTCGAGCCCTCGCTTAGCTTCTTGAGCATGCGTGTGCGTATGCCGTTTTCGCGTAGATACTTTGCCGTACCACCCGTAGCCTCGATGTTGAAGCCGAGCTCGTAGAAGCGACGTATGAGGGGCAACGCGCGTGGCTTGTCGGCATCGGCGATAGACACGAAGATGGTACCATAGTTGGCGATGGTCATGCCCGACGACTGCAACGACTTATATAGCGCACGACGTAGCGATACATCATAGCCTATGGCCTCACCCGTAGACTTCATCTCGGGCGAGAGGTATGAGTCTACACCGCGAATCTTGGCAAACGAGAATGCCGGAGTCTTAACATACCAGCGCTTCTTCTCATCAGCGATAATCTTATCCACGCCCTGCTCCTTCAACGACTTGCCGAGCATCACGTTGGTAGCAATCTTCGGCATCGGCATGCCCGTAGCCTTCGAGAGGAAGGGCACGGTACGCGACGAGCGGGGATTTACCTCGATGACGTAGACCTTATCTTGGTCGTCAGCGATAAACTGTATGTTATAGAGGCCGACGATGCCTATCTCCTTACCCAAGCGTATCGTGTAGTCGATAATCGTATCCTTAACCTTTTGGCTCACGCTGAATGTGGGGTAGACACTTATAGAGTCACCCGAGTGAATACCTGTGCGCTCGACATGCTCCATGATGCCCGGGATGAATACATCCTTGCCATCGCAGATAGCATCGACCTCCAACTCCTTACCCATGATATACTTGTCGACCAAGACGGGTTGGTCCTCGTTGAGCTCCACGGCAGTCTTGAGGTAGTGGCGCAGAGCCTCCTCGTTAGATACAATCTGCATGGCGCGACCTCCTAATACGTAGCTCGGGCGTACCAATACGGGGTAGCCGATGCGCTCGGCAGCAGCAACACCGCGCTCGATGTCGGTGATAGCCTCAGCATCGGGCTGAGGTATGCCTACGCGGCGCATGATAGCCTCGAAGCACTTTCTATCCTCCGCATTGTTGATAGCCTCGATGCCCGTACCGATAATCTCGACACCAAGGTCGGCCAAGGGCTTGGCAAGGTTGATGGCTGTCTGGCCACCAAGCGACACAACCACACCTGTAGGCTTCTCCAATTCGATGACGTTCATCACATCCTCCACCGTTAGCGGCTCGAAGTAGAGCTTGTCGCTGATAGAGTAGTCCGTAGATACGGTCTCGGGGTTGTTGTTGATGATGATAGCCTCGTAGCCCGCCTCGCGTATAGCCCAAATGGCGTGTACCGTAGAGTAGTCGAACTCTACGCCCTGACCGATACGTATAGGTCCCGAGCCGAGAACTATAATCTTCTTATTGTTCGTGACGATAGACTCGTTCTCGCGCTCGTAGGTAGAGTAGAGATACGGAACCTTAGAGTCGAACTCCGCAGCACACGTATCTATCATCTTGTATACGGGGAAGATGTCGTTCTCCTTGCGGAAGAGGAACACCTCGCTCTCGGTCATATCCCAAAGCTTGGCAATGTACTTGTCGCTAAAGCCAAGACGCTTAGCCTCGTACAATACCTCTGCATTGCGAACACCATCCTTCACCACGCGCTCCATCTCGAC
>JAFVWO010000059.1 GCA_017501625.1 Alistipes sp.
ACCATAAGCACATAGGGCATACCCTCCTTAACCTCGATACCGAAGTCCTCGGTCGAGCGATGCGACTCCTCCATGAGCGAGGCAATCTCATCGCGAAGGATGCCATGCAACTCCTCCGTATTCATATACTTATCGCGGGCTACACGCTCCTCGATGGCTCGTATAATCTTCACCGTAGTATCTACGCCCACATCCGAGGTTATAAGCACCTCCTCAAGGTCGTCCAACACATCGGCATCCACCGTCGTGCGACCTGCTATGGCACGCTTAAGCTTACCGAAGAAGCCCTCCTTGGTCTTCTCCAGACCAGCCTCGAGCTCCTTACGCTCAGCCTCGACCTCGGCCTTAGCCGCCTCAGCCTCGCGCACCGTCTGAGCCTCAACCTCCTCGGGTGTTCTCACACCCTCAACTTGTTGCTCTTCAACCTTTTTCTTCTTGAATAAATCGAAAAATCCCATATCTATTCTTACATTTTAGTTATTACTCCTCGTATAGCAAATATTTACGTCGCAGCACCTTAAACTCCTCGACATCGGCACTCCAGCATGCCTCTATCTCCTCTGCCGAGGCACCCGACATAATCATCCGGCGGACATAGCTCACACCAATAAGTTTCTCGAACATGGGCGTAAAAAAACTCTCGCCCATATTCAGGTCGCGGTAGGCATCTATGACATACTCCAAATTAACACCCTCGCGCCATATATCCTCGTTGGCAACACCGCGCAAATCGACACCATAGCACACCTTGCCGTTATGTGGAGGGTTCTTGGAGCCGGCATTGGGCACGGGCGTAAACGCAAAGTCGCGCCTCTTCATGTCGGGGTGACCATATATCTCAAAGGGGGCCTCCGTGCCACGCCCCATACCTACTACCGTACCTTCGAACAAGCATGTCGAGGGGTAGAGATATATGCTATGCTGCGTAGGCAGGTTGGGCGATGGTGCTATAGGTAGGGTGTAGTGTGTCGCATGGTCATAATTACGGCACTTGACGACCGTGAGCTTAGCAGCTTTAGCCCACCCCTCGCCTATGGCCATACGGGCAATCTCGCCCATGGTGAGGCCATGAACAACGGGTATGGGCAACCACCCCACGCCCGACTTATACTTCATATCGAGCGTCGGGCCATCGACATAGTGGCCGTTGGGATTGGGCCTATCCAAGACGATGACCTCGCGACCAAAGTCGGCACAGGCATCCACCATCCTGAGCATAGATATATAATAGGTATAGAACCTCAGTCCCACATCCTGCATATCTACCACAAGCACATCAAACGAGCGCATGACATCATCTGCCGGGCGCTGCGTATTGCCGTTATATAACGACAGGATAGGTATTCCCGTCTTGCTATCTACCCCATTCTCGACCTTTGCTCCCGCCTCTACCGAGCCACGGAAGCCATGCTCCGGGGCGAAGATGCCGACGATGTTTATACCTTCGCGGTGCATCATGTCGACAATGTGCTCATGCTCGGAGTACATCGCCGTATGGTTTGCCAATATAGCCACGCGCTCATGACGTAGCGTAGGCATGTATGCAGCTGTGTCGGTGGCACCCACCAACACCTCGCGAGGCTCCGCAGCGCGACATAGTGTCACGCTGAGCAGTAAGCATAGTGTTATGTATAAGCCTCTAAACATCAATATTGCAATAGGTACTCCTTAATAAATCCATCGATGTCGCCATCCATCACCGCATCGACATTCGATGTCTGAAATCCCGTGCGGTGGTCCTTCACACGACGGTCGTCGAAGACGTAGCTACGTATCTGCGAGCCCCACTCTATGCGTTTCTTCGTGGCCTCCAACGCCTGCTGCGTAGCCATACGCTTATCCAGCTCCCTCTGGTAGAGCTTCGAGCGTAGTATGCGCATAGCATTCTCGCGATTCATAAGCTGCGAGCGTGTCTCCATATTCTCGATAAGGAACTCTACGGGCTCACCCGTGTCGGCATCCTTGCCGTGATAGCGCAGACGCACGGCCGTCTCCACATGTTCACATTCTGACCTCCCGCGCCACTCGAGCGGAAGGTATCCCACTCGTAGTCCGCCGGCGAGATATTTATCTCTATGGTATCGTCAACGGCAGGTGCTATGAATACCGAGGCGAATGTCGTCTGTCGCTTATTGTTGGCATTGAATGGCGAGAGGCGCACCATGCGGTGAACACCACTCTCGCTACGCAGGTAGCCATAGGCATACTCGCCCTCGAACTCCAACGTACACGACTTCACTCCCACCTCATCGCCCGCCTGATAGTTGGCGACCTTCACGGTGTAGCCATGTGCCTCGCCCCAGCGCGTATACATGCGCATGAGCATCGCGGCCCAATCCAAAGCCTCCGTACCCCCGGCACCTGCATTGATATCCATGATAGCACCCAACCTATCCTCCGTGCCCGAGAGCATCTGCTTCAGTTCGAGCTTCTCGACCATGTCCATCGCCCCACGGTACTGCTCCTCGGCCTCCTCCTCCGCAATGACACCCTCTGCCACAAAGTCGGGGACGAGATCGAGGTCTGCAACCATGCGCACAACACCCTCATAGTCGTCAACCACCGCTTTTATCTCGGCCACCCTTTTAAGTTGCTTGCGTGCCTTGTCGGGGTCGTCCCAGAAGTCGGGTTCCTCGGTACGCTCCTGCTCGTTTTGTAGGTCTATGCGACGTTGCTCGATGTCGATGGATAGTTCGAGCTTCGCCACACGTGCCTTTAGTTCGTTTATCTGTTCCGTAGAGACCATTTCTACAATTTTTTCTTTATATGTAAAAATCCTTCACTTCGTTCAG
>JAFVWO010000060.1 GCA_017501625.1 Alistipes sp.
AATATAACGCAATTTTTTAGCATCATAGTATTGTCGTAAATAATAAATTTCGTAACTTTGGACTACTAAAATGCAACTATAGGATGAAAGGGCGCGTTAAATGGTTCGACGATAAGCGTGGCTACGGCTTCATAACCTCGGAGGCAGGTGAGGATGTCTACGTTCACTACACAGCCGTGGTGAAGGAGGGGTATCGCACCTTGAAGCATAACTGGCGCGTAGAGTTCGATGTCGCAACGGCAGGCGACGGACGCATCGAGGCTCGCAATGTCGTGGTGCAAAAGTAGTGTAACAACAAGCTTATAGGTCAACCTCTTGTATATAACGATTATTTTACCTATCTTTGCAAAACCTACGAACTACAAATGAACCTCGCAATAGACAACATACTTCAAACTGCAAAAGGCAGTAAGATGATTTATGAGAATGTGACTGCTCAGATGTCGACAGCAGTTGCTATCTCTATGTATATGATGTCTATGCGAATGTGCCGTTAGGCACACTACTTCCTATTGTGTAGCTACGCGCTACCACCCCAACCGAACACATATTTTACAGACCGTCATAACTATGATGGCGGAGCGACTATTTTTGCGTATATTTGTATAAACTAAACCATAGATACTATGTCAGATAACAAACTGCGTTTCGAGACGCGACAGATACACGGAGGCTACCACGTAGACCAGACCAATGCACGTGGCATAGCCATACACCCTACGGCAGCATACCACTTTCCTACGTGCGACTATGCCGCCAACCTATTTACGCTCAGCGAGCCGGGCTACATATACACCCGTCTGCACAACCCCACCACAGCAGCCTACGAGGAGCGCATAGCCGCCCTATACGATGGTGTCGGCGCACTGGCCACAGCAGCGGGAATGTCGGCCATACTGCTCACGGTAACGGCACTGGCCGCCGCAGGTGAGAATATCGTAGCCTCGCCATACCTCTACGGTGGTACGCACAACCAGTTTGTCATTTCGCTGCGCAACGTGGGCATAGAGTGTCGCTTGGCAAAGAGCGACAGCCCCGAGGATATGGCCGCCTTAGTTGATGACAACACACGCGCACTCTTTGTCGAGTCGATGGGTAACCCCACCTGCCGCGTGGCCGACATCGAGGCACTGGCCGAGGTGGCACATAGCAACAACATACCCCTTATCGTCGACAACACCTTCGGCGCAGGAGGATACCTCTGCAACCCATTCGATTGGGGCGCAGATATAATCACCGACTCGGCGACAAAGTGGATAAATGGCCACGGCACGGCTATGGGTGGCGTCATCGTCGACAGCGGTAAGTTCGACTGGCGCGCCTCGGGTAAATTCCCGACGATAGATGGCCCTTCGGAGGGATATCACGGCCTTAACCTATACGACGCCTTTGGCAATCAAGCCTTTATCGTCAAGTGCCGCGTCGATGGTATGCGCGACTTCGGCTGCTGCCCCTCGCCCTTCGATGCCTACCTTATGCTCATCGGCTTAGAGACCCTCTCGCTACGCGTTAAGCACGAGGTAGAGTCGACATATCGCCTTGCGGAGTATTGCCAGAACCACCCCAAGGTGGAGCGCGTGAGCTTCGTCGGTTTCGACTCACACCCAACCTATAAGTTGGCACAAAAGTACTTCCGTTTTGGCGCAGCTCCTGTTATGACCATCGAGCTTAAGGGCGACTTAGACTCTACCGTACGCTTTGTCGAGGGGCTTAAACTCTCGGGCAATATGACTATGATAGGTGACTCTATAAGCGTAGTTACGCATCCAGCCTCGACGACACATAAGCAGCTATCGGACGAGGCGAAGCGCGCCGCAGGCATCACGCCTACGTTGCTACGCATATCGCTCGGCCTGGAGGATGTCGAGGATATCATCGCCGACTACGAACAGGCACTGGCAAATATTTAGACTCTCGACTATGAGCCATATATACCATCATAGCGAGGCTATAACGCTCGAGTCGGGGGCGGTGCTCAAGGGGGTAGATATCGTCTACGACACCTACGGCAAGATAAACGCCCAGCGCGACAACATAATATGGGTGTGTCACGCACTGACGGCCAACTCCGATGTTGCCGACTGGTGGCCACACACCGTAGAGCAGGGACGCTTTCTCGACCCCGAGCGCTACTTTGTCATATGCGCCAACTTCCTCGGCTCGCACTATGGCACCACTTCGCCCTTGTCGGTCAACCCCGAGACTGGCGAGAAGTACTACTACGACTTTCCGCGCATCACGGTGCGCGATATGGTCACGTGCCACAGATTGCTGGCCAAGCATCTCGGCATCAAGCGTGTTAAGATGCTCATAGGTAGCTCGATAGGTGGTTTTCAGGCTATGGAGTGGGCTATCTCCGAGCCTCAGTTTGCCGAGCACCTTGCGCTTATAGCCACCACCACCTGCTCCGAGCCCTGGGCTGCAGCCTTCAACGAGTCGCAGCGTATGGCCATACGTCTCGACCCAACGTGGGGAGAGAGGCGCGACGATGCTGGCATAGATGGTATGGCCGTAGCACGCTCGATAGCCCTCATAAGCTATCGCGGAGGTGCGGCCTACAACGCTACGCAACAGGAGAGAGGTGACGCCACAGAGGTGTCGTTTGAGCGCCGAGCACACAGCTACCAGCAGTATCAGGGAGAGAAGCTACGCCGCAGGTTTAACGCGCTGTCGTACTACCGACTCTCGGAGGCTGTCGACTCACACAACATAGCGCGTGGCAGAGGCTCTATCGCCGAGGCACTGCGACGCATCGAGGCGCGCACGCTCATCGTAGCCATCTCGTCCGACATACTCTTCCCGCCAGAGGCACATAGGCCACTAAGGGAGCACATCGCCACGACGGAGTATCACCTCATAGAGTCGGAGTTTGGTCACGACGGCTTCCTCGTAGAGCACGAGAAGCTAAACACAATCATTGAGAATTTCTTAGGGAGAGGCTAAAAGTAGTGGGCCGAAACCTCTCGACTACGATAGACCTAATTTACTAATTATATTGAATACGCCATAAATAGA
>JAFVWO010000004.1 GCA_017501625.1 Alistipes sp.
AGCATAAATTCAATCATACTTTCTTATAGTTACATTATCAAAACCTATAGGCGCCAAGAATCGTGCCGCAGATAGTTACTTCACACTAACCAACGGGATGTCGCTCCAGCGTGTGGTGTAGTGTGGCGATTGCTTCTCGCTGGCACTCTTTATGTGGCCGCTACCCTGCACGGCAAAGCGCACGGCACCACGGCCATGCGTGCGATTTATAGCATCGACGACAGCCGAGAGGTTATGTTCTCGCACCACAGCCTCGCTATCGTCAAAGAGCGAGTGTACGACGCCCTCCGCGGGGATGATATGTGTTGCCACCACGCCCGCCTTCTTATATCCGTAGCCACGCTTATAGAGATCACGTAGCGCCGCAACAGCACGTGTGACGATTGTGCGCTGATCGTTTGTCGCCACGGTGAAGTGAACGAGTTGCGTGCCATAGGTCTGTGGTGTCGACTCCTTAAAGCGATTGGTGAAGGCAAAGATTGTCATCTCCGAGGTTGCAGAGTGCTGCTTGCGTAGCTTTTCGGCAACCGCAGCTGCGAAGTTGGACACCTGCTCGGCGAGTTCTGCCACGTCGTATATCTCCGTTGCAAAGCTGCGCGACACGCATATTGACTGCCGCACCTCGAAGCCATCCTCGAACTCTATGCACGCCTCGCCACGCAGCTCCCGCCATGTTCTTAATCCCGTTATGCCCGACAGGCTTCTAACAGCGCTCTCGGACAACTGCGTGTAGTCGTAGGCCGTGGTTACACCCATATTCTTGAGTTTAGGTGCCACACGTCGTCCTATGCCCCACACATCCTCCACCGGGAACTTACGCAGCACCTTCTCCACATCCTCCTTGCGGTGCATATAACAACCACCACGTAGCTTGGGATAGTGCTTACATAGCTTCGAGGCAATCTTTGCAAGTGTCTTCGTGGGAGCTATACCCACAGATACGGGGATGGAGGTCTGCCGCCAACACTCGCGCGAAATCTCCTTGGCGTAGCTGTTGAAATCTACTCCCTCCATGCCGCGGAGGTCGAGAAATGCCTCATCTATGGAGTATACCTCAATCGAGGGTGCATACTCCTCCAACACCCAGCGCACGCGCTGCGACATGTCGCCATAGAGCGCCATGTTACCAGAGAATACAGCGATATTGTGTCTCTCGACAAGCTCTCGTATCTTGAAGTATGGCGCACCCATCTTTATGCCGAGAGCCTTAGCCTCGTTGCTCCGCGCTATGGCACAGCCATCGTTGCTCGAGAGCACGATGATGGGGCGCCCCTGAAGGTCGGGGCGAAAGACACGCTCGCATGAGGCGTAGAAGTTATTGCAGTCGGCAAGGGCAAACACGCTACATACGCTTTATGACATAGGTGACGACACCCCACAGAACGAAATTATTCTCTGCCGTCACCTCGATAGGTTTATACGCTTTATTAGCCTCATTCGCAGGCATAAGTCGCACACGGCCATCGCCCATAGCCACGCGCTTAACCGTATATTCACCATCGATAAAACATACGGCCTTACAGTTGTTGTACGGGTCTATGGCACGGTCGACAATGATGATGTCGCCCTCGTCGAGCGCAGCATCAACCATAGATACGCCGCTCACACGAAAGAAGAATGTCGAGGCTCGATGCTTGACGAGCAACTTCATGAGGTCCAACTTCTCGCGTATATCCTCCGCAGGCGAGGGAAACCCCGCCTTCACATCACCAAGGAGCGCACTCTCAAACGACTCCTCGTCATCTATGCTATATGGTACAAATTTTTCCATCTCATGAGTATAAAAAGGCGCATCAGGGATAACCTCACGCGCCAGTGTTATGCTTACGTCGTAACCACTACTCTCGATTTTCGGCCACCCACTCGGTAAGCTCCACAAAGTCGGCAACAGACAGCTGCTCGGCACGCATCGTGAAGAAGCGATGCTCTCTACCTCCGAAATTGCCAAAGGCTGCCTTCAATGAGTTGCGTAGCATCTTACGTCGCTGACCAAACGAAGCCTTCACAACCTTGATAAAGAGAGTCTCATCGCACTCCAGCCTCTCTACATCGTTACGCACAAGGCGAACAACAGCGCTCTTAACCTTTGGTGGCGGGTTAAATACCTTCTCGCCCACCGTAAACAGATACTCTATGTCGTACCACGCCTGCAACAGGACACTGAGTATGCCATACTCCTTCGAGCCCGGAGGCTCGGCAAGGCGCACGGCAACCTCCTTTTGTATCATGCCGACACATTCGGGCACTATATCCCTATTTTCGAGCACCTTGAAGAATATCTGCGACGATATGTTATATGGGAAGTTGCCTATAATCTTCAGCCTCTGGCCATACTGGGCGCGTAAGTCCATCTTCAGGAAGTCGCCCTCGGTTAGGCGCTCCGCAAACGCGGGATAGTGACCATGGAGATACTCTACCGACTCGCTATCAATCTCCGCGCCATAGGTGACGATATCCTCCCTCTGCAGCAGGAACTGCGTGAGCACACCCATGCCACACCCCACCTCCAAGACCTTATCCGGAGCCTCGGGAGTGCCTCCCGATAGTGCTGTAGCAATCTTGCGGGCTATATTAAGGTCCGTGAGGAAGTGTTGCCCGAGAGCCTTTTTTGCGCGTACCTCTGCCATTAGTTTGCCACCTCCGATATAAACTTTATGCGCACAAGGCGTATCTCCTCCTCGCTATACTCCGAGCCAAGCTCCTCGATGGCATCGTCCAACGAATCGGTCTCGGCATCCTCCTTAAAGTATAGGTATATATCCTCGACCTTATCCTCATCCATGAGCGTATTGAGGTAGTATTGTATGTCGAGGCGCGTACCCGAGTTGACGATAGCCTCAATCTCCGTTAGAAGCTCATCCATATCCATATTACGCGCACGCGCGATATCCTCGAAATCCATCTTGCGGTCTATCGACTGGATGATGAATATCTTGTTGTTCGACTTGCTCGCCACGCCCTTAACAACGAGATCCTGCGGACGAATAATCTCCTTCTCCTCGACGTATGCCTTGATAAGCTTGATAAACTCCGCGCCGAACTTCTGCGCCTTACCTGCACCTACACCCGAGATTGTCTGCATCTCCTCCATAGTTATGGGGTACTGAATAGACATATCCTCGAGCGAGGGGTCTTGGAAGATGACATAGGGAGGCAGGTCGTTCTGCTTAGCCACCTTACGACGTAGGTCCTTAAGCATGGCGAAGAGCTCCTCATCGGCAGCACCACCACCCTTCATCGGGCCGCCAAGAGCCATATTCTCATCCTCAGCATCGTAGTCGTGGTCGAGGGTTATGGTCACACTCTTGGGCGACTTGATATACTCCTTACCCTTATCGTTTACCGATATAAGGCCGTAATTTTCGATGTTTTTATCCACCAAGCCCATAATTAGAGCCTGACGTATGACGGCATTCCAGAAGCGGGCATCCTTACTTTCGCCCGCACCGAAGAACTCCGACTTATTGTGGTTATAGCTCTTAACCATCGCCGTAACCTTGCCTGTGAGCACTGCCACGAGGTGGTCAATCTTAAACTTATCGCCAATCTCCAACAGAGCCTCCAACGCCAACTGCATCTCCTTCTTAGCCTCAATCTTAGGCTTGGGATTGCAACAGTTGTCGCAGCTGCCACAGTTAGCCTCGCTGTACTCCTCGCCGAAGTAGTGCAGGAGC
>JAFVWO010000061.1 GCA_017501625.1 Alistipes sp.
CCTTCTGCTCGTCCTCCGACATGCCATCCTTCTGCGCCTTCTTGAAGGCCTCGACAGCATCGCGGCGTGCGTTACGCAGGCTTATGCGCGCAGTCTCACCCTCGCCCTTAACCTTCTTAACAATCTCCTTACGGCGCTCCTCCGTGAGAGGGGGTATCGATAGGCGTATCTGCTCGCCATTGTTCGAGGGTGTAAGGCCTATGTTCGAGTCGATGATAGCCTTCTCGATTAGGCGAATCATATTCTTATCCCAAGGCTGGATAAGCACGGTCTTAGCGTCTGGCACGGTGACACTGGCAACACCCGATACGGGGGTCTGTGAGCCGTAGTAGTCGACAAATACACCATTTAAGACATTTACCGATGCCTTACCTGCGCGGATGTTGAGCAACTCCTCGGTGAGGTGGTCTACGGCGCGCTGCATACGCTCGGTCGTCTCATTCAAAATAGTCTTGGTATCCATACATTTATCTCTTTGTTGGTTTAATTATCACTCTAACGTAGCGCTGCGGCTATAGCCTCGTTAATCTCGCGGGCGATAACCTCGTCATAGCCTGCAGCGTTGTATACAACCCTACCCTTCTTGTCGATGACAAAGGCGCGGGGGATGTAGTTTGTGGCATACTTGAGATATATCGACTTGTTCTCGTCGATACCCACGGGGAAGGTGTAGCCCATCTTGTGGATGAAAGACTCAACCGTCGCACGTGTCTCGCCACGTGATATGGGGAGTACTACGAGGTCGCTACCTGCGAATTGGTCAATGACACCCTCCTGCATGTGCGCCAACTCCTGACGACAGGGAGGACACCATGTAGCCCAAAACGTGACGAGCACCACCTTGCCACGCAACGACGAGAGCGTGACCTTATCGCCCGATGTCATCTTAACAGTGAAATCGGGGGCTATGTCGCCCGTGCGCACGAGTGTCGTCGCCTCAACATCCTCCTGCTCGGTGGTTGTGGGCATGGCTGCTGCCTTAGCCTCTACGGGCCAAAAAATAATCGCTACCACGAGGCCTACGAGCACTACGAGCATAAGGATAAGCGTGAGTGTCGAGCCGCGCTTCTTGTGTTTTGTCTGTATTGCCATATCAAAAATCTTTATAGAAGCTGTTAAAATTTGTAAGTAAAATTATTTTCAACAGTTTCATTCTCTAAAACAGGTTCTTACTCCTCGGTAACTATTGTTCCTATGTTCTCACCGGCGATGACCTTTTCGAGGTTGCCCGGGGTGTCCATGTCGAAGACAATGAGCGAGAGGTGGTTCTCGCGACATAGCGTGAAGGCCGTCTGGTCCATCACCTTAAGGCGGCGTGCCAACACCTCGTCGAAGGTTATGGTGTCGAACTTTGTGGCCGTGGGGTCCTTCTCGGGGTCGGCAGTATATATGCCATCCACGCGCGTACCCTTGAACATAACCTCTGCCTCAATCTCTATGCCACGGAGCGCCGAGGCCGTGTCGGTAGAGAAGTAGGGATTCGACGTGCCACCACCGATGATAACGACATACCCCGCCTCGAGATACTCTATAGCCTTAGCCTTAGAGTAGTATTCGCCGATAGGCTCCATACGTATCGAGGTGAGCACCCTGCACTTTACGCCCTTAGACTCCAGTGCCGACTGTAATGCCAACGAATTGATGATGGTTGCCAACATACCCATCTGGTCGCCCTTCACACGGTCGAAGCCGCGCCCTGCGCCCTGTATGCCACGGAAGATGTTGCCGCCACCGATGACGATGCCTATCTCCACGCCCATCTCCTTGATGCGCTTAATCTGCTCGGCATAGGCATTGAGCACCTCTACGTCGTGACCATAATTTTGCTTGCCCTGTAGCGACTCGCCACTAAGCTTTAGAAGTATTCTGCGGTATTTTGATGTTGCCATAATAGAACTACGTTTTTATCATTTTGCGAAGATACGCATTTTTTGCGAAAATGAGCAAACTTTTAGCCATTACTTTTGATTTTTTATTTTTTGGAGTATGGTTTTTGTCATTTCGTTGGCCGTTACGCAAAAAAACACTACTTTTGTGGAATTAATGTAGCGTAATCGATGAGTGACGTGAAGTATAAAAGCCTTATGGCGGTGAATAATCCCGACGACCTACGTCGCATGACGAGGGGCGAGCTTAAGAGCTACGCTGCGGAGTTGCGCGACTATATTGTCGAGTGCTGCGCCGTGAACCCCGGACATTTAGGCTCAAGCCTTGGTACCGTGGAGCTCACCGTGGCACTACACTACGCCTACGCCACGCCCGAAGACCGCATAGTCTGGGATGTGGGACATCAGGCCTACGCCCATAAGATTATCACCGAGCGCCGTGATGCCTTTCTTCGCAACCGCATGCGTGGCGGCATCAGCGGCTTCCCACGTATCGAGGAGAGTCGCTACGATGCCTTTGGTGCCGGTCACGCCTCGGTGAGCATATCGGCAGCATTCGGCATGGCCAAGGCCTTGGAGATGCAGGGACAGAGGAGGCATGTCGTTGCAGTCATTGGCGATGGTGCACTTACCGGAGGTCTCGCCTTCGAGGGGTTGAACAATGCCGGAGCATCGCCCAAGACGGACATCCTCGTCATCCTCAACGACAACGAGATGTCGATAGACAAGCCCTCGGGCGCCCTCGACCGCTATCTCGTGCACATGTCTACATCGCGCTGGTACAACAACCTCAAAAAAACGCTGTGGCGCGGTCTTGCCGTTATGCCCAAGCTCCACAGCATGGTGCGCACGGCAGGAAATGCCGTGAAGCAGGGTTTGTTGAAGAACAGCAACCTCTTCGAGAGCCTTAACTTCAGATACTTCGGCCCGATTGATGGCCATAATATAGATGAGCTGATACGTACCTTTGAGGCGTTGAAACAGATTGGAGGCCCCAAGCTCCTACACGTAAAGACGACAAAGGGTCGAGGCTATACTCCTGCCGAGGCCGACCCCTCGGTGTGGCATGCCCCCGGGCGCTTCGATGTAGCCACGGGAGAGCGCATAAAGAGCAATTATGCCGCAGCGCGCTATCAGGATGTCTTTGGCCAGACGCTCCTCGACCTTGCACGCGAGGATGAGCGCATCGTGGGCATAACGCCCGCCATGCCCTCGGGGTGCTCGATGAATATCGTCATGCACCAGATGCCGGAGCGCTGTTTCGATGTAGGCATTGCCGAGGGTCATGCCGTAACCTTCTCTGCCGGCATCGCTGCGGCGGGAGGTCGTCCCTTCTGTAACATATATTCGTCGTTTATGCAGCGTGCCTACGACAATGTCATCCACGACGTGGCGTTGCAAAAGTTACCTGTGGTATTATGCCTCGACCGCGCCGGCATCGTCGGCGAGGATGGTGCTACGCACCACGGAGCCTTCGACCTTGCGTACTTTGGCTGCGTGCCCAATGTGGTGATTGCCGCCCCGCGTAACGAGTGGATGTTGCGCCAGATGATGTATTCGGCATCCAAGGCCGACTATCCCACCGTCATACGCTACCCGCGAGGTGTGGGCGAGGGTGTAGAGTGGCAGGATACCCCCTTTGAGGGTGTCGAGGTGGGCCGTGGTGAGCGTTTGCGCGAGGGTCAGGATGTTGCCATTGTCGCCATAGGCACTATGGCCAACGTGGCGCTGCGTGCTGCCGAGCGTAGCAAGCACAGCGTTGCCGTCTACGACCTTAGATATGCTAAGCCCTTAGACGAGGAGCTATTGCGCGAGGTGGGTGAGCGCTTTATGCGCGTCATCACCATCGAGGATGGCATCATCCGCGGAGGCGTGGGTGAGGCCGTCGTCGTGCACCTCAGCCGTGAGGGATTTACGCCTCGTGTGAAAAACCTCGGCATCGACGACTGCTTCGTGGAGCAGGGCAAGCCCGCGGAGTTGTATGCCGACTGTGGCTACGACGAGGAGGCGCTGCTTGGGGCCATAGATGTGTTAATGAATTAATCGCTAATTGTCATGTTTGAGATAGAGAAGAAGATTATAGAGGAGGTGTGGGCAGACCGCTCATTGCTTCAGAAAGAGGAGGTTAAGGCCACGATACGTAGCATCGTTGAGGCTGTGGATAAGGGCGCGTTGCGCTGTGCCGAGCCTATAGACATGGAGAGTAGCCAGTGGCAGGTTAATGAGTGGGTCAAGAAGGCCATCATCATGTACTTCCCCATACAGACCATGCGCACGATGCAGGCGGGCGAGCTCGAGTGGTACGATAAGATGGAGCTTAAGCGCGGCTACGAGGAGCTTGGCGTGAGGGTTGTGCCGCATGCCGTAGCTCGCTATGGTGCCTATATAGCCCCGGGAGCGATACTTATGCCCTCGTATGTAAACATCGGTGCCTATGTTGACACGGGTACTATGGTCGACACGTGGGCTACGGTGGGCTCGTGTGCCCAAATAGGCAAGAATGTCCACCTCTCAGGAGGTGTAGGCATAGGCGGTGTGCTGGAGCCCGTGCAGGCCTCGCCCGTCATTATCGAGGATAACTGCTTCATAGGCTCGCGCTCGATAGTTGTCGAGGGCGCACACGTATGTCGCGAGGCGGTGCTCGGCTCGAATACGGTGATTACCGGCTCAACACATATCATCGACGTCACGGGCACGGAGCCCGTGGAGTATAAGGGCTACGTACCCCCACGCTCGGTAGTGGTGTCGGGCACCTATAATAAGAGGTTCCCCGCGGGCGAGTATGGCGTGCAGTGCGCCTTGATTATCGGCCGCCGCAAGGAGTCTACGGATAAGAAGACCTCGCTGAACGATGCCCTCCGCGACTTCGCCATATCATAGAGCCCGAAACCATGCTAAATAAGTAGACGTCTACTACTTCACCTCCTGCACAAGCCTACGCACCCTCCCGTAGTTGTCCCCCACTCGTGGCGTGAGGGTAGGCTGTAGCCGCTGCAAAAACAACAAGAGGGACCCTTGCCGTACAAAAAAGCTCGAAAAAATTGCTAATTGCCACTTTTTTTGTATCTTTGCGGTCCAAAGCAGATGCCTATGGGGTTGCGACTGACTATCGCCGCTGAGTGGCATCGAAGTTAAACTATTAATATTTATACATTTATGAAGTCAATTCAGATTAACGGTACTGCCCGCAAGGAGTTCGGTAAGAAGTACGCTAAGGCAGCACGTCGCGAGGGTCAGGTACCCTGCATCGTTTACGGTGGCGGCGAGGAGGTGACATTCACCATCGACGCTAAGGAGCTCAACCAGCTCATCTACACTCCCAACTCTTACATCGTAGAGCTCAACATCGACGGTAAGATTGAGAAGGCCGTAATGCGTGAGGTTCAGTATCACCCCGTGCGCGAGCAGGTTCTCCACGTAGATTTCTACCGCGTTCAGGAGGGTAAGCCCGTGGCTGTTAATGTTCCTGTACGTCTTACAGGTAACGCCGAGGGTGTTAAGATTGGTGGTAAGCTCCAGCTCTCAGCTCGTAAGCTTACGGTTAAGGCTCTTGTTGAGTACATTCCCGACGAGATCGTGGTTGATGTTACTCCCTTGCAGGTTGGTCAGACTATCTTCGTAGGCGACCTTAAGCATGAGAACCTCACATTCGTAACTCCCGCTACTACTGCTGTTTGCGCTGTTCGCGTAACACGTGCTTCACGTGCCGCTCAGTAGTCGTAGGACTATGTGGATAGCGTAGGAAACGAACTAAAACCACAACGAAATGAAGTATCTTGTTGTCGGGTTGGGCAATATCGGAATGGAGTATGCCGCAACGCGCCACAACATCGGTTTCAGAGTGTTGGATGCCTTGGCAGAGGCATCCAATATCTCTTTTACGACGGTGCGCTATGGCGCTATGGCGACACTCAAGCACCGTGGTCGCACGGTACTCCTATTGAAGCCCGCGACATATATGAACCTCTCGGGTAAGGCCGTGAGGTACTGGATGGAGCAGGAGCGCATACCGCGCGAAAACCTGCTTGTCATCTCGGACGATATAGCCCTCCCTTTCGGCACGTTCCGCATGCGCAAGAATGGCTCGGAGGGTGGACATAACGGGCTGAAAAACATCACCGAGATGCTTGGCGACAACCAGTATGCGCGTTTGCGCTTTGGTGTCGGTGGCGACTTCCCGCGAGGCCATCAGGTGGACTATGTCTTGGGCGACTTCTCGGCTGACGAACTCAAGGAGATGCCCGAAAGGCTAAAACTCTTCGGCGAGGCGGTGTTATCGTTTGTGTCGATAGGCCCCGATAGGACGATGAATACATACAACGGAAAATAAAAAGAGTGCTTCGGTGCTCTTTTTGTTCAATAGTTTTATTATCTTTGTAGGGTAAATAATTAAAAAAGCTATGAATAAAATGGTGCTTGTTGCCGGTGGTGCCGGCTACATAGGGTCGCATACGACCGTGGAGCTTATAAATGCAGGGTATGATGTCGTTGTTGTCGACAACTTCTCGAATAGCGATGCCTCGTCGTTGGAGGGCATACGTAAGATTACGGGCGTGGAGCCTAAGTTTGTCGAGGCCGACTGCTGCGACAAGGAGGCCATGCGCAAGGTATTCGAGGCCTATAACTTCGACTCGGTCATCCACTTTGCGGCATTCAAGGCTGTGGGCGAGTCTGTTGCCGAGCCTTTGAAGTACTACCATAACAACCTTATGTCGTTTGTCAATATCCTCGAGCTCATGGCCGAATATGGCAGACACAATGTGCTCTTCTCGTCGTCGGCAACAGTGTATGGCGATGCCGAGGTGCTTCCCGTCACGGAGCTCACAGAGCGTAAGCCCGCAACATCGCCTTACGGCAATACGAAGCAGATGTCGGAGGATATTCTGCGCGACACCGTTTTGGCCAACCCTGCGATGCACGGTATCGCATTGCGTTACTTCAATCCTATTGGCGCCCACCCCTCAGCACATATTGGCGAGATGCCTCGTGGCGTGCCCAACAACCTTGTCCCCTATATCACACAGACGGCTGCGGGTGTGCGCGAGTGCCTGAGCATCTTCGGTGACGACTACCCTACGCCCGACGGCTCATGCCTACGCGACTATATCGACATCGTCGACCTTGCTCGCGCTCATGTTGTAGCCATCAACCGCATGGTTGAGGGTCGCACGAAGGAGGGCTACGAGGTCTTCAACGTAGGTACGGGACGTCCCGTGTCGGTGTTTGAGTTGGTCAAGGGCTTCGAGAAGGCCAACAACCTCAAGCTCAACTACCGCGTTACGGAGCGCCGTGCCGGTGATGTCACGGCCGTATGGGCAGATACGACGCTGGCAAATGAGGAGCTTGGATGGCGTGCCGAGCGTGAGTTGGAGGATACGCTCAAGGCTGCATGGGCGTGGGAGAGGTCGGTACGCGGTTTGTAGGACATTGAACGTAGCGCTGTGACATTGTAGAACTATAGTGAAAGAGTCTATATGAGGAGATTAGTAGTATTTGTGCTTTTGGTGCTTATGACCGTGCCTATGGCCGAGGCTAAGCGCCGTGAGACACCCGAGGAGATTGAGCGCAAGACACGTCGTTACTCCGGCTGGGAGTGGGGTGCTGCGGGACGTGTGGCTCTGGTGTTCTACGAACTCGACTATATGCGTATTGCGGGCGAGAAGCCGGTGAAGGCATATAAGAGCCAAGCCAAGATGGGTGGTAATGTCATGCTCACGGGCGGTTACCTCATAAACAACCACTGGCGCGTGGGTATCGAGGCGGGAGCGCAGATACAGTATAACTATACAACGGTGCCCATAGCTGTCACAGCGCACTACTTCTACGGCAAGCGCAAAAACTGCTTGTTTAACTTTGTGAATATGGGCACAAACATCCTATTTAACAAGGGGTTACGCTTTGGTACCACATGTACGGGAGGTATAGGCTATCGTCTTCAGGCGCCCGATAGCGACATGAAGTACGACATCACGCTGGGCTACAACGCTACGATGATGAACCCGCGGCCGGTAATAAAGGAGCCCTTTGGCCTTAAGCCTAAGGATGTTAATCGCAAGAGCTTCAATCAGATGGTTTTCATCGGCTTTGGCATAAATTTCTAACCCACAACCATGAACAGCTTCTTCGACCACAGCGTAAATGAGTGGATTAACGAGCGCCTCGTAAGCTGGGGGCTTACGGCAGATGTTGCAGACAAGCTCGATGGCTTTATCGTGCTCATATATCTTATTGTGTTGGTGCTTGTTATCAACATTCTCTTCCGCTGGGTAGTGATACGCGGTGTTCATTGGATTATAGCACACACGAAGGCTTCGTGGGATGATATCCTCTTCGACAATAAGGTGATGAGGCACCTGTGTGCCATCATCACGCCCATGGTCGTAAGTATGATACTCCCGCTGGCATTCTCTGCGTTGGGTGTTAAGACGGAGTGGATTATAACCCTTGCCGAGCGCATTGTCGACATTGCCATTGTCATCACCAGCCTGCGCTTCATAAGCTCCTTCTTTGAGGCTACGTTCCAGCTTATCGTTGACCGCCCGGCATGGCATGGCAAGCCTATTAAGGGGTTGCTACAGATTGTCAAGGTGCTCTTAGCGTTGGTGGGCATCATCATCGTGGTAGCCATACTGTTAAATATCTCGCCGGCAGGCCTTCTCACGGGTCTTGGTGCCTCAGCTGCGGTTATATCGTTCATCTTCAAGGATACGCTCTTAGGACTTGTTGCCGGAATACAGCTCTCGGCCAACGACATGCTTAAGGTTGGTGACTGGATAGAGGTGCCGAGCCGAGGTATTGATGGCTCAGTGGTGGAGGTATCGCTCACGACGATAAAGGTTCGCGGGTGGAATAACACGCTACAGACAATACCCCCTTATCTACTTGTCAGCGAGCCATTTGACAATTGGCAAGCGATGCGTGACACGGGAGGTAGGCGCATCAAGCGCTCGTTGAATGTGGATATGACGAGCATAGGCTTTGCCACGGAGGAGTTTATCGAGCGCCTCAAGGGCGAGAAGGCCCTACAGCCGCTCTTGGAGCATGTTACGATGGAGAGTGCCGAGGGAGGGATGCTCACCAACCTCGACATATATATGCGCACGGTCATGGCCTACCTCAACGCGCATCCGCGCGTGCATCACGGCATGCTGATATTGGTGCGCCAACTACAACCTACGGAGTGGGGACTGCCCGTGGAGCTCTATTTCTTCTCGTCGGATGTCAACTGGGTGCCCTACGAAAATCTACAGACGGAGGTTATCTCGCATGTTATCGCCCTCGCACCCCTCTTCGACATACGCCTCTATCAAGCCCCCTCGAGCCACGCGCTAACCTATAAAATCAATAATTGCGCGGGCGCATAGTTCGGGCTCCTCGATAAATCCCATGTGTCCCGAATGTTCGAGCCACACGACCTTGGCCTCGGGGTCGGCGGCAATCATCTCGTCGGCCTGCTCTTGAGGAATGTAGTAGTCGTGACGTCCGAAGATGAATAGATGAGGTATGCCGCTTGTACGTAGCTGCTCGCCACGGCTCTTACGCTCAATCATGCCGCCAAGGATGGCAGTGACACCCTCATCCTCGGTGATGACTATCAACTCAGCAAGATCTTCTATGTAGTCCTTCAGTCGCTTCACGTTGTCGGGAGCAAAGCCTGCATGTGGCACAAGGCGCGCCATCATATTCTTCTTTCCGGCCTTAACAAGCTCTATCTCGCGACGACGGCGGTCGCACTTCTCCTCGCTATCGGCCATCGTCGTGGAGCTGAGCAACACTATGCCATCGAGCCTCGCGCTATATTTGTCACACATGGCCAAGGCTACATATCCGCCCATCGAGTGACCCACAACGGTGTAACGCGCAATGCCGAGGGCCTCCATTGTGTTGGCCACGCAATCGGCAAGATACTCCATCGTATGAACCTCGCCCTCGATGACAGATACGCCATGCCCGGGGAGGTCGAGGCTTACGACACGCACGCTATCACGCAGCAGGGGTACAAAATCGTCCCACACAAGCATAGACTCCAAGTAGCCGTGCAACAGCACCACACAACGCTCGCCACGCTCCGTATCGGCAACATGCATAGGCGTGCTTCCCGCCATAATAAACTTCTCGACCATAGCATAAAGTTTTGTTGTTCGTATTACAATGTTACGAAAAAAATAGCATATATGCAACCCGCAGAGATAAAAATTGCACTTTCGCGGGGAGTAATTTTGATGGCGCAAAAATTATTCGTAACTTTGAGCGAATATATACAATAAGATGCAGGCTATGGAGATAATCAAATGTCACGGCTCGGGTAACGACTTCATCATGGTGGATACGACACGCGATGAGGCTCTTCAACATGTTGATTGGGCGGCATTTGCGCGCATAGCATCGAATCGTGAGCACGGCATAGGCAGCGATGGTATACTTTTGGTTGTGCGACATGAGGATGGGGTCTACGGCATGGATATGCTCAACCCCGATGGCACGCATGCCGAGATGTGCGGCAACGGCATACGTTGCGTAGCACGCTTGGCAGACGAGCAGGGCTACCTTGCACGAGGCATCCTTCGCTCCGGAGGCAGAGATTATAGGATTGCTCGCGCCGAGGATATTGCAGCAGGTATTCCTGCATTTAAGGTAGAGATTCCAATTCGTCGCCATAGTGAGGACTTCACCTTCTATCGTGAGGGCGACAGCTTCGTGGGACGTGTTATCGAGGCTCTTCACCCCTCGTTGCGGTTTACGGCGCTAAACTTGGGCAACCCACACATCGTTGCCGAGGTTGAGAACATAGACTTGGCGCTGTTGTCGGAGCTTGGCGAGCGTGTTAAGGAGGCGACGGAGCTCTTCCCGCGCGGTGTAAACGTATCGCTCTACGAGCGTAAGCCCAAGGGTATCTTTGTGGCTACGTATGAGCGCGGTGCCGGCATCACACTCTCGTGTGGCACGGCGATGACTGCCTCGGCGACAGCTGCTCACCTACTCGCTATGTTCGATGAGGGTGAGCGCATAGAGGTATCAAATCGCGGGGGCAGAGTATACTGCACGACACGCACGGAGCCCACGCTGACGACGACGTTGGAGGGCAACGCCACCTTCGAGTGGACGGGGCGTGCGGAGTTTGAGGACGGAGCGTTTAGCTTCGAGGTGTTAAATAATACGGGCGAGGCGGAGCTGTGGCTCGACTTTGTACGTAGCATCAACAGATAGTATTATGTGGCGTAGGGCATGGCGTTATGTTGTGGTTATTGCGGTGGCACTTACTGTTGCCGCTTGCAATGTCACGCGCTCGTTGCCCGAGGGTAGCTATCTGCTGTCGAAGGTGTCATTCGAGGAGGATAAATCGGCACCTCGCGAGGAGCGTATCACCGAGGACCGTGACGACTTGGAGACCTACGTGCGCCAGTCGCCCAACAAACGTATCTTGGGCATAGACTTCTACGTGTGGATATACGAGAAGGCCAACCCCGAGAAGAACAACTGGTGGAACAACTTTAAGCGTAAGATGGGCGAGGAGCCCGTCCTACTTGATACGGCTCTCACGGAGAAGTCGGTGCAGAACCTCCAAACATACATGCATACACGCGGTTACTTCTCGTCGAGCGTAACATGCGATGTTGACACAACACGCCGTAAGCGCCGTGCCGAGTTGACATATAGGCTTCATCAGGGCCAGCCTACGCGCATCGACTCGCTAAGCTACGACTTCCGCGATGAGTCGCTACGTGCGATAATCCTTGCCGATACGGCAGCCACACTGCTACATACGGGCGATGTGCTCGACATATCGCGCTTGGATGCCGAGCGTAACCGTATAGCCACCAACCTCAATAATCGCGGCTATCTCGACTTCACGGTAAATAACATCTCCTTCGATGTAGACACCATAGGACGGGAGTATGGTGCCGATGTCAAGATGATTGTACGCCCTACATTGGCGGGGTATGACCAGCGTGGTGCCCAGATATGGGAGGACAACGCCATGTATCGTATCCGCAACATCAACGTATACCCCACCTACGACCCTATGCTACGCTCGACACAGGGATTTAGGGATGATGCCCGTATCGATACCACGGACTACTACGGATTGAGAATCATACGCGACCTTAACACTACGCCGCAACTTAGGGATGCCGTACTACGTCGCACGATACCCCTCTATCCCGACTATATATATAATGCTTCGCAGGTGACCTATACGAATAAGGAGCTTATGTCGCTCGGCTTCTTCCGCAATACGAAGATAGATTTTACACGCGTGGAGGGAGAGGAGAGTTATGTCACCTACCTCGGCAATAGTGACGAGCATCAAGATATGCGCGAGGGCTATGTCGACTGCAACATATACTGCACACCGGCACTCAAGCAGGCCATGAAGGTCGAGGTCGAGGCATCGTCTACGTCGACATTCTATGGTCTTAGCGCCACGCTCGGTTACTCCAACAAGAATGTCTTTCGTGGTGCCGAGGCCTTCGATATCGCGGCGCGCTTTGGCTTCGAGTTCATGTATGCCCGCGATGTTGCCAAGCGCAGTGCTCAGGAGTTTGGACTTACGGCCGGCCTCTCGTTCCCGAGCTTCCTCGCCCCCTTCCGCATCACCCCGGGAATGAAGATTGCGCAGCCACGCACACGCTTGGAGCTCGCCTTCGACTACCAGAATAGGCCATACTATCGTCGTAACATCTTCACCACGCGCTGGGCATATAGCTGGCAACAGGGAGGTCGCTCCTCTGTTGTGCTTCGCCCCATCGACATCAACTGGATTGACGTCAAGGAGGTCGATGAGAAGTTCCTTGCTGACATCGACAACCGCTACCTGCGCACCTCTTTCGAGTCGCAGCTCAACGCGGGACTCTCGGCATCGTACATATACAACACTCAGCGCTCCGATTTCGACCAAAACGTCACCGTAGTGCGTGCCAACCTTGAGACGGCAGGCAACCTCATTCAGGGTCTTGAGGCTCTCTTCTCGCACCATGCCGAGGGTAAGGACTACTACGAGATTTTGGGCGTGCGATATTCGCAATATGTACGCGCCGATGTTAGCGCCAGCCATCAGATAGACCTCGGGCATAAGATGGCACTTGCAGGTCGTCTCTTTGGTGGTGTGGGTGTCACGTATGGCAACTCGCATGGCCGCTCCATACCCTTCGACCGCATGTTCTACTGTGGTGGTGCCAACTCTATGCGTGGCTGGGTGCCACGAACCCTCGGTCCGGGAAATAAACCCGAGGTCAACGACACGACATACCCCGCGCAGGTGGGTGATGTGCGACTTGAGGCCAACTTGGAGTTCCGCTTCCCGATATGGTGGATATTCCACGGTGCCATGTTCCTCGATGCCGGCAATGTATGGTATCTGCGCGATACGAAGGATAACAATCCCGACGAGGTCTTCCACCTCGACAGTTTCTACAAACAGCTGGGCTTCAATACCGGTCTTGGTCTGCGTATAGATGCCACCTTCGTAATCCTGCGCTTCGACCTCGGCATCCAGCTTCACAACCCGGGCAAGCCTGAGGGTGAGCGCTGGATACACAACTTTAAGTGGGATAACATGGCTCTTAACTTCGGTGTCGGATACCCATTTTAGCATCGTCGTTTTGCTGTCGTGCCGCCCCTTTTTGCGGTGTTGTGGTTGTAAATAAGAAAAAATTCGTATATTTGTGGTAATAATGTCATGTCACATGCCCGCCATTGTGTATCGAGAAGTGCATACACATACGAGCGATAGCGACATGCAATCCTAAACGTAACTATTGTGGAGACCGATGTGCGTATAACCTTTCCTATTGACCTCGTATATGCGTGGGTTGATGGAAACGACCCCGAGTGGAGGGCTAAGCGCGATCGTTACATGCCGGCGACGTCCGCAAATAAGAGTCCTCAGAGTTGGACCGAGGCGCGCTGGAGAGATAACGACGAGTTGCGCTTCTCGTTGCGCTCTGTGGAGAAGTGCGCCCCATGGGTCAACCATATATATATCATCACCGACGCGCAGTGCCCGCGGTGGCTGAATATCAACCACCCGAAGGTCACGATTGTTGACCATCGCGACATCCTCCCGCACGAGGCACTCCCCGTATTCTCGTCACACGCCATAGAGAGTTGCATATATAAGATTCCGGGGCTCTCCGAGCACTTCATCTTTGGCAACGACGACACCTTCTTCGGTGCGCCCGTTACGCCCGACGTATTTTTCAAGCCCGACGGCACGCCTATCGTGCGTGTCATGGGAGCCCTCATGAAGCCTCATAAGGCTCGCCGTGGTGGCAACTATAAGCGCGTGCTTCTGCACATGCAGGAGCTTGTCAACGAGAGGTGGGGTAAGCGCATAATGTATGCTCCGCATCACAACTTCGATGGATACCGCAAGAGCGACTTCGAGTATTGCGTGTCGCTTATGCCCGAGGCGTGGGAGCGCACATCGTTCAGGCGTTTCAGAAACAATAAGGATATGCAGCGCTGCTTTGTCAGCTACTATCTCGTGGCTACAGGTCAGGCCGAGATGCGCAAGGTGTACCGCTACAACCGTATCTATGGCATCGTGGAGCACCTTAAGGCCTTTGTCACGGGGCGTTATGCTGCCGACTCGCGCTGGATACGCCTTGTTAACCCCGATTTCCAGAGGGAGTTCGACAAGTACAACCCTCTGATGTTTTGCATGAACGACAGCGAGTACTCTACCAATGACGACTGCAACCGTATGGTCGCCTTCTTGACGGGATTGTTCCCCGACAAATCCTCCTTCGAGCTATAAGAATAAGAGGCGAGCCCTCCGAGGTAGCGAGGATAGAACTAAAATACCCTCATGCCCCCCAGCGCCACTTTTTGCATCATTACCCCAAAAATAAAACGAGTGCCATCCTGTGTAGGATGGCACTCGACATATATAGCTTAGAGTATCTTTTACTTAAGGTACTCGAAGTTTACGCTTTGGTTTACGGGGCATGTAAGCGTGTTAACAACCTCCCAACGCTTAGACTTATCCTGAGCGCTTACGATAACGATAACCTCGAGGTTCTCGCTGATCCACTTAGTGCTTGTGATATCCAACTCGAAGCCTGTAGAGATAGTCTGACCAGCCTTGATAACGCCAAACGACTCACCCTGAATGTTGTTGCGGTCGTACTTGCCGGGGATGAAACGCAATGCGTGGTTGTAGATATAGTGCTCGGGCTTAGATGCACCTGCCTGATTCTTGCTGTAGATGTTGTTCTCGAGCAACCATGCAGTAATCTTGTACTCCTGCTCTACGGCAGCCTTAACAGCTACAGTAGCGTATACTTTGTCTGAATCACCGGTAGTAGCGATAGCGATACCTGCATCAGCACCATCCTTCTTAACAAGACTGCTAACTGTTTCGCTCATCACATTTACAAAGTAAGCTGTCTGATAGTTACCTACGTCAGCTGAATAGAAGTTGATATCGAGATGAGGATAACCAGAGGGGCTATAGAACTGGTTTACGATGTTTGCTGCGGGAGAGTTTGCTGGGTCACCAGCAGCATATCCACCAGCGTGGCATGTTATCTCACTGATATTATCTGCCCACTCTGTTTTGTGGAATGCGAGCAAATTATCAGTCATAAGAGGACAGTTAGGACAATTTATACCTGTGTGGTCAACTACAAGAACACGGTGGTTGAACTTAGTGTTAGCCTCGTCAGTATCCTCGGGCAATACGGGCACGCTTGCCAAAACAGAGATGTAGAGTCTGTTAGACACCTTGTTACCCAAGGTTGCGAGGAACGAGAATGTACCTGTTGTCTCAGGTGTGAAAGTGTAATCACCCTCTGCATTTGGCTCAACAGTTGCCATCTCCTTGTCGTAGATGGTGCAATCGGCTGTTACGTCGTTATCACCCTCGGTAACAGTGAAGATGATTGTCTCACCAAGCTCAATAGTGGTCTTGTCTGCACCAAGAACAATCGTAGCCTCGCTATCGCCATTGTTCTCATTGCCGTTGTTCTCACCATTGTTCTCGCCATTGTTCTCACCATTGTTCTCGCCGCCGTTGTTCTCACCGCCGTTGTTCTCATCATCGATGTTCTCGTTGCCGGTGCCATTGGTGTTGTCATCAACAAGCTCACAACCCGCAATCGAGAGTGATGCTGCTGCGCACAAAAGCGCAAAATACTTTGTAATTTTCATTGTTTAAAGTGTTTTAAAGTTTATTTCGGTAATATCCTATTATCTCTTATAGTCGTAGCCCACAGAGCCATTTACAGGGCATATTGCCATGTTGGCAATCTCGTAGCGCTTGCTTTCGTTAAGCGCTGAGACAATGACCAACACCTTCATGTTCTCACCCTTCCACTCCGGACTTACGATGTCCATAGTCATGTCGTAAGTAGTGCTCTTGCCCGCCTCGATAGTGCCGAGAGAGAAGCCTGTGATGGGCTCTGATGAAGCAATGTTGCGCACAGCATTGTTATGCGTATAGAACTCCTCATTAGTTGTTCCTGCCTGCGGAGCGTAGATGTTATCCTCCAACAACCACGCTGTGATGCTGTAGTCGCCCGTAACCTTGGCCTTAACACCAGCCTTAACGACAACAACCGTGTTGCCACCGGCTGCGGCAGCTGTGACACCTACATCGGCACCCTCAGCCTTCCACAGAGCATCTATCTGCGACTTGATATCGCTGGCATAGTAGCCCGCAGGTATCGGATGATAGAAGTTAAATGTCGCTGTGGGGTAACCTTCAATAAGGCTGTGGTAGTGCATCTTGATAACCTCGGCAGCACGCGACCATGCGGGGTCATCCGAGTTGTAGCTGTGCGACATAGCCTCATAGAACTTGTCGTGATACGCATTGTTGTTTACAACCTCCTTGATGGCAGCCATCATCTTAGGACAGTAGCCACACTTCGTGCCGGTATGGTCAACCAACAACACGCGGTGATTGAACGAGAGGTTATCGGGCTCGCTATCCTCAGGAAGATTAGGAATAGCGGGAACAACCTTAACGCCGATGGTCTTACTGATGCTTGTGCCATACACGGCATAGAACTCATACGTACCATCCTCCTCAGGCATATAAGGGTTGCTCACCTCCTTATAGTCAGCCTTATTGAAAATCTTGGCTCGTTTGTTTCCATTCTCATCTAACTCATTCGTAACGTCTACATCATTCTCCAAGACTGTAAAGACAATAGCCTCGCCCGTAACAACGGTCTGCTTTGCAGAGAGAACCAACGTAGATTCCGTATTGTCACCCCCATTGTTCTCGCCATTGTTCTCGCCATTGTTCTCGCCACCGGTATTCTCGTTGCCGTTACCATTGCCATTGGTGTTGTCATCAATAGGCTCGCAACCTGCAATCGAGAGTGATGCTGCTGCGCACAAAAGCGCAAAAAACTTAGTAATTTTCATCTGTTATAACCTTTGTTTAACTATTCATTAGAATGTAAGGGTAAGGGCGAGGTTTACACCCGTATATGCGGGTTGGAAACGGCACGCACCTCCCGAGCATACATATCCTGCACGGTTGCGGCCATACGACAACTGAGCGCGGACATTCTTATGTGTGTAGGTTGCACCCACCTGATAATAGTGGAGAAGATCGTGCTTAAATTTAGGCTGGAAATTCTCATCATACATAGGATTACCATCCTTATCGTGAAGCTGGAAGTAGTTGTCGTTGTCTGATACCGAGTCAACCATCTTCTCGCAGTTCCACATATCGCTAACGTAGAAACTAAACTTAGGCGCAAAATTATACTCAATTAAACCAGCAACCCAATCACCGGCAGTGTCATTGGCCGCAAGGTACTGAGCCTCAATACGCATAGAGTGCTTCTTGTTGAACTTATAGGTTACATCACCCACGAAAATGTGTGCATCGCAGTAGTGAGCTATAGGCGTATCCTCATGGTTCATAGACTCATCTCTACGCTGATATGAGTAGAAAAGTGTGGTCTTAAGTTTTTTGCTCCACTGACGCTCAACATCGAAGTTGAATTCTACCCATGCATTACGTCCCTTAATCGTAGACATACCAGCCCAATCCTTGTGGTCAAGGGAGTTGAACATCGAGAAGTTAAGGTGGAAGTTCCAATACTTCATACGCTGCTTGCTATTACGAAGTGAGTAATATGCATCAAGCTGACCACCAATCTCGCCACCTGTGAATGTTGCAGAGCCACTATAGGGGTTGAGGTTAGCGAGCATGTAGGTGTGCTGGCGGTTGAGAAGGGGAACATAGTTCAAAGCGTTGCCACCACCTGTACCTCCGGGTATGGGGAGCATCTCTATAGGCGTTCTCATATTCACCTGACGGCGGAAAGTTGCAGATACCGAGAAACGCTTGTAGCTATATCCCAAGTCTACGTTGATAACATTACCCTTATCACCATTGCGTGACTGATCGTATAAATCATTGTTAAGCTTTGCAGCATACTCACTACGGAATGTGAAACCTGCAGTCTCGAAGTTGATACGACCCGACACCATATTTAGGATGCCATCTTCGATATTCAAGTATTTGAGATTACTATCCTCAACGCCATCCTGAAAACGACCTACGTAACTACCTTCAACAGATATCATGCCATTGTTCCAGCCCGCCATATCCGAGATTGAGAGGGCGAGGTCACCACCCCATACAACATTCTTCGAGCGAACATCGTAGAAACGAGGAAGACCAGCAAGGACCTTCACATTAACATAGTTGTTGAAGTTGTAGTAGGCGCGAGCACCTGCCAACGAGTTGTTGAAGGCCAAAGCTCTATCCTCGTACGTACGGAAGATAAGACCATTACCAAACTGATCATAAATATCGCCAAGGCGCACACCCCAATTCTGATCCTCCCATTGAACATACTTCGTCAAAAATGCAGTCAGTTTAGAGTCACGTCGTGAGAATTTATAGATATCGTAGCCATAAAGCGGAGGAAGGTAGCCATCTAGCTGAATGCCAGCAGAAAACCGACCAATATTGTAATCTACCTTAAGATAATCGTTAGAGCCGAAATTGCCCCTTTCGCGATCGCTAGGCTTGCTAATACCATATCCCTCAAGCTTCTTGTCTGGGGTGTAGTACGTATTGTTACTCTCCAAGGCTATCGACACCTGACCCTCGCCGGCCTTAATCTGTGCTGCCGCCTCCTCGGCAACAAACATCGAGAATGCTACAATGCTGAGTGTGAGTATAAATTTCTTCATTCCGTAAAGTTTTTTCGATTAATGTTGAAAGCAGAGGTGGCAACACTCGGCTGCCACACATCTGCTTGCATTACAACTATTTCAACGCCTTAATCTTCTCGAAGAGCTCCTGCTCGCTACCGGGGGTGTAGCCCGAGTGTGAGTAAACAACATTACCCTTGCCATCAACAATGAAGGTGTGGGGCGTGAGGCTCACATTCATGGCGCGCTTGAAGTCCTGATTCTTGTCGTAGATACATGTGTAGTCGTCCCAACCCTGACCCTGAGTCATCGCACGTGCGCGGCTGAGAGTACGGGCATCATCAACAGATACGGCAACAACCTTCATATCTACCTCCTCCAACCAGTCGTAGAGGTTGTCGTTGATAGCGTTAAGCTCCATGATGCATGGCTTACACGTTGTCGACCAGAATGAGATAATCATAGGCGTACCATCAACGAGGTCACGCGTAGAGATAACCTTACCCTCTTGGTTCTCAACCTTTACGTCGGGCATTGACTGTGCTGATGCGCTGAAGCCCACGAAGAGGGCAAGCATCAAAAACATAAGCTTTTTCATACTGCTATAAGAAGTTTTAAGTTAATAATATCCTCATCTACAACGGATTATCACACGTACTCCGATTATCGGCTCTGCCATCATCGCGGATGCACCCTCCGCCAAACTTAGCTTTGACCCCAACAAATAACGTCGTGACGCACCATAATCGGGTGCAAGATAGTGAATAAATCGCAAAAAACAGCAACTTCACACAAAAATTTCAGCGAAATGACCGAATTAACGGGTGAAATGATTTACCACAGGCTTCCCCAAAGGGGAAGATAGCACGATACGGAGCGGGGATGGCGTGGCCACCGTGAATTATAGAGATAGTGAGGCGAAATTGGGGTTTTCAAACACCAACAACTAATTATCAACTACTTACGCAGCCTCTGATAGTGGCATACAAGCAGGTTACCATCGTCGTCGTAGAGGTGCATGCCGTTACCCTCGCAGAATTGCCACATCTTGCACTCGGCACACTTGCCGCGCTTGGCCCACGCGCGATTACGAAACTTCTCGAAGCGGTTTTGCCACACATCCCAGAAGTTGTCGCGGTAGATGTTGCCCTGCGTGAAGTTGGCCCTCACGCTCGTACACCCTGAGATGTCGCCATTCACGCGGATGGAGGCTATGCCGACACCTGCATAGCACTCGAAGGGGTTGGTGCGCACACGCATCTCATAGCCCCCGAGGAAGCCCTCGCAGCCATACGATGCCTTGATGCGCCCCTCCTTGCGCGTCGTCTCGATAAACTGCATCAGCGCGGTGAACTCTTCGTCGTCGAGTTGCAGCGAGGGGTCGGAAGCAGCACGACCAACGGGAAAGATGGTGAAAAGTCGCCAGCGGCGCACGCCGAGCGAGTAAAGAAACTCCTTGAACTCGTGCAGTTTAGGCATAAGGGCGGGAGTCACGCACGTGACCACATCCGAGGCGAGCTCCTTGTCGTCCGAAATCATACGTACTGCCTCCACGGCACGTGCAAAGCTATCGCGATGTTGACGTATGTGGAAGTGCTCCTCCTCGAAGCCGTCGAGCGACACCGTTATGGAGTGTAGGCCCGAGCGTATGAGCGAGTCGAGCCTCGCGCGGGTGAGGGCAAGGCCATTTGTCACCATGCCCCACGGGTAACCACGACGATAGAGGTTGATGCCTATCTCCTCGAGGTCCTTGCGCACGAGCACCTCGCCACCCGAGAGGATGACAAGCACCTTATTGGGGTTTACGTTGGGTGTTATCTCGTTGTCCAGCACGCGGAAGAACTCCTTCGCCGGCATATCCTTCATCGCGGGGTCCACGGTGCAGTCGCTACCACAATGGCGACACTTAAGGTTGCAGCGCAGCGTACACTCCCAGAAGAGGGTGTTGAGCACATGCTCCTCGCGACGTATCTGGCGCAGCTTCTTAAACAGTTTCAATGCTATCCACTGGCGTAGTCCTAATCGTTTTCCCATAGCTACTTATCTACTCGGTTACTTGATCCTCGTTCTCTTCTACCTCCCCGTCTATGCGTGTGAGGGTTATGTCGCCAAGCTCGGCCACCGATTCGCCGAGCTCGATGGTCACGCTCTCGAAGGCCCCTCCGTTTGCCTCGCCATCGACATCGTCGAGGTGTACTCTCGGCACGTTGCCGTAAACGTAGAAGCGGCCGTTTGTCGACGTATTCATCTCGTTGTTGCCGCCCATCGAGGCGCGGATTCCCTCAATGGGCTGACCCTCACTATCAACCACACGTCCCGATGCTGTGAACTCGGGATTGAATTCCGCCTCGGGGATGCCGTAGCACGCCACGCACGTGAGAGTCATCCCAAAGAGTGCGAATAGTCGTGTTAATATCTTGCCAATCATAGTGTTACTTATTTTCGTTCTTCAATGTCATTGTAACCTCGCCAAGCTCGGCCTTGAAGCCGCCCATGTACCAGTTACCTTCGCCCGACCCCACCTGCTGGACCTTGTCGGTGATATCGAGCTTGAGAGTCTCGAAGTCGCCATTCTCCGCACCATCGGTGTCTACAAACTCCACCTCGTACTGCGCCCCGGGCCATACGTAGGCATCGACAATGTCTATGTTACCCTCACTGTCCGAGATATCGTCTTCGTAGCCCATGGGTACACCCTCGCAGTACACCCCGATACCCTTGATGGGTGCTCCGGCCTCATCTACAACACGTGCCGAGAGTTGGAATGTAACGTGCGGACAGCCATATTCGGCAACCACATCATCATCATCAATCGGAGTATTATAGGAACACCCTGATGCGCCAAAGCCGAGTAGCGCCATTAAGAAATAAATCAGTCGTTTCATAGTCGTAAATTATTAGTTGTTAGCGCATTATTCTTTGCGTGTCATCGTCACGTCGCCAAGCCGTGCATCGTAGCCTCCCATGCACCACTCGTCGTTGCACCCCTCCGACTCAGTGACCTTGTCGGTGATGTCGAGTTGCAGCGTTTGAAACTCCCCGCCATTAGCCGAGCCATCCGTATCGACAAACTCAACGACACACTCCCTGTCGAACCATCGCCATGGCGTCTTTACGCTTATATTACCCTCGCTGTCAGCGCCATTGGCGTAATAATCGAGGGGCTCACCGTCGCTGTATACCTTGATGCCCTTGATGGGCGTGCCCTTCTGGTCGACAACACGTGCCGAGAGGTGAAACTCGATATATAGAGCACCATACATCGGCACCTCGTCACCACCCGGGTTGAAGGGTGAGCCCTCATCGCCATTGCACGACACTCCAAAGCCGAGTAATGCCATAACAAAGTATAACAGTCGTTTCATCTTCATAAATATTTAGTAGTCAACCTATTCAATTCTGCTCATTACCACATCGCCTAAAACCACTGAGCAGGAGCCGGCATAGCCCCACTCGTCGGGAGCTGTTGCAAGCAGTACACGGTCGCTTATATCTACTCTCACGCTCTCGAAGATGCCGCCATTATAGTCTCCATCGACATCCTCGAATATTACAATCCACTCGCGCCTCGGCTTTAGGTGCGCAAAGGCTCCTATCTCGCCCTTATAGTTGGAGTAACCCTCACGGCCGAGGAACGACCCACCCTCGGGGTAGGCGTAGATGCCCTGTATGGGGTTGCCCTCAGTATCCACCACGTGTGCCACGATGGTAAGCACATAGTAGGGCTCAGCCTCCTTTTCGCAACTTGTTGATATCAAAGCTAAAGCTATCAACCACAAAGATATACATTTTTTCATATTATTCCGCTTCGATGACCTCTTTTTTCTTTAGTACCACATCGCCCATGTGGGCTACGTAGCCTCCACTATACCAGTTATCATCGCCCGCCTCCGTCTGCTGGGCGTTTGTTCTTAGGGTGAGTGTCTCGAACTCACCGCCATTCAGAGGGCCATCTATATCCTCAAATACGACCTCATACTGCGCCCCTGGCCATATCGTGCCATAGGCATCGACATTTCCAAGATAGTCCGACACGCCTGTGTCGTAATCAAAAGACTCCCCCTTGCTCGTGCGCACATGTATGCCCTGAATTGGTGCTCCCTGCTCATCAATGACACGCGCCATGAGACGGAAATGCACATGGGGAGAGCCATATTCGGCACGTATATCGCAACTCTGAAATCCAAAGCCCAAGAGGGTCATCATAATATATAACAATCGTTTCATCACATCTATGTGTTTATGGGTGTCTTCTTTTTGCAAAATTACAACATAGTAGAGTGTAATACCAAATTTTCGAGACTCGAATTTTTCAGCGACGCCATATCAATCCATCTGATTATCAGCAAATTACAAAGCGTATTTTTGCTAATTTTTCAACATGTTGATTTTCAACACATTACAACAATGCTCTTTCGTCAAGCATTAACACACTGAAAATCAAGAGCATAATCCTTAATATGATTTAAGTGGTGGATATTTTGCAAAAAAGCGTTAACTTTGCATTACTTAAAAACAAAGTATCTATGGGAACAGTTTTGAAATATAGTCGCAGGCCCACGCGCGAGGTTTCGTTTGGAGGAGTGACGATTGGTGGCTCCCATCCTATAGCCGTGCAGTCGATGACCAACACGCCAACGGCGGATGTCGAGCGTAGCGTGGCACAGACCGAGAGCATTGCTGCGGCTGGGGCCGAGATTGTACGCCTCACGGCACAGGGGCGCAAGGAGGGTGAGGCTCTCGCTCCGATAATGGAGCATCTTAAGGCATCCGGCTGTCGTGCCGCCATCGTTGCCGACATACACTTCACGCCCGAGATAGCGATGATTGCTGCCGAGGCGGTGGATAAGGTGCGTATCAACCCGGGCAACTTCCGCACGTCGAATGGTGAGCTTGAGCGACTTATCGAGATATGCCGTCGTCGCGGTGTGGCACTGCGCATAGGCGTAAACCATGGCTCGCTCGCTAAACGCATATTTGACGAGTATGGCGACACGCCCGAGGGCATGGTGGCCTCAGCTATGGAGTTTTTAAGGATGTGTCGCAGTGCTAACTTCAACGATGTTGTTGTGTCGATGAAGTCGAGCAACACTCGTGTTATGGTGCATGCCTACCGTCTGCTTGTCGCAGCGATGGACAGCGAGGGCATGGACTACCCCCTACACCTCGGCGTTACGGAGGCGGGCGATGGCATCGAGGGACGCATTAAGAGCGCCGTGGGTATCGGTGCGCTTCTGGCGGATGGCATTGGCGACACTTTGCGCGTATCGCTCACCGAAGACCCCGAAAATGAGGTTCCCGTAGGACGTATTCTTGCGGAGTATTACACGGGGCGCAGTGCTGAGTTCGAAGTGCGCGACACCGCGGAGTACAACCCCACGCACTTCTCACCTCGCACAAATGCTAAGCCTTTGGTGCATAGTGAGATAACCGAAGAGTACGCTGTCATAGATGCTATCACGGATAACCCCACACACGAGTGGCGCGCGGCGATACTCAACCGCACAGACCGTCGCCCTGTGGTGCTACGTCGCAGGTACATCGAGGACGACCCCACCCTCGTTGCAATATATGCAGCTGCTGACATGGGCCAGCTCCTTATTGATGGCCTCGCCGATGGCGTGTGGATTGATGCTCCTACGATCGATGCAGCGACGATAAACGACATTGAGCTTATGTTGTTGCAAGCCTCGCGCCTACGCTTCTCGCGCACGGAGTACATCGCCTGCCCGAGCTGTGGACGCACGCTCTACGACATACAGTCTACGCTTGCGGAAATCAAGGCGCGCACGTCGCACCTCAAGGACCTCAAGATAGGTGTCATGGGCTGCATAGTAAACGGCCCGGGTGAGATGGCCGATGCCGACTACGGATATGTGGGCTCCTCGCCCGAACATATAACACTCTACCGCGGCCGCGAGGTTGTGGAGCGCAACATACACCAGCGTGATGCCCTCGACCACCTTATAGATATAATACGTGCCGATGGCCGTTGGCACGAACCCAACGAATAAGGTTAATTAGGGAGGGGCATACCACTGCTTGTTGAGGCACATGGCGATGAAGAGTTATAAGGCACGTGGCATCGTTCTCGGCACACTTAAGTATGGCGAGAAGGGGCTTATCGTACACATGCTCACCGACGTATGCGGCCGACAGAGTTATATGGTGCAAGGTGTGCGCCCCACGGCCAAAGGGTCGAAGATGGCACTGCTACAGCCCATGTTTGCCGTTGAGTTCGAGGGGCTTACCTCATCAAAGATGTCGATGCATAGAATGAAGGACTTAGTACCCGGCATCGTACTCCAAGCCACCCCCTTCGATGTGCGCAAGTCGACGATGGCGCTCTTTATGGCAGAGGTGCTCTACCGTCTTGTGCGCGAGAGTGAGCCCGCAGAGGGGCTCTTCGACTTTGTGTGGGGCTCGGTTGCTGCTCTCGATGCTATGGAGGAGGGTGTTGCAAACTTCCACCTATGGTTTCTCGCCAACCTCAGCCGTCCCCTCGGCTTCTCTCCCGACAATGAGTACCACGAAGGAGCATGGCTCGATATACGCGATGGGCACTTCACCCCCCATGCCCTTATGCCGAGTGCGGCCCTCACGCCCGAGAATGCCCGCATCCTGCACGATATGCTCGAGTGCGATGTACGCTATCTCGGCGAGATAGGCCTTAACCGCACCGAGCGCGTGGAGTTCCTTGCTGCGATGCTCAAGTACTACGCCTACCACCTCGAATCCATCAAAACGGTAGAGTCGCTACGCATCCTCCAAGAGGTATTTTAATAATCATTACCATAATAATAAAAGGGCTGACTTGGAAGTAATTAAGTCAGCCCTAAACATCTATATTGCAACTCTTAGTTAAATGCCTTACCTATGGCAAGGAAGTCCTCGGCCTTAAGTGCTGCACCTCCGATAAGACCGCCATCGACATTCTCCTTAGAGAATATCTCGCCGGCATTTGAGGGTTTGCATGAGCCACCATAGAGTATCGAGCACTCCTCGGCTGCAGCGCCAAACTTAGAGCGCAATACCTCGCGGATGTAGGCGTGAATCTCCTCGGCCTGCTCTGCCGTAGCGGTCTTGCCTGTGCCGATAGCCCACACGGGCTCGTAGGCGATGACAAGCTGAGCAAACTGCGCCTCGCTAAGGTTGAATACCACCTCCTCAATCTGCTGCTTAACGACGTCGAAGTGACGACCAGCCTCGCGCTCGTCGAGGTTCTCACCAACGCAGTAGATGGGGATGAGGTTGTTCTCGTATGCACGCGCCATCTTCTTGTTGAGCGTCTTCGACGTCTCGCCATAGTACTGGCGGCGCTCCGAGTGTCCGAGAATCACATATTTACAACCGAGAGCAGCAATCATCGAGGCTGCAACCTCGCCCGTATAAGCACCCTTAGCTTCGGTAGCACAATCCTGAGCACCCACAGCGATGTTCGTACCCTTAAGCGTCTCTATAACACTATGCAGGTGTGTGAAGGGGGGACATACGATAAAGTTTACGCACTCGCACACCTCACCACGACCGGCAGCTACACCCTTGGCGAGCTCCACACCCTCAGCAGGGAGAGTGTTCATCTTCCAGTTACCTGCTACAATCTTCTTTCTCATAATCGTATAGTATTAAATTTAGTTGTTATGTTAATACCGTGATAGCCACACAGTATCCCCCTCGAGGCGGACATCTATGAGCATCTCGCCATCGGGGGTCTGTTATATTACAATGTTGCTATCTTCCTGCATTAGGGCTATCTTTACGCCTCCTTGTTGCTCTCGATCCACGCCTTAATCTCGGCAGTAGCAAGACCCAGCTTGTTCTTCTTGTTGAAGCCACAGAGGTCGTTGAAGAGCTTCATGCCACCCGTTACGGCCGTATTCTTAAACGACTCAAGGGTGATATATCCCATCTTCTGAATCGTAGCAACCCACTCTGCGGGGATGCCCGCAGCGGTGTATACCGCCTCATCGTCGGCGACAACCTTCTTCTCGGGACGCATCGTCGGGAAGAACAACACATCCTGAATAGATGTCTCGCCCGTCATAAACATCGTGAGACGGTCGATGCCGATACCCATGCCCGAGCATGAGGGCATGCCATACTCCAAGGCACGCACGAAGTCCATGTCGATGACCATAGCCTCGTCGTCACCCTTCTCCGAGAGGCGCATCTGCTCCTCGAAGCGCTCAAGCTGGTCGATGGGGTCGTTGAGCTCCGAATAGGCGTTACAGAGCTCCTTACCATTCACAAAGAGCTCGAAACGCTCGGTGAGATCCTCGTTGTCGCGGTGGCGCTTGCACAGGGGCGACATCTCGATAGGATAGTCCGTAACGAAGGTGGGCTGTATAAGGTCACCCTCGCAGTACTGGCCAAAGATGGCATCGATAAGCTTACCCTTACCCATCGTCTCGTCAATCTCCACGTTGAGGCGCTTACAAGCCTCGCGAAGCTGCTCCTCGGTCTGTCCGGTGATGTCGTAGCCCGTCTTCTCGCGGATGGCATCGGTCATCGTCACACGCTTGAAGGGGGCCTTGAACGAGATTGTCTTACCCTCAATGACAACATCCGTAGTGCCGTTCACGGCCGTAGCCACGCGCTCCAACATCTGCTCGGTGAACTCCTGCATCCAGATGTAGTCCTTGTACGCCACATATATCTCCATGCACGTAAACTCGGGGTTGTGCGTGCGATCCATACCCTCGTTGCGGAAGTTCTTGCCGAACTCGTATACACCATCGAAGCCACCAACAATAAGGCGCTTCAAATAGAGCTCCGTGGCTATTCGCATGTAGAAGTCGATGTCTAAGGCGTTGTGGTGCGTGATGAAGGGGCGTGCTGCGGCACCTCCGGGGATGGGCTGGAGGATGGGAGTCTCCACCTCGAGGTAGCCACGCTCGTTGAAGAAGTCGCGCATCGTCTGCATAATCTTGGCACGCTTGAGGAAGGTCTCCTTCACATGAGGATTAACCACAAGGTCGAGATAACGCTGACGATAGCGCACCTCGGGGTCGGTGAGAGCATCGAATGTCTGTCCATCCTTCTGCTTAACGACAGGCAGGGGACGTACCGACTTCGATAGTACGGTGAACTTACGGCAGTGTACCGATAGTTCACCCGTGTTGGTATGGAAAGCGAAGCCCTCCACACCGATAAAGTCGCCGATGTCGAGAAGCTTCTTAAACACTGTGTTGTAGAGCGTAGTATCACCCTCGGGGCATATATCGTCGCGGCGGATGTATACCTGAATACGCCCTGTGGCATCCTGCAGCTCGAAGAACGATGCCGAGCCCATGATGCGGCGGCTCATGATACGGCCGGCGATAGATACCTCCTGATAGTTACCCTTCGCGGGGTCGAAGTTCTCGGCAATCTCCTTAGCACTTGCAGTCACCTCGTAGCGTGCTGCGGGGTATGGATTGATGCCGAGCTCGCGCAACGCCTTAAGCGACTGGCGGCGCAATACTTCCTGTTCACTGAGTTCGATGTTCATGGTATGTCGTTTAAATTTATATATTCAATGCGGCAAAGGTACTGAAAAACGATGGAATAATCAACGGAAAAATAAATAATCGTACCACCTTAGCACCAAAATAGCCCAAAGATGGAGTTTCCTTACCTGTCGAAGTGGGGTAAAAGTCGAAAAAAGGCAGGGAGAAAAGGAGGTGAACATAAAGCCTCTCAAAAGTAAAGATAAGATTGTCGCATTGCTCTCCGAGGAAGATAGATTGAGCGCTGTGACTCTGCCTATAAGATTGAAATTTCATCTAAAGCTGTTGAAAAGCACCATGCCCGCCTTAAAGCCGATGGCATCATTGAGCGTATCGGCTCGGCTAAGGGTGGTTATTGGCGCGTGAAGTAAACAGCGCTTTAAGGTGTAAAAATCATAGCCTATATGTTTGCTTTTTTAGAAAAAATAACTACTTTTGTGACCAAGTAAAACATATTTGTGAATATAAAAGATTAGACCTATGTTTTTTTACTACTTAATGCCCGTAATCTTCATCCTCGGCATCTTGGCTATTGCCTTCGAGGATGTGATTAAGATTAACAAGGCGGCAACAGCCGTAGGTATGTCCATCCTCCTATGGGTCATATTCCTGCTCAATGCCGAGCAATTCTTCGAGCTCGCCCCTCACGCCAACCTTGACCTCCTTCGCGCCACCTTCCCCGCGTTAGGCGAGATGCCCTCAAGCGACTTGGCATTCGAGTTTATAGAGTTTAAGCTTATGCACGGCCTCGGCGATGTGGCGACGACGCTCTTCTTCGTCCTCGGCTCGATGGCCATCATCGACATTGTCGACACACATGGAGGCTTCGGCATAATATCGCAGTCGATACGCGCCGGCCGCCTGCGCAAGCTCCTCTGGATCTTGTGCACCATCACATTCCTGATGTCGATACTCTTGGGTAACCTTGCGACGGTCATCGTCATGATTGCCATCGCCCGCAAGCTTATCCCCGAGCGCGATAAGCGACTGTTGTTCAGCTCGATGATTATCATTGCTGCAAATGCCGGTGGTAGTTGCTCTCCTATCGGTGATGTCACCACGCTGCTGCTCTGGACCGGTGGCAACATTACAGCCGCACATCAGATAAGCTCGCTCATCCTTCCTTCGATGGCGATGCTCCTTGTGCCGCTTGTGTGCGCCACGTTTATGCTCCCGAAGGAGGCTATGGCTACGCCTCTTGCGGCTAACGACGGTGCGCAGTCAAACGTAAGCCCAAAGATGCGTAAGAGAGTGTTATATGTGGGCCTCGGCTCGTTGGCATTAGTACCCGTATTGCAGACCCTTATACAGCTACCTCCGTTTATGGGCGTATTGCTTGGCCTTGTGGCTCTCTGGGCTATTACCGACCGTAAGTATGCTGATGCGGAGGATGAGGCTACGCAGAACCTGCGCGTACACCGCTCTTTTGCGCGTGTAGATGTTAGTACGGTCTTCTTCTTCCTCGGCATCCTTATGTCTGTTCAGGCGCTTATCGTCACGGGCGAGCTCGCCATCCTCGCGAACTTCCTCAGCGACACCTTCACAAATCCGGATATGATTGCTGTCACGCTCGGTGTGCTTTCGTCGTTCCTCGACAACGTGGCATTGGTGTCGGCAACGATGGGTATGTACCCGCTTGCAGATGTCGGTGTCTTTGCTGCCAATAGCTCATTTTGGACACTCTTGGCCTACAGTGCAGTATGTGGCGGTAGCATCCTTATTATCGGCTCGGCTGCGGGTGTCACGGTTATGGGCATGGAGAAGATATCGTTTGGCTACTACCTCAAGCGCTTCACCCCCATCGTGCTTTTGGGCTTCTTCGCCGGCGTATTGGTATACTCGCTGCTGTTCTAAAGGCGTTAGACACAAAGCAAAGGGGTTGACTAAAAAGTAACTTAGTCAACCCCTGATACTCAAGAGAGTGAATAAAAAGATGTAGTTTTAGGCCTGCGAAGCCCGAAAAAGCGGAGTTTACTTGGCGTAAATGAGCATTTTGAGGGCGAGCGTAACGCAGAAATACACTTTTTATTCACTCTCTTTGTTATGTAGCTGTGCGTTATACTGCCTTGTCTATCTTCGACTTGGCGTAGTCGAGCGTTACACGGAACTCCTTAGCATCGCCCTCGGGCATATCGAACATAACATCCATCATGATCGCCTCGCAGATGGAGCGCAAGCCACGTGCACCGAGCTTAAATTCGATAGCCTTATCGACGATATAATCGAGGACATCATCGTCAAACGTAAGCTTGATGTCGTCTAAAGCCATAAGTGTCTCATACTGACGTATGATTGAGTTCTTCGGCTCGGTGGGTATCGAGCGTAGTGCCGCGCGCTCCAAAGGCTCCATATAGGTGAGCACCGGAAGGCGACCTATAAGCTCGGGGATAAGGCCGAAAGAGCGCAAATCCTGAGGCTGGATATAGCTCATGATGTTATCCTCATCGATACGCTTACGCGCCTGTGTGCCATAGCCTATAGCGTTGGTATTTAGGCGCATGGCTATCTTCTTCTCGATGCCGTCGAAGGCGCCGCCGCAGATGAACAATATGTTCGACGTGTCGACCTGAATATACTTCTGGTCGGGGTGCTTACGGCCACCCTGCGGTGGCACATTGACAACCGTGCCCTCGAGAATCTTGAGCAGTGCCTGCTGCACACCCTCGCCCGAGACATCGCGCGTGATTGAGGGGTTGTCGCCCTTACGTGCAATCTTATCTATCTCGTCGATGAAGATGATACCGCGCTCGGCAGCCTCCACGTCGTAGTCGGCAGCCTGCAGCAGGCGTGAGAGTATGCTCTCGACATCCTCGCCCACATATCCTGCCTGTGTGAGTGCCGTGGCATCGACAATAGAGAAGGGCACGTGCAGAAGGCGTGCTATGGTGCGTGCCATAAGCGTCTTACCCGTACCCGTGGGGCCCACAAGCACGATATTCGACTTATCCAACTCCACATCCTCGGTCTTGCCCTTGGCGAGCAATCTCTTATAGTGGTTGTACACCGCAACAGACATATAGCGCTTTGCGGCATCCTGACCAATAACGTAGTCGTCGAGGAAGCTCTTGATACGATCGGGGCGCACAAGGTCCTCCTTCGTAAGAGGCTTAAACTTAGATGTCGTCTTGCCCCCCTTTGCCCTTGTGCCATTGGCTGCGCCCGCCACGATGCCGTGCTCGACAAGAAGCTCGTAGCCATGCTCCACACACGAGGAGCATATAGACGAGCCATCGGCGCCATTGAACATCAATGGAGCCTCCTCAGCGGGGGTACCACAGAACGAGCAGTGAGTGCCTTTATGGTCTGTTGTCTTTCGTGATCTCTGTGTCATCTATAACCTTTGTTGTGTGATATTACTCTCTCTTTGTGTGTACGCTGTCGATAAGGCCATACTCCTTAGCCTCCATCGCCGTAAGCCAGTAGTCACGGTCGGCATCAGCCTCGATTTTTGCGATGTCTACACCCGAGTGATGTGCGAGAATCTCGTACAACTCGCGCTTGGTCTTGGCTATCTCGCGTGCCGTAATCTCGATGTCCGAAGCCTGACCCTGCACGCCACCGAGAGGCTGGTGTATCATCACGCGCGAGTGGGGCAATGCTGCGCGCTTGCCCGCAGCACCTGCCGTGAGCAGCACAGCACCCATAGATGCCGCCATGCCCGAACATGTAGTCGCCACATCCGGTCGTATGAGCTGCATGGTGTCGTAGATACCCAAGCCGGCACTCACGGAGCCACCCGGGGAGTTGATATATAGCTGAATATCCTTGTCGGCAGCCACCGACTCGAGGAACAAGAGCTGCGCCTGTATGATGTTGGCAACATCGTCATAGATGGGCGCGCCAAGGAAGATGATACGGTCCATCATGAGGCGCGAGAACACATCCATAGCTGCTACATTTAGATGGCGCTCCTCGATAATCGTGGGCGACACGTAGCTTGTGATGTCGCGACGATAGTCGTGCATCGTCATAGAGTTGATACCGCAGTGCAGGCGTGCAAATTTATCAAATTCGTTCATTACTAACAATATTTATATACGTATATGCGCGTGTGCGTGTGCGCATGGTGTTTATACGACGATTCCCGGGCGCGAGGCTCGGGAATCGCTCATATTTGTGGGAGTCATCGGTGTGCGCATCCGACAAGTCGGCTTTCGCCCCAACCGCTCCCTCCCCTTGGGTTGTTATGCTAACTCCTCAGCGAGCTTCGCGAAGTCGGCAGCCGATACGGCCTTCTCCGTAACCTTCACCTTGCCGCGGAGGTAGTCGACAACCTTCTCCTCGTAGAGCTTCTCGTATATCTTCTGGAGCTGCTCCTTGTTATCCATAATCTGCTTAGCGAAGTTCTCGAGCATATCTTGGGGTGCTGAGGGCATGCCGTACTGTGCAAACTGCATCTGTGCGAATGTCATAGCCTCGGCCTTAGCCTCCTCGGCAGTTACCTTAAGGTCACCCTCGGTGATGAAGTGCTTCTGCAAGTAGTTCCATGTGAACATCTTGATGAATGCGGGGAAGTCCTTCTCAATCTCCTCGCGCGAGAACTTACCCTCGTTGATGACATACAACCAACGCTTCAAGAACTCCTCGGGCATCTGGATGCCGGCCTTCTCGATAACGAAGTTACGCATCTGGTTGGCGAACATAAAGTCGCACTCGCGCTTAAGCTCGCGCTCGATCTCCTCGTCAATGAACTTGTCGAGCTCCTCCTCGTTTGTCACGTTACCTGCGGGGAACGCCATCTTGAAGAACTCCTCGTTGAGCTCGGGGTCTGCAAAGCGGCGAATCTTCGTAATCTCCAACTCGAACTCGGGCTTGATGCCATCGAGCTCCTCCTGCTTAACTGAAAGTACGGCAGCACGCTGCTCGGGCTTCTTGTAGAGCTCGTTGATGTTTACCGTGGTCTTGTAGCCCACCTTCTTGCCCTTGAACGCCTTGCGCTCCTCCTCGCTCATAGAGATAAGGCCTACATAAGCCTCCTCGATGCGCATGTCGCCATTGTCGAGGGTTACGTTAAGAGCCTCGTCGTTGGCTACCTTATCAACCTCTACAAGGCGGCCATAGCGACGAAGGTAGTTCGAGCGATACTCCGTGTGCATCTTCTTGTCTACCTTAATCTTGTTGTATGTAACCTTGTCCTTGGCCGTGAGTGCAAGCTCAATCTTGGGAGCCTCACCAATCTCGAACATAAACTCAAACTCGGTGTTGTTCTCGAAGTCGAAAGCACCCTGCTCCTCTGAGGGGATAACGTCACCTACGTAGTCGATGTTCTCCTTCTGAAGGTACTCAAATACCGAGTTCGAAGCCACATGATATGACTGCTCAGCAACGGCACCCTTACCAAACATCTTCTTAACAATACCCATAGGCACCATACCGGGACGGAAGCCGGGGATGTTAGCCTTGCGCTTGTACTCGCGCAACTGCTTCTCTACGGCAGCACCGTAGTCCGCCTCATTGACAACGACCTTCAATACCGAAATGCCGCCATCGCGCTGTTCTCTTGTAATCTTCATAGTCTTATATTTTTGTCTATTTGTATATCTTACACTTGTGCCCTATTACACCCTCTTGTGCCCATAGCGTGCTCTCTTCTGCCCACTTGTGCCCGTAGCGTGTACCCGCGGACTGTATGATACCTATATAGGTATAAAATCGCGCAAAGATATATAAAAAAGTCGTAAACAGCAAATTTAGCTTAAATAATTACACCAAGTGGGGGTTGGAGTGGCGAGATATGATGCCGACGTAGAGCGCGGTCGGACACAGTTGTTTTGTATTTGCTCATGTGATTGAGATGCCCAAGCATCCCACGTATATCACAATCGAGGACTACTCGTGATGGTAGGGCTCGTTCTTAAGTATGGTAAAAGCCCGATAGAGCTGTTCGAGAAATATGGCACGTACTATTTGGTGCGAGAAGGTCATCTTGGAGAGTGACAACTTACCATTGGCACGAGCATATACCGCCTCGGAGAAACCATAGGGGCCACCTATCAGAAAGACAAGGCGTTTGATGCCCGCAGACATGCGCTTCTCGACAAGGTCGGCAAACTCTATGGAGCGCAACTCGGCGCCATGCTCGTCGAGGAGCATGACATAGTCGGAGGGGGTCAAGAGGCGCAGTATAGCCTCACCCTCGAGGCGTTTCTGTTCGCCCTCGGAGAGCTTCTTCGTATTACGCACATCGGCAATTGTCGTTATGGCAAAGCGTACATAGTGGTTAAGTCGCTTCGCGTACATCGCCACAAGCATCTCAACCTCCTTCATGTCGGTCTTGCCGACAACAATCAACTCAATGTTCATAGCCAACCATTATAAATCGCTATTCCACTCACCCTCAGCACCCTCGTAGATGACAGCTCGGCTGTCGCCAAACGACTTCAGCAGCTCGTAGGCGCAGTACATGTTGTAGCCATTGCCCGAAGTCTCGTTGCCAAGACGGAAGGCGATGATACACACATGGTTTTGTGCTCGTCGATACATCGTCTCCACACGGCGTAGGTAGTCATCCCTGAGCCATGGTGCATTTGCCGGTGTGCCATCGACATTGCGGTTCGAGGCATTTGTGGGTGACGATATTGCTGCGGTGTCGATAACATAGACACCCACCCTATCACATATCGCGTAGAACCACTTTGGCTGCGGGTAGCTCGGCACAAGACAGTTTATGCCCTTAGCCTTGAGCGCCCTAATCTCGCGCTCCGTGGTGGCGCTATCCACCGCAGCATTGTAGCTACACTTATTCAGTTTCAGAGGTGTGTCGAAGAGCGTAATCTCCCCCGCATCGTTATAGCCATACTCCGCAAAGCCCACTTTCAGAGGTATATACTCCCAGAGGATACCGCTACGCTTGACATAGAGCGTGAGCGAGTAAAGCTTAGGATTCTCTGCCGACCAACGATTAGGGTTAGAGTGGTATATGTAGGGCTTAAAGAATAGCGTGTCGCGCGTAAATCCCTCCAACGCAAGGTCATTAACGCTATACTCCATAAGCTTACCCTCGGGGTCGTATATGTCGTAGCCCACCTCTATGACCTCATTGGTAGAGAACGAGTTATCCACAGTAACATCGAGATGCAACTGTGCGAAGCGATCGAGCGTGTCGGGAAGCATGCGCACATTGAAATCGTAGACAGCAAGGCGGCGCTGTGCGAAGATGTAACAGTTGGCAAACTGCTCGCGCACGGCCTCCGCAAGCCCCTCGTCCAAGAGCGACATAAAAGCCTCGTCGACGATGACCACAGCCACGGTATTCTCGCCCTGATCGAGGTATGGCGAAATCAAGAAATCCGTAGGCGTAAATTGGTCGATGGGAGCGGTTATCTGCTCACCATTAACAAATACGGTATAGTCGGCGCCCACACTCTCAACATGGAGATAGGCGTTGTAGTCGTTCCACGCTGCGGGCACATCGAAACTCTGCTCATAGACAGCACGCACAGCACCCTCCGCGGCCTCGAACTGAAGCGTGGGTTTTAGCGGTATATATTTGTCGTTGTTGGTGCGGATGTCGCGCTTGGCATCCTCGCGCTTATCGTAGCATACGAACTCCGTGCGAGCAATGCGTGCCTGAGCCGAGAGGTCGTAAATCGAAAAAAGTGCTGCCACAAGGAGCAAAAATATGCGGACAAGTAATCTTTTCATAGTCTAAATTTAGCACAAAGGTATAAAAAAGTGACAAGACGGCAATCGTTTGCAAAAAAATTAGTAATTTTGTGGCCTACTATGGCGTTATACCAACAAACGAAACAAACGAAATAAATTATATAGAGTATGAAACTTACAAGAATTGCCGAAATCCTCAAGATGGAGGGTGATGGCAGAGATATCACCGTCAAGGGCTGGGTGCGCACAAAGCGAGGCAACAAAAACGTCGCTTTCATCGCACTTAACGATGGCTCGTCGGTGGCAAACATTCAGGTAGTTGTGGACTTCGCCAAAATTGACGAGGCGGAGCTTAAGAGCGTGACTACGGGCGCTTGCTTGCGCGTTGATGGCAAGCTCGTGCAGTCGCTCGGCGCAGGTCAGGGTGTCGAGGTGCAGGCCGAGAGGCTCGAGATTTACGGCACGGCCGACCCCGAGACATACCCCCTGCAGAAGAAGGGTCACACGCTCGAATTCCTGCGCGATATAGCATATTTACGCCCCCGTACCAACACCTTCGGTGCTGTGTTGCGTATCCGCCATGCCATGGCATACGCCATCCACAAGTACTTCAACGACAAGGGTTTCTACTACTTGCATACGCCACTTATCACCGCCTCGGACTGCGAGGGTGCAGGTGCGATGTTCAACGTATCGACACTCGACATGCAGAATCCTCCGCGCAACGAGGATGGCACCGTGGACTACACTCAGGACTTCTTCGGCAAGCCTTGCAGCCTTACCGTTTCGGGGCAGCTCGAGGGTGAGCTTGGTGCTCTGGCACTTGGTCAGATTTACACCTTTGGCCCCACATTCCGTGCTGAGAACTCGAACACCCCGCGCCACTTGGCCGAGTTCTGGATGATTGAGCCCGAAATGGCATTCTACGAGTTGCAGGACGATATGGACCTTGCCGAGGACTTCCTCAAGTACCTCATACGCTATGCGTTGGACAACTGCCGCGAGGATCTCGAGTTTATGAACAAGATGTGGGACAAGGGCCTCTTGGAGCGCCTACAGTTTGTCCTCGACAACGACTTCGTGCGCTTAGACTACACCGAGGGTATCGAGATATTGAAGGCCTCGGGTAAGAAGTTCGAGTTCCCCTGCGACTGGGGTTGCGACCTTCAGTCGGAGCATGAGCGCTACCTCGTCGAGGAGCACTTCAAGCGTCCTGTTATCCTTATTAACTATCCTAAGGAGATTAAGGCCTTCTATATGAAGCAGAACGATGACGGCAAGACCGTGCGTGCCATGGATGTATTGTTCCCCCAGATTGGCGAAATTATCGGTGGCTCGGAGCGCGAGGCCGACTTTGGCAAGCTTTGTGCAAGGGTAGACGAGTTAGGCATGAGCCGTAAGGAGCTATGGTGGTACCTCGACACACGTCGTTGGGGTTCGGCACCTCACTCGGGCTTTGGCTTGGGCTTTGAGCGTCTACTTCTCTTCGTTACCGGTATGGGTAACATCCGCGATGTCATCCCCTTCCCGCGCACACCGAAGAACGCCGAGTTCTAAACCATCCCGAAATGCGAACAACGGCATGTGCCTTGTTCGCATTTTTTACTAATAATCGAAGCGTATGGCAAACAGACTTCAACAGACAATTTCGCTGCAAACCAAAATCTCACCGCAGCAGATACAGATGATAAAGCTCTTGGAGCTGCCCACGATGCAGCTCGAGGAGCGCATCAAGCGTGAGATTGAGGAAAACATCGTGTTGGAGGAGGATGCCGACAGCAAGAGTGATGAGAGCGACACACCCGAGAAGATATCGGTAGAGGAGTATATCGGCAAGGAGGATGACACCCCCTCGTACAAGGCTCGCATCAACAACTTCTCGAAGGACGACAAGCAACGCCCCGTATACATCACCGAGGGGCGCTCGCTCGGCGAGTCGCTTATCGAGCAGCTACGCTTCCGCTCGCTCACGGAGGAGGAGCTCATCGTTGCCGCCTATATCGTCGGAAGCATCGACGACGACGGCTACCTACGTCGCGACATGAACTCCCTCTCTGACGACCTCGCCTTCACGCGCGGCATGGAGGTCTCGGTCGAGGAGCTTGAGCGCATCCTCGCTATCGTCCATGAGCTCGAGCCCGCAGGCATCGGTGCCCGCTCGTTGCAGGAGTGCCTGCTGTTGCAGATGCACAGACAGTCGCTCAACAGTCCCGCCAAGCTATTGGCACACAAGATTATAAAGGCGCACTTCGAGGCCTTCGCCAAGAAACACTATGAGAAACTCATAGCACGCCTTGGCGTTACAGAAGAGGCTTTTCGTGAGGCTATAGAGTACATACGCACACTCTCGCCCAAGCCCGGCAACCTATACACCGAGGGAGGCATAGATGCCACACCATATATCACCCCTGACTTTCTGCTCGACACCACCGATGGCAACATGCGCCTTATTCTCAACTCCGCGGGGATTCCCGAGGTGCGCATCTCGCGCCGCTATCGCGACATGATGCGCGACATGGTGGCCCCTGACGGCACTGTTAAGGCCGAGGATAGGGAGGCTGTGCAGTTCGTGAAGTCGAAGATAGACTCGGCAAAGTGGTTTATATCGGCCATCAAGCAGCGCCACGACACGCTTATGCGCACGATGCAGACGATACTCGACTTCCAGAGGGAGTACTTCGTCGATGGCGACAAGAGCAAGCTGCGCCCCATGATACTTAAGGATATAGCCGACCGCACGGGGCTCGATGTGTCGACAATCTCGCGCGTGGTGAATAGCAAATACATACAGACCCCCTTCGGCATAATATTGTTGAAGTCGCTCTTCTCGGAAGGCATGCAGACATCGTCGGGCGAGGAGGTGTCGAGCCACGAGATTAAGACCATCCTTCAGGAGTGTATCGCGACCGAGGATAAGCGCCATCCACTCACGGATGAGAACCTTATGGATATCCTCAACGACAAGGGCTACCGCATAGCACGACGCACCGTGGCTAAGTATCGCGAGATGCTCGACATCCCCGTTGCACGTATGCGTAAGCAGATATAGGGACAATGTGGTCCGTCTTAGTAAATTATCAACCTCATAAAAGAGCCTGCCTAACATTTAATGATAGGCAGGCTCATAGTATATTAGGAGGTGCGAAGCACCGAAAATCAACGACTATCTCACCTACTTAAGATTACCGATAGCGCGAATATCGAGTATTAATTTGGATATACACCTTTAGGTGTGCAAGGCTACGCCTTGCAACAAGCCTCCCTTATCAAAGGGAGGTTTGGAGGGATTGTAAATATAAATCAAAATAAAATGATACGAGCCGTGTAAACATTGTTGATTTTCTGCTACCGCATGCGGTAGCATTACAATAGCAGGTAGCTCCTCAAGCTTGCTTGAAAGGTACTACCTGCTATTGTAATGATGGTGCGAAGCACCGGAAAATCAACGACTATCGCACCTACTTGAGGTTGCCGATAGCGCGGTTTGTCGAGCGGATAATCTCGAGTGTAGATTCGTCCTCGACAAATATCGAGTTAAGTCCCTGCTGCTCCTGCGCGGGGTCACCCGTATAGTCGTCGCCCTTAGCCCAATACTCGTGGTCCTCAACGTGCGTAACGGCATAGCCGCCCCAGCTCCAGAAGTTGCAGCCGGCAAACTTACCACCCACCTTGTAGGCATCCTCGATAAGGCCGAAAACGAAGGTGAAATAGTTGTCGCGGCAGGTCACGCCACTCTGCTTGCGGAAGTCCATATTGTCACGCGGCATACCGAACTCCTCGACAACAAGAGGCTTGTTTATCTTCTCGGCAAGCTCGATGTGCATGTCGATATACTCCTTGGTATTCGCGCACGACTGCTCGAGGTCCTCCTCCATGTGGTCGCCACGCAGCCACTTCCAGTTGTAGGGCCACACGTGGCAGTTGATATACGAAATCTCCTCCACGGCATGTATGCGCTCGCACAAATCCATATCCCACTCACAGCCGTAGAAACCCTCCGAGCCCGTAGATATCATGTGGTTGGGGTCGAGCTCGCGGATGAGGCGGGCACTCTCGGCCAACCACGCGGCAAAGGCCTCCTTGTTATCCTGATCCTTAGAGCTGAAGGCGCGAGGCTCGTTAGATATCTGCCATGAGAAGATGGCGGGGTCGTCGATATACTTCACACCCGTATAACGGTTTGTGCGGGTGATGATATAGCGTAAGTGATTGTAGAAAATCTCCTTGGCACGCTCGTTACGCACGAACTCACCCGCAAAGGTGTTATACGAGAACCAACCATCGACTCTCGGCACCAACACCGGCGTATCGTTAGCCCATGCCACATACTGCGTATAACCACCACTCCACTCCCAAGCGTTGTTGAAGTACAACACGGCAGTCATGTCGCGCTTGCCGAGCTCCATCATGAGGTAGTCGAGGCCGGCTAACACATCGTCGTTATATACACCGGGCTCGGGCTGTAGGTTAGGCTCAATCTTGCCGAGGAGTCCGTTTTCGCCCTCGCCTCCGACCAAGATGCGCAAATTATCAATGCCGTTAGCCTTCATAAAGTCGAGCTCCTTGATTAGCCTTTCACGATTGCCACCCTCGCCCTCAGAGCCGAGGATTGCGCCATACCAAAAGTTCGTACCCACGAAGTAGTAGGGCTCGCCATTACGCATAAACTGACCATCCTCGACGGTGATAAACTTACTCGCGGGAGTCTCCTTCTCCGCAGAGCAACCAACCATAAACATCAGCACGAGCACGGCCGAAAAAAGTAGATTAAGTCTCTTCATTATTTTTGAAATTTTGTTGCACATAAATTCTTCGCAAACATACGCAAAATTTCCGAAAAAAACCACCATTTTACATTTGTAAAATTTGCGCGGAATGTATAATTTTGTAGGGTGAAATTGCGCACATATCCCCTAAGACCAGCGTAATCGGGGATAATGTACTGACACTCTGTGTGTTATCGTGCAACAAACGCTACTATAAAGAATACGAAATGAGACGAATAATCCTATCGGGCGGAGGTACGGGCGGACATATATATCCGGCAGTTTCGGTGGCCGAAGCTTTGAAGCGTAAATATGGCGAGGAGGTCGACATCCTCTTTGTGGGTGCAGAGGGTAAGATGGAGATGGAGAAGATACCCGCTTTGGGCTATCGCATCGAGGGTCTTCCCGTTGCGGGCTTGCAGCGTCGGTTTACGATGTCTAACTTTGCGCTACCCTTCAAGGTGGCAGCAAGTGTGCGTCGTGCCAAGCGCATAATCCGCGAATTTAAGGCCGACATCGTCGTGGGCTTTGGCGGTTATGCCTCGGCTCCCGTGCTATGGGCAGCACAGCGTCTCGGCATACCCACGGTGATACAGGAGCAAAACTCCTACGCGGGACTCACAAACAAGCTCCTCTCGAAGCGGGCGCATAGGATATGTGTCGCCTACGACAAGATGGAGCGTTTCTTCCCTGCCGAGCGCATCACGCTCACGGGCAATCCGCTGCGCGGACGCTTTACGGCCGAGGGCAGCAATCGTGCTGAGGCTCTCACGTACTACGGCTTCAACGACACCCTCCCCGTGGTGTTGGTTGTGGGTGGCTCACTCGGCACTCGCACACAAAACGAGATGATGAAGGCATGGATTAAGGGGCTTGATGGCGTGGCTCCCGTGCAGGTGATATGGCAGACGGGCAAATACTACGAGGGCGAGATGCGTGAGTTCCTTGCGGCACACCCCACCAAGAACATCTGGCAGGGAGCATTTATAGACCGCATGGACTACGCCTATGCTGCGGCCGACGTGGTGCTCTCGCGTAGCGGTGCATGCACCGTGTCGGAGTTGTGTCTTGTGGCCAAGCCTACGATATTTATCCCCTCGCCCAATGTTGCAGAGGACCATCAGACCAAGAATGCCATGGCGCTTGTTGAGAAGGGTGCTGCCGAGGTTGTGCGCGACAGCGAGGCCATAGCACGAGGCATGAAGGAGGCTGTGGCACTGGCCGGAGATAAGGAGCGCCTTGCCACCCTCAAGGCCAACATCTCTAAGCTTGCCATTAGCGACTCGGCAGAGAGGGTTGTCGCGGTGGTAGAGGAGGTACTTGCCCAAAATTAAACAACAGCAAACACGATGAAGAGTAGGTTTCGAAACATATATTTCCTCGGCATTGGAGGCATAGGCATGAGCGCCCTTGCGCGCTACTTCATGCACGAGGGCTATGCCGTGGCGGGCTACGACCGCACGGCGACACCCCTCACACGCGCACTCGAGGCTGAGGGTGCTACGATACACTATGACGACGACCCCGCGCTTATACCTGAGGCTATGCGCAACGCGGAAGAGACTCTCGTTGTCTACACGCCGGCAATACCTGCCGACCACAGCGAGTGGGCATGGCTGCGCGAGAGGGGTTTTCAGATAGAGAAGCGCTCGCAGATGCTCGGACACCTCGCAGCGGGTAAGTTGGGCATGGCTGTGGCAGGTACACACGGCAAGACGACGACATCGACCCTCGCAGCATGGCTCAACCATGCCGCAGCAAAGGAGGGTAGCGCCTTCCTCGGAGGCATATCGCGAAATTTCGCCTCGAACCTCGTCTTGGGCACGGGACGACGCCTTGTCCTCGAGGCCGACGAGTACGACCGCTCGTTTCTTCGCCTCTATCCCGATGTGGCGGTGATTACGGCAACGGATGCCGACCACCTCGACATCTACGGCACGGCAGAGGCGATGAAGGAGAGCTTTGAGCAGTTCGCAGCGCAGATAAAGGCGGGAGGTGCATTGATACTCAAAGAGAGCATAGACCTGAAGTTCGACACCTCGCATCGCAACCTCTATCGTTACTCGGCAGATGGCGGTGGCGACTTCCATGCCGAGCATATCACACTACGCGAGGATGGCCGCTACAGCTACGACATCGTTACACCCGACGGCAGGATTGAGGGTTGTGTCCTCGGCATCCCGGGCAAGGTGCATGTCGAAAACTCGGTAGCTGCCGTGGCAATGCTGTGGTGTGCCGCAAAGATTGAGGGTAAGGAGCTGGACGGTGGCGCCATAGCCGAGGCTTTATCGCAGTTCGAGGGTGTCAAGCGCCGCATGGAGGTATATCTCAACACCCCCACGCAGGTATATATCGACGACTATGCCCACCACCCCGAGGAGCTGCGTGCAACAATATCATCGCTAAGGGAGATATACCCCAAGCGTAGGCTCACGGCCATATTCCAGCCTCACCTCTACACCCGCACGCGCGACTTTGCAGCGGAGTTTTCCGAGGTGTTATCGTTAGCCGACAAGGTGATACTCTTGCCCATATACCCGGCTCGCGAGCTCCCCATCGAGGGCGTTTGCTCGGAGATGTTAGGAGCAGCGATAAAGACCGAGTGGGAGCTTGTGGAGCGTGATGCCCTTGCCGAGCACCTGAAGGATGAAGATACCGACGTGGTAGTAACATTTGGAGCGGGTAACATCGACGTGGTATGCAACGATGTTGCCAAGGTACTAAGTAACAAGATTGGTAAGTAGGCATGCTTAAGAGAGTTGGCAAATATATCGGGTTTGTAGCACTTTGGGCCTTAGTCATCGCTGTGGTAGTATGGGCAAACAGCCTCTCCGCGGAGCATAACGCGACGACAGCGATACGAAGCACAAAGATAGCCATCACGGGTGGTAGCAACACGCCACTCATCGACAATCGACTGATTGAGGAGTGGTTGGCACTACACAACCTCACGCCCGATGGTCATCCTCTCGACAAGACAGACATAGCGACCATCGAGGCTACGCTTGCCGAGCATAGCGCCGTAGAGAGGGCTAACGTATACACCACATACGATGGGCATGTTAACATCGACATACGCCAGCGTGAGCCCATAGCACGACTGCGATTTACGGACTACGACATGTATCTGACGAAGGAGGGATATCTGCTCCCCGCCACGGATGGATATAGCGTACACGTACCCGTCATCACGGGTGACTACAGGCCGCTCTTTGACCCTACATTTATGGGTTATATCGCAGATATGGTTGCCGACACCATCGCCCTGCTCGACAGGCGCATCGAGGAGCTTGAGGAGTCGAAGATACCACACTTCGAGGCACTGAAGGATAACAACGCTCGACTTCGCGAGGTGACACGCATGAATGTTAAGCGCGGCATCTTCACCTCCGACGAGGAGGCCGAGATATTGGCTGCCGCACTTAAGCAGAGGAAGAGCGAAGCACGCGCCAACCATAGTGCCGTGGAGCGTAGCATAAAGAGTGATATTGCCGCCATAGAGAGTGCCATAGGCGACATACGACATAAGCAGAAGGAGATACGCATCATCGAGAGCGAACTTGACAGCCTCATCGCGTTTCTCATAGCCGTAGGTAAGAGCGACTTCTGGAGTGCCGAGGTGGTGCAACTCGTGGCCACAGGCGGCGAGGGTAAGCCTCTGCAACTGTCGATGATACCTCGCTCGGGGCGCTTCGTCATAGACCTTGGCACGACAGAGAGGCTACGAGAGAAGCTTGACGACCTCCTGCTATTCTACCACAAAGGGTTGGACAACATAGGCTGGGATAAGTACCGAAAGATAAGCTTACGCTACGATGGTCAGGTGGTATGCAAATAGGCATTAGAGCGCAAAGAATAGATAAAAACAGATATAACGATGAAAGGTAAACAGATTGTAGCTATTGACGTGGGAACGTCAAACGTGGTAATCGCTGTTGGTGCAGTAGAGGATGATGGTCGTGTGGAGATCATGGGCATCGTCTCGGAGCCCCTCGAGGGTGTGAATGCCGGGCGCGTGGAGAACAACGAGATGGTTGGCGCCGCCGTGAAGAGCGCCAAGGAGCGCATAGAGCAGAGACTCGGCATAAAGATTACGGAGGCGTATGCCGGCTTGGCAGGCGACTTCATACGCTGTGTGCAGGTGAACGACCACGTATATGTGCAGGATGAGCTCGGCAACGGCTGTAACCAGATTACCGAGCGCGACCTCGAAGACCTCGACCGTCGCATGCGCAGCGTGAAGCTCCCCGACGACCGCGAGGAGATAATAACGATAGAGCCCCTGCGCTATAAGGTTGACGAGAAGGAGGTGGCTGTGCCCGTGGGCGCATACGGACATGTGCTCGCTGCGACATACAACTTCATCCTCACCGACCGCACGATGCGCGAGCGCCTGCGCCAGTGTCTTCTGCGCCAAGGCATCAAGGTTAAGGAGTTTGTGCCCAACACACTCATATCGCACCTCTCGGTAGCCACATCTGAGGATATCGAGGAGGGAGCAATCATCATAGACCTTGGTGGCGGCCTCACAGACGTATCTGTGCTTATGGATGGCAAGGTGCGATACATAGCATCAATACCCCTCGGTGTAAATGCCCTCAATGACGACATCCGCGCCTATGGCATACCGGCAAATTATGTCGAAAACCTTAAGGTGAAGTATGGCTCAGCCCTCACGGAGGCTACTGTCGATGATAAGATTATATTCTCGACAGCACGTCATGGCACACCCAAGAATATCCTGCGTCGCAACCTTGCGGCAATCATCGAGGCACGCCTGACGGAAATTGCCGAGTGGGTGCGCAATGAGATTAAGGATGCACGCTGCGGCAGTCGCTTCAACCCCATCGTTTTACTCACGGGTGGTGGTGCCGCAATGCCTAACATCGAAAAGCTCTTTGCCCGCGAGCTCGAGATTGACGATGTGCGCTCGGTATTCCCCGAGTATGGCTTCACCGAGACCATGGCCGAGCATATAACGACATCGGCATACGCCACAGTAGCATCGCTCCTCATCTATGGCGCCAAGCGTGGCAGCTGCGCCGTGGCCGAGCGCCCCACATTTGCTGGCCACACGCCCGAAACACACACGGCCCCCACGCGACAGACAACTACACCCGAGCGTGAGCCTCAGCGCCCACACAACGAGGAGGCAGCACACGAGACGATAAAGCCCATAGACCCTGAGACCAGCAGCATGGAGGAGATAGAGGTTGAGGGAGGCAATCAGGGTGGAGGCTTCTTCGGATGGATGAAAGATAAGTTCGAGAAGATGGGCAGCGCCTTTGCCGGCAACGACGACGAACAGGAGATATAGGACTACGAGGTGTCGATAGTCCGCAACAGACGATTTACAAACGAGGTATATGGATAACAACAATAAAGTAACAGATGAGTTGGCGCTGGCCATTGCCGGCGATAACCTCTCTGCGATGCAGTTCGACAGCGAGTCGATAATCATGGTCATAGGTGTAGGTGGTGCCGGAGGTAATGCCGTGAACCACATGCAGACGATGAATATCACGGGCGTGAACTTCGTAGTGTGTAACACCGATAAGCAGGCACTGAACAACTGCACCGTAGCAAATAAAATACAGATAGGCCCGGGCATAGGCGCGGGTAACAACCCTGCCGTGGGACGTAAGTATGCCATCGAGAGCGAGGAGCAGCTGCGTAGCCTGCTCGAAACATCGGGCGTGAGGATGCTATTCATCGCCGCAGGTATGGGCGGTGGTACCGGCACCGGAGCCTCGCCCGTCATCGCCAAGCTCGCGCACGAGCTCGGCATCCTCACCGTGGCGGTCGTAACGATGCCCTTCCGCATGGAGGGTCCGGGACGTTACAACAGCGCCGTGGAGGGTATAAACGAACTAAACAAGTGGGTAGACTCGCTGCTCATCATCGACAATGAGCGCCTACGTCAACTCTACGGCAAGCTACCGCTGAAGGAGGCCTTTGGTAAGGCTGATGATGTACTCGGCATGGCGACGAAGGGTATTGCCGAGCTGATAACCGTATCGTTTGCATTGGTGCGTGTCGACTTTGCGGATGTCGAGCGCGTGATGCGTGGTAGCGGCCGTGCTCACATGTCGGTGATGAAGGGTGTGGGCGAGAATCGCTCGTTGGAGGCTGCCGAGGGCGCTCTTGCCTCGTCGCTCCTCGACGACAACCATATTTCGGGTGCTAAGGAGATACTACTTAGCTTCTCGGTGTCGAACATCGACCTTCTCACGCAGGACGATGTGACAACGGCGATGGAGTATATCCAGAAGCATGCAAGCTATACCGACGAGGATGGTAACATCCACGCTGCCGACATCATCTGGGGAGCAAGCGAGAAGCCATCGCTGGCCGACGACGAGTTGGAGCTTGTCGTCGTAGCTACGCGCTTTGCCGACGGCAAGAACCTCAACATAAACGTAGAGTATGTCAACCCCGAGGAGGATAACCCCTTTGAGGAGGTTGTAAAGCGCGAGGAGGAGCCCATAAAGCCACCCCAGCCGAAGAAGCCGACGATTGCAAAGCCTCGCGAGGTGGTGACAATCACGCCACAGCAGGATCGCTATCGTCAGATTATCCTACAGAAGCGTAACCCCGCATACGTGCGCCGCAATACACCCTTTGAGGCCGATAACGAATCGCGCCCACGCACCATCTTCCAGCAGCGTACAACGACGATAGACCAAGAGCGCGAGACGACGACAAACGACAACACGGTAGGTTCACTCTTCTAAACGTAGACGGATGGATGCAATAATGATAAAGGAGAGCATCGACATTTGGGCGGTTGTAGGCCTTGGTGCTCTTACTGTAGTACTGTTACTGTTCTCGGCAATGGCCTCGGGCTCCGAGGTAGCATTCTTCTCGCTCACACGCAGCGACATAGAGGGCTTCGAGACGCGCAACGACAGCACAGCACACCGTGTGCTCGAACTATTGGCAAATCCCGATAGGTTGTTGGCGACGATACTCGTAGTGAACAACATGGTAAACATCTGCCTCGTAATCATCGCCACGCAGCTTGTCGACGAGATATTTATCTTCACGGGCGTGTGGGAGTTTATATTTAACACCATCGTCATAACCTTCCTGCTGTTGCTCTTTGGCGAGATTATGCCCAAGGTGTTTACACAGGCGAGTCCCGCGAGGATGGCGGCCTTCTTCTCAGTGCCGCTGAAGTTCTTACGCTGGTTGGTATATCCGTTGGCCTTTATCCTCATACGCACTTCGAGCCGCGTGAGCCGCCTTGCTACGAAGAATGCCGAAATCTCCATCGAGGAGCTTGCCGATGCCGTGGATCTCACCGAGACAGGCTCGGAGGAGGAGCAGAAGATGCTCTCGGGCATCGTATCGTTCGGACAGACAGAGGTTGTCGAGATTATGCATTCGAGGGTCGACATCACAGGCTTGGAGTACTCTGCGGGCTACGACGAGGTGCGCAACACCATCGTCACAAAGGGCTACTCGCGCATACCCGTCTATGGCGACGACCTCGACGATGTGCGTGGCGTGCTCTACGTCAAGGATTTACTACCCCACATCGCCAAAGATAACGACTTCGAGTGGCAACAGCTGTTGCGCAAGCCCTACTTCGTGCCCGAGCACATGATGATTGACGACCTGCTGAAGGAGTTTCAGAAGAAAAAGACACACATAGCCATCGTCGTCGACGAATATGGCGCAACGCAGGGTCTTGTGTCACTGGAGGACATCCTTGAGGAGGTCGTGGGTGAGATTACCGACGAGAGCGATGATGACGAAGATAAGCTATACGAGAAGATTGGCGAGCGCACCTATATCTTCGATGCCAAGATTCATATCGGCGAGTTTGTGCGTGCCATAGGCTACGAGGAGGATGCCTTCAGCGATGTCGAGGGTCATGCCGAGACATTGGCAGGGTTGATGATGGAGCTTAAGCGCGACCTGCCACGTCGTGGCGACGAGCTATCGTCGCACGGCGTGAAATTCTTCATCGCCACAATGGATGGGCGAAGGGTGGACAAGATAAAGGTCGAGGTCGATGGTTAAACTCTTCGTCGAGCCCATACCTCCGGTCTACGCCTGCTGCGATAGCCTTATCACAGCTGGCGACATAGCCTCGGCCTCGCGCTTTCAGAACGAGCGCCGCCGCGGCGAGCACCTCGCATGGCGACGTGTCGTGCGCCGTGAGCTTGGCCTTAGGGTTGTCATTGACTACAACGATGTGGGCGCCCCCGTGGTGGATACCCCCGACACCCATATAAGCGTGGCACACGGTGGTGGCTACGTCGCAGTAGCGATAGCGGACACGGCTGTGGGTGTCGACATAGAGTCGTCGGAGCGTAACTTCGAGCATGCGAAAACGAGATATATGAGTGCTACGGAGTTAGCACTTAGCGACAACGACCTATGGCCGGCAATGGCATGGACAGCAAAGGAGGCGCTATACAAACTCTATGGGCACAAGGGCGCGGAGCTCCGCAACGACATCGTGCTCACAGCCTTCGACAGCGACAGGCGGTGTATAGAGGCGCGATTAGGCAATGAGACTACAGCGTTAGTCAATATCTCCACAACCGAGGATAATATGGTGATTGCCGTTGCTCAGTTTGCCGACAATTAGTAATTTTGCAGACCACAATAGAGGATGGCAACAGTACAGAACAATACTATATCGCTTGGCACCGACTCACTCGGCAAGCTCTTGGCGCGGTACTCCATACCGGCCATCATTGCTATGGCCTCTTCGTCGCTATACCACATCATCGACAGCATATTCATCGGCCACGGCGTAGGTGGCGCTGCCATATCGGGTATGGCCGTGACACTACCCATAATGAACATAGCCTCGGCCTTTGGTGCCATGGTAGGCGTAGGTGCCGCGGCACGCATATCCATACGTCTTGGTGAGGGTAACAAGCGAGCAGCGGAGGACATCCTTGGCAATGCCGTATTGCTCAACCTCACGCTCGGTGTGGGCATCATGCTCATCTTCCTCTTCTTCCTCGACCCGATACTCCTCTTCTTCTCGGGTGGCGAGGCGAGTGCCGAGACGTTGGACTACGCGCGCAGGTTTATGCGCATCATAATGTTCGGTAACATCATCACGCACCTATACCTCGGCCTCAACGAGCAGCTACGCGCCTCGGGCTACCCACGCAAGGCGATGTATATCATGCTCCTGTCGATGGCCCTATGCACCGTGCTCAACCCCCTCTTTATCTTTGGCTTCGGCTGGGGCATCGAGGGCTCGGCATTAGCGACCGTCATAGCCCAAACAGTAGCCCTCAGCGTGCAGATACATCACTACACGTCGAAGCGTAGCTTCCTGCGCTTCAGAGGTCGCAGCCTACGTTTCAAGATGCCGATTATCAAGGCTATAATATCTATCGGCATGGCGCCGTTCCTGTTGAACGTCTGTGCATCGTTGGTTACGCGCTTTATGAACACGGCCCTTCTGCGCTATGGTGGCACGGGAGAGTTCGATGTGGTCTCGGCAGCGACATTCGACGGCAATGTGGGCGACGTATATGTTGGCGCCTATGGCATCATGAACCGCGTGATACTCCTCTTTATCATGGTGGGTCAGGGTTTCAATCAGGGCATGCAGCCCATTGTGGGGTATAACTACGTGCGAAACAATATGGGCGCGTTATCACGGTGCTCAAATATACAATCATTGCTGCCACGTGTGTCACGACCCTCGCCTTCATTATCGGCCTTCTCTTCCCCACGCAGGTTGCCGCAGCCTTCGTCGACACGAACAACGGCATCGCCGACCAAGCTATGGTCGACGTTGTAGCCCAAGGCCTCGGCATCGCGATGATGGTCTTCCCGCTCGTGGGCTTCCAGATTGTCGCCGGCAGCTTCTTCCAATATATCGGCCGTGCACCACTGGCTATGTTCCTCTCGACAACACGCCAGATGCTGTTCCTCCTCCCGCTACTACTCACGCTCACGCCAAAGTATGGTGCCGTGGGCGCGTGGGTGTCGATGCCCATAGCCGACTTGTTGGCTGTCATTGTCGCGGGAACACTCCTCTACTTCCAAATACGCAAACTGCGACGTATGGAACACGACATGCGCTTCAACCATTGACCTAATATATATAAATATAGGTATATCCTTATCTTGCAACAAAAAAGAAGATATTTATACTATTTGACGGCTCTCCTTTTGGAGGGCTTATTTGTTGTGTCGCTCACCGGCTCACACCGAACAAAAGTGTGCATATAGGGGGCATAATGGCGGCATAAAAAGCCAAAAAAAGGTTGAATTATGCACTTTCTTGATTTAATATTTTGCAGATTGAAAAAAAGTATTTAACTTTATAATCCGCAAAGCTCATTAAGCTGTTGTGGGGTGACTTCGCGGTTGAGCAACAGGCCTTTTTGGAGAGAGAAAAAACCTAAAAAACTAATATACTATGAAAAACTATTCAGCAAAAGAGATTAAGAACATCGTTCTTATTGGTGCGCCCGGCGCCGGAAAAACTACCCTTGCAGAGGCAATGGCTTTCGAGGGTAAGGTTATTGACCGCAGGGGTAGTATCGAGAATAACAATACAATCTCGGACAACACGGATATCGAGCACGAATACAAACGCTCGATATACTCTACAACCCTCTTCACAGAGTTCATGGACCGCAAGCTCAACATCATCGACTGCCCCGGTTCGGACGACTTCTGTGGCTCGTTGTTCTCGGCCTTCAAGGTAGGTGACGTGGGCGTCATGGTCCTCAACGCACAGAACGGCTGGGAGGTAGGCTCGGAGCTTCAGTCGCGCTACGCACGCATCCTCAACAAGCCACTCATCGGTGTCGTAAACCAGCTCGATGGCGATAAGGCCAACTTCGAGGCTACGGTCGAGGGTATTCGCGCCAACTCTTCAGTTAAGCCCGTCATCGTTCAGTATCCCGTAAATCAGGGTGCAGGCTTCGACTCGTTCATCGACGTGTTGATGATGAAGATGTATAAGTTTGTCGACGAGAATGGCAAGCGCGAGGAGCACCCCATTCCCGAGAGCGAGATGGACCGCGCCAACGCGCTCAATCAGGAGCTTGCCGAGGCCGCTGCCGTATACGACGATGCCCTCATGGAGCTCTACTTCGAGAAGGGCTCGCTCACGCAGGACGACATCCGCTCGGGCTTGAAGCTCGGCGTGTCTAAGCGCGATATTATGCCCATCTTCTGTGCTTCGGGTAAGCGCGACATCGGCACGAAGCGTATCATGGAGTTCATCATCAACGTAGCACCGGGTCCGTTGAAGGCTCCCGCATTCCTCTCAACCGAGGGCGAGGAGCTCATGGCTAATGCCGAGGAGCCCGCTGTAGCATTCGTATTCAAGAGCCAGATTGAGCAGCATATCGGTGAGATTACCTACTTCCGCGTGGTGCGCGGTAAGATTACCGAGGGTATGGAGCTCGTGAACTCACGCACAGGCAATAAGGAGAAGCTCTCGCAGCTCTTCGCCGTAGCAGGCAAGAACCGCGTGAAGGTTACGGAGCTCTCGGCCGGCGACATCGGCTGCACCGTGAAGCTCAAGGGCACACGTACTAACGACACCCTCGCAGCGCCCGCAGCGCCCGTGACTGTTGAGCCTATCGTCTTCCCCGAGCCTCGCTACCGCGCTGCCGTGAAGGCTAAGGAGCAGGGCGACGAGGAGAAGCTCGGCAAGCTCCTCAACGACGCCAAGTATGAGGACCCCACAATCCTCGTTGAGTACTCTAAGGAGCTTAAGCAGACAATCATACAGGGTCAGGGTGAGCACCACCTCAACATCCTCAAGCAGCGCCTCTCGACAGAGAATAAAATGGAGATTGAGTACTTCGCTCCTAAGATTCCGTATCGCGAGACTATCACCAAGGTTGCTCAGGCCGACTACCGCCACAAGAAGCAGTCGGGCGGTTCAGGCCAGTTTGGCGAGGTTCACATGGTCATCGAGCCCTACTACGACGGCATGCCCGAGCCTACGAAGTATAAGGTTAACGGTCAGGAGATTGCCGTGAGCGTTAAGGGCAAGGAGGAGTACGACCTTCCATGGGGTGGTAAGCTTCAGTACTACAACTCTATCGTTGGTGGTGCTATCGATGCACGCTTCATGCCCGCAATCTTGAAGGGTATCATGGAGAAGATGGACGAGGGTCCGTTGACAGGCTCTTACGCCCGCGACATCCGCGTTACCATCTACTACGGTAAGATGCACCCGGTAGATTCAAACGAGCTCTCGTTTAAGCTTGCCGGCCGTAATGCCTTCAAGGAGGCCTTCCGCAACGCAGGACCTAAGATTATGGAGCCTATCTACAACGTCGAGGTTCTCACGCCGAGCGAGTATATGGGTGCCGTGATGAGCGACCTTCAGAACCGCCGTGCTATGATCATGGGTATGGAGTCGGACAAGGGCTTCGACCGTCTCAACGCACGTGTGCCTCTTGCAGAGTTGTACCGCTACTCTACATCGTTGTCATCGTTGACATCGGGAGCTGCGACCTACACCATGCAGTTCGCATCATACGAGCAGGTGCCCGCCGATGTTCAGGAGAAGCTTCTTAAGGAGTACACCGACACCGACGAAGATTAGTTTCTTGTGATAAGGGGTCATCTGCGACCTCTCAATCAAAAGCCCGAATGGGAAATACGCTAAGTATGTCCCATCCGGGCTTTCTCTTTATCGAGGCCACAGCTAACCCCTTCTGACAAGAAACTGGTGCGACCCATCGGTGGCATTTTTGCCGAGTGTAGCACTCGGCGCCCTTCTGACAAGAAACTCTCGTACATCCCATCCGCTCTTTCTCTTTATCGGCACGAAATAAACGACACTCTCACAAGGAATTGCAAGTATACGCGCGATGACGATTGTTTTTGCGGGTATACTTTTATATACCCGCAAGGTCGAGGGTAGTGCTTCTTGGTGGTGCGGGTTACAAAAATGTA